>JAZSHT010000032.1:0-20193 GCA_045533435.1 Eubacteriales bacterium | reverse complement strand
ACTTAAAAGATCTGGATTTTTAAAGAATAATGATGGCGAATATTATATTGATGTAAAAAAATTTTACGGTGGCTCCTGTTGTAGCGAATGAGGAATAAAAATGGAATTACAAAACGCTATTAAGGTAAATCATAGAGGATTTTTGTGTAACAGTAAAAAGAGATTTGTCCTTACTGAGAATAAAACAAATTCTCTTAATTTCTCTGTTTATTTAATACAAGATGTTAGGCACATTTGCGTTTACAGTGGAAATATGGTTAAATATACCGAAAAAGGCAATGACCTTTATGAGGGAGATTTTTCCTCGGTTTGTGAAAACGGCGACTATTTTATTGATGCTGGTGGATTTCAAAGCCGACATTTTGTAATTTATGATGGTGCTTATGATATTTGTCAAAGAACTATGCTTCAATACTTTACTTATCAAAGATGCGGACACGCGCTTGGTTGGGCAGGAAAATGCCATATAGACGATGGATATATTAAGGAAACTGGTGAGCATATTGATTTAAGCGGTGGATATCATCAATCAAGTGATTTAAGAAAGTCTCCCGGTGGTGTTTCTATTGGCGTTAATGGTATGCTCCGCTTTGCTTTAATGGATAAAAGTGAGTGGGGGCAAATCCTTGTTAAGGATGAGGTTAAATGGGCCCTTGACTATTATTTAAAGACCATACAAGATAACGGGGTTATGTATAACACATTAAATGAGCCTTTTGGTTGGGAAGGTCGCATATTTTATAAATCGGGTGCACCATCAAGCTCACAATGGAATACTACATCTATTCTTGCTATGGGATATTTGTATTTTAAGGATACGAATATTGAATATGCCAAAAGGTGTCTAAATACTGCTATTCGTTCTTATAATTATTTAGTAAGCGAAGATAGACCAAATGACGTTTACAAGCATCCCGATAAATTTCCTGTGGGAATGGACCCTGATTTCTTTTTTGAGCAATGCAGAAAGAATTCAACCGCGGATTTGTGCTATCAAATTACTGCTTCATGTGATTTATATAAGGCAACAAATGAAGGAACGTATTTAGAGCGTATAAAAAATTGCTTACCGCTTGTGCTTGATAAATTAGAAGGATTTTGCCTTTTAAGAATGGATAATTGTAAAAAATCCGTTATGGCTTCTTGTACTTATTGTTGGCTTATAGGTGGGCTTTTATCGTTATGTGATGCATATGAGCTTTTAGGCGATTATTGTGGACTTAAGAACAAAATGCATGTCGCTCTTGATGAAATATGCGCTTATATGGATAAATCCATATGGAAATATGCTGAAAAGGTATATTTAGATAAGGATTTAGATGTAATTGATGGACATGAAAATAAGACGCGCAGACAGTATATGCAAAATTTAAACAAGTACGACAAATGCTATTATAACGATGATGAAATATTTGAGCCGTCTATTGCTTTATATTTTGGTTTATTTCTTGCAAGAGGCGGAAAGCTACTTGATGAAAATAAATATATTGAATATGCGCAAGCTATTGTAGATAATCTTTTAGGCACAAATGAGCTTGATTCAAGCCATATTTACGCGATTGGCTTTAATCATGCAAGACAACACGCATACGGTCAATTCTTCCCTTCTACGCCGTATATTCCCGGTGCTATCGGTGTTGGTTACGGTACATTAGATGTATATACAAATGGCTCTGAGTATGATATGCCTTGTGTTGGACTTGCTATGTATTTAATTTCTGAAATTACAAATCAGTAGTATAATTTATTTGAAATCACACATAATACTAATGGGTGATGAATATGAATGAAAAGAAAAAGCAAGAATTAAAGAAGAAGCTTGCTGATGTGCCAAATCCTCCTGTGCCAAATAGGGCGCATACGGAAATGTCAACAAAGAACGATTGTAAATCAAGCAATAATAAGGATTGCAATAATGTAAAACAACGCAAGGATTAACCTTGCGTTGTTTTCTTCTTTGGCTTATTTCTTTCGTGATCAATGTCAAGCTTTACTTGTCCAACATTTTTGATACAATCAATTTTATAACGAACATTATTCTCCCATAAAATCAATATACCGTCTCCCTCTACTGAAGTTACCGTTCCTCTTCTTCCGCTAATAATATGAAATTCAACATCTATCTTTGAAATCCTTTTAATTTCAATTTGATTATATTTACCTCTATACCAAAAATACAAATTTTTATTATCTGTCCATATTAAAGCATCAGGCGTTTTAAAAGCAATATACCACTTAATAGTGAAATATATCGGCAACGATGCATATAAAATCGTTAAAAAAATAAATGATATATCAAATTTATTAAATATTGATATTAAAATACCCAATATCAATGTCACACTAAATAACACAGAAAAAGAAGCAAAATATTTAATGATTTTATCGCTTTTAAAAGCGATTATTTCCATTTCATTATGATTTTCCATACCATCACCTCACTTGGTAGTAGTATTTTATCATACTTATAATTCATTTGCAATATTTTTTATATAGTTTAAAGTGTTTATAAATTCTTCCTCGGTAAGAATTGTTTTTCTTTCATTGTGACTGCCTATTGAATGGGTAAGTGTTTTGTTTCCTGTTGCTTTTATAGCATTTAAAAATTCACGATTTTGTGATAACGCTTCATAGGCATTTTGAATAAGTTTTTTGTATTCGGCGCTTGTACGCTTAATTTTCTTTCCTTGCCAATGAATATTGTTTGTTAATTTCCATAGAAGTTTATATTTGCCTTTTTTCTTGGCTTCTTTGCCCGAAAGAGTGCAGATTTTTTGTTGCTTTTTTACGCTTTTATACTTAAGTGATTGCAAAAAGCCTTCCATGCTACAACATTTTACGCCATCGAATATAAATTCATTGGGATAAAAATTAGATAAAACATTACTTGGATATTCGCCTTTGCTGTATATATCAATAATTTCATCCATAATAACACCTCATTTACTTTTATCATTGTATTTATTATAACATTCACAAATATAACCTTGCTGTAATTTTTTCCAACATAAAATTGCCCAGCTCTTAGAGAGTTGGGCAATAATTTTTTAATACATTCCGCCACCCATTGGGTTTGCTGGTGGGGCTGGTGGTGTAGGCTCTTTCTTGTCTGCAACAACTGCTTCAGTTGTAAGAACGGTTGATGCTACGCTTGCAGCGTTTTGAAGTGCGCTTCTTGTTACCTTAGTTGGGTCAACAATGCCTGCTTCCATCATATCGCAATAAATTTCGTTATATGCATCAAAGCCATAACCGATTTTACCGCTGTTTTTAACCTTATCAACGATAACAGAACCATCAAAGCCTGCATTTTCTGCAATTTGGCGAAGTGGCTCCTCAAGAGCTTTAACAACGATTTTAACACCTGTTGCTTCATCTCCGTTTACAGTATCAGCAACAGCAGCAACCTTTTCAATAACATTGATATAGGCTGTACCACCACCTGCTACAATGCCCTCCTCAACGGCTGCTCTTGTAGCATTTAAGGCATCCTCAATTCTTAGCTTCTTTTCCTTCATTTCAGTTTCAGTAGCTGCACCAACCTTAATTACTGCAACACCGCCTGAAAGCTTTGCAAGTCTTTCTTGAAGCTTTTCTCTATCAAAATCAGAGGTTGTGTTTTCGATTGCGGACTTAATTTGTGAAATTCTTGATTTGATTTCCTCGCTTGAGCCTGCACCGCCTACAATTATTGTATTTTCCTTATCTACCTTAACCTGTCTTGCTCTACCGAGATGCTCTACTGATGCATCCTTAAGCTCAAGTCCTAATTCTTCTGTAATAACCTGAGCATCTGTTAAGATTGCAATATCGCGGAGCATTTCCTTGCGCCTGTCGCCAAAGCCAGGAGCCTTAACGCCTACTACTGTAAATGTGCCTCTTAATTTATTTAATACAAGAGTTGTAAGAGCCTCGCCCTCAATATCCTCTGCGATAATAAGAAGCTTTCTGCCCGCTTGAACGATTTGCTCAAGTAAAGGTAAAATGTCCTGAATATTTGTAATTTTCTTGTCTGTGATAAGAATTAAGGCATCATCTAAAACTGCTTCCATCTTATCCATATCAGTTGCCATATATGCAGAGAGATAACCTCTATCAAATTGCATTCCCTCAACAACCTCACAGTAGGTTTCTGTGGATTTTGATTCCTCAACAGTAATAACACCATCAGATGTTACCTTTTCCATAGCATCTGAGATAAGCTGGCCGATTCTTTCATCGCCTGCTGAAACTGTGCCTACTCTTGTAATATCCTCTTTGCCGTTAACCTTCTTTGAATTAGAAATAAGCGCTTCAACTGCAGTATCAACTGCCTTTTGAATGCCCTTACGAAGAACAATTGGATTAGCTCCAGCGGTTACATTTTTCATGCCCTCTCTTATAAATGCTTGTGTTAAAAGAGTTGCTGTTGTTGTACCATCACCTGCTGCATCGTTTGTCTTTGAAGCAACCTCTTTAACAAGCTGAGCACCCATATTTTCAGCAGCATCCTCAAGCTCAATTTCCTTTGCGATTGTTACGCCATCATTTGTAATAAGGGGAGCTCCATATTTCTTATCAAGCACTACATTTCTTCCCTTAGGGCCTAATGTAATTTTAACTGTATTAGCAAGCTTATCAACACCTCTTAAAAGTGCATTTCTTGCATCAATTCCGTAAAGTATTTCTTTTGCCATTTCATTTACTCCTTATTCAACAATTGCTAAAATATCATCTTCTTTAACGATAATATATGTTTCTTCTTCAATTTTAACCTCAGTACCTGCATATTTTGCAACTATTACCTTATTGCCAAGCTTTACTGTCATAGGAATTAAAACGCCATCCTTCATTTCTCCAGGGCCGATTGCTACTACCTCAGCAAACTGTGGTTTTTCCTGTGATGCAGTAGTTAAAATAATGCCTGCCTTTGTTGTTTTTTCAGCCTCAACATTTTTAAGGACTACTCTGTTTGATAATGGTTTTATAGTCATTTTTACTTACCTCCATAATTTTTAGCACTTGATGAGTTAGAGTGCTAAATACAGATTATATTGTATCCCTATATTATAGAAAAATCAAGTGTATATATGTATTGTTTACAATTTGTTAACATTTGTAATAAATTCAAGTGCTATAAGGGTTTACACAGGAATATATATTCAAATGTGAGGTGAAAATATGCTTGAAATTTTAAATAAATATTTATGCGGAATAATACTACCAATTGTAATTATAGCTGTTGGAATATATTTTGCTTTCAGACTTAAGCTTTTTTATATTTTGCATCCTTTTAAGCTTTTCAAGTCAATGTGCAAGGGCGGTTTTAAATCCCTATCTTTGGCTCTTGCTGGCACATTGGGAGTTGGAAATATAGTTGGCGTTGCAAGCGCCTTGATTTATGGTGGCGCTGGCGCAATATTTTGGATGTGGATAAGTGCATTTATTGCAATGAGTTTAAAATATTGTGAGGTTTATCTTGCCATGGCATATAGGCAAAAAAGTGCAAATAACGAATTCTATGGTGGCGCTCCCTACTACATATATGGTGGACTAAAAAGCAAAACTGATCTTGCAAAATCGCTATCAATATTTTTTGCTTTTTTATGTATTATAAACTCGCTTACAACGGGAAATCTAGTTCAAATCAATGCTGTATCTAACATTACCGCCTTGCCTAAAATTTATGTTGGCTTACTGTTTGTTATTATGATTATATTTGTTATCATTGGCGGAGTAAAGCGTATAAGTACATTTACATCTGTTTTAATGCCAGTTTTGAGCTTTTTTTACATTACTTTATGTATTTATATTATTTTTACAAATATCCGTGAAATTCCGTCTATATTTCGTTTGATTATAAGCGAAGCATTTTCAATAAAATGTGCCGCCTCAGGTTTTATGGGATATGGGATAGCTTCATCTATCCGCTTTGGAGTAAGTAGAGGATTATTATCTAATGAGGCAGGGTGCGGTACTTCTCCTACTGCACATGCATCCTCACGCACAAATGACATACATTCGCAAGGGTGTCTAGGAATATTTGAGGTATTTGTTGACACCATTCTATTATGCACATTGACTGCATTTGTAATTTTGATTTATGGAAAAATTCAAAAAAATCCAATGGAATTAGTAACAAATGCATTTAGCTTTTTTACTTATTCAATAGGAAAATACGGTATTATTATTTCATCTTTGCTTTTCGCTCTTGCTACGATTGCATGTCAATATTACTACGGTGCAGAGTCACTCCGATATATTACAAATAAACCTAAGGTAAAGCTTGCATACAGCATAGTTTTTTGTTTAACTACGCTTTTTGGTGCAATCATTCCTATGTGGCTAATGTGGGAAATATCAGATCTTGCACTTTGTATTATGACCTTATGTAATATATTTTGTCTTTTTGCATTACGGCGTAAAATACAGTAGAAATTTATATAAAAATGCTATACGGAATAAAATCCGTATAGCATTTTTATATTTTAGCTAATGTATTTATCGATGTTTTGCTTATGCATTTATAATTTCGCCATATGAGATAAATGCATATTTTTCGTTTTGTATAGGCGCGCCTTCTTGAATATATGAATATTCGTTAGTCTTGCCGTCGGTTGTAATTACGTAAGCGCCAAGAGCAAGCTTTGTATCCTTGTAATCATCTGTAAAGCCTACAATTTTAAGATCAAAGGAAGAAAATTCATAAGAATTGATTTGTGCAGTAATAGCATAGTCTGCTACTGCGCCATCTTTGCTAAAAATATCGTTTGTGCCTAGCTTAGACTTTGCTACCGCAAACGCGCCGTATTTTAATGTTTTACCTGTTGAAGTTTCATATTCTTTAATTGCTTCGTTGTTTATGGTAAATCCTATTGTAATTCCACCGCTGCCCTTTTCAGGCGCTGAATAGCCAAGGCAAGTAAAGAGAGCTTTTGTCTCAACCGTTTCCTTATGACTACAACCCTTATTGGTACAAATTATAGTTTTAACTCCAACATTATCATATCCGTTTGCATATGCAATAGATGATGATACAGTATGAACAGGATTTTCCTTAGCTGATACTAATCCACAGCTTGAACAGTTAATTACACATGGATTTGCATCAGATAAATGCTCGCCTGTTAATGCAAGTGATGAGCAATAGTTTTCTACGATAGTATGGCTTGTTATTGTGTTACCTGGAACATATGTCCATGGATTTGTAGCGTCTTTATAATCAACTACGGTTGCATCTGTAATAGCCGAATAAGTATTTGCAGCCTTAAAACTTTGTGCAGTAACACCATTTCCAATCAAAACGAATTCAATTTTTGCACTTGAATCACGGAATGAATATTTCTCATGGAATACAACATTACCTTGAACATATACCGTGAAAGTCTTTATATCTTGATTTTTTCTTGCTGTGTGGAATGCCTCATCAGCTACGGTTTTCATGCTTGCAGGAAGCACGATTGATTGCATTTTATAGCAATGAGCAAAAGCCTTATAAGGTATAGACTCCAAATTAGGTGGCAAAATTACACTAATTAGTTCATCACAGTTTTCGGCAAAATTATTACTCAAGCTTGTCAATCCTACACAAGCGCTCATATCGATAGTGGTAAGCGAATCGCACTGAGTAAATGCAGCCTGACTAATACTACTTAAATTCGCACACTTGCTAAAGTCAACCGCTTCTATACTTGTACCTCTAAACACCTCGTCTTTTATTGTTGTTAAAGTTGATGGAAAAACAATAGTTCCGTTAAGACTACTGCAGCCATTAAATGCATCACCACCAATTTCGGTCATGCCCTCCACAAAAACAATTGAGTTAGTGGCTACCATATTAGAGCAGTTTGCAAAGGCGTTTGATGATAGCTTTCTAAACTTTGGAAAAGTTATTTCTGTAAGACTTGTACAACCTGAAAAGTTGCCCTTTCTCATTTCCACAACACAGTTAGGATTAAAGGTTACCTTTGTAATTGGAATTCCAGAGAAAATGTTATCTCCACTGATAAAAAACTCATCAGATGATTCAAATGTTAGAGTTTTAATGGTTGTAGATGCTGGATTTGCATATTTGCCGAAAAGTCCGTTGCACTCTATTCCCACAATATAGTCAGGAAAAATTACATCTGTCATGCTATTATTGTTGTAGCCTGTGTTAAAACCGGTTACAACATTATCAACTCCACCGCTTTTACCAACCTTAAAAACGGTCTCAAAGTCAACCTTTTCTCCACCTACTAAGGTTACTTCATTTGCTGCACTAACAGAAATAGCGAAAACACAAACAAGCAAAGCTACCATCGCTGTGATTAGAATAATTTTCTTTTTCATTTTAATTTCTCCTTTTCAAATTATTTTTATTAAAAACTGTTTAATAACTGCATTGATTTTTCATTAAACAATTACTTAATCATAAGATGCTTGATCAGCGATTTCTTTTCGCTTGTATTATTGATTTGATTTTTTGTATATCAAATTTTGGCTTTCTTTCATATGTATATAAGCCGTTTACCTCTTGCTCTATATCATAAAGCTGAGTATAGCAAAAGCCACACACATACGGACAGCTTATAAGTGCATTTGTCAAGCCTTCAAATCTTTGCAAAAATTCTTCCTCGGTTTTTGGTGCATTTCCGTAGCCCCAACCACCTTCAACTCCGTCAATATCCCATCTTATACCGCCGTATTCACTAAGGAATAATGCCATATTGCAGTAATCTGTTGATTTTTGATATTTTGACACGCCACTATGAGTTTTATCATAATTTTCAAGCATTTCTTTTTGAGTGCTTGCAAGATAAACTTCTTCAAAATCTTTTACATCCTGTATGTAATCGTGAAGGTCATAAATATCGGAAACAACCTGATAATTACCACTTGTGCCTATACAAGGGCGGGTTGTGTCCATTGCTTTTGTTGAATAATATAATGCTCTTATAAAGTCGTCATTTTGATGCTTATTATCCCAATCCCATGTTTCGTTAAGTGGACACCAACCGATAATTGAAGGATGGTTAAAGTCCCTTTTTATGGCTCTTTGCCATTCAAGTAAAAATGGAGTTAGCTGATTCATGTCCCAGTAGTAGAGGTGGGCGTTTGCACTTTCGCCAAATACAAGATAGCCCATTTTAACACAATGGTATAAAAATCTCGGCTCAAAAATCTTTTGATGTAGCCTTGCTCCGTTGAAGCCTGCTTCTAATGACAAGATGATATCTCTTTTTAGTTCTACATCCGTTTCAGCAGTATAAATTCCGTTTTTGTAGTAGCCTTGGTCAAGGACAGTACGAAGGAACAAGGCCTTTCCGTTTAAAAGATAATTTTTGCTATCAAAGGCGGTTGTTCTTATACCGAAATAGCTTTTTACTTTATCATTTCCATATGTTAATTCAAGGTCGTAAAGCCTGCCCTTGCCTGCTTCCCATAAATGAAGCTCACTTAAATAAAGCGTTAAGCGACTAATACCGTTTTTTAGCTTGGCACTTACCTCGCCTACATTTTTATTTTTGTATGTGGCTACCGCATTAAATACGGCGTTTCCAACGGTTTCTATCTCTATTTGAATGCTTTTGTCCTCTATTGAGGTGTAGTATCTTACAGATTTTATATAATTTTTATCTACATATTCAAGCCAAACTGTTTGCCAAATACCTGTTGTACGAGTGTAGCAGCATTCTATTGAATAGTAGTTTTCGCTTTGTTTGCCTGAAGCCTTTCCGTTTGGATGACCATCAATGGCGCATACGGTAATTGTATTTTCCTTACCGAATATAACATAATCGGTAATATCCACCTCAAAGCCAACATATCCACCTATATTGTGATAAACCTCTTTGTGGTTAACATAAATATAGCTTTCGTAGTCAACTGCACCAAAGTGCAAAATTACTCTTTTGTTGCATTTTTTGATTTTTACTCTCTTAAGATACCAACCACAGTTAAGATAATCCGTGTTGCCGATACCTGACAAAACGCTTTCAGGGCAAAACGGAACTATAATTTTAGAGTTAAGATGCTCTCTTTCGTAGAATTTTCTGTCCCGACCGCTAACACCGCGGTCAAGCTCAAATTCCCATTCTCCGTTTAAATTCACCCAATTTTCTCTTTCAAATTGAGGATTCGGATGCTCTGGTCTTGGTATTAGCATTTCACTAAGCACCTCTTTCTTTCATTTTAATTATAAAATATAAAAGCCTTGTATTTATACAATCTATATTAAATAACAATTTTTTACACATATCTTGCTTCACAACTTGATTATAGCATTAAGCAGTAGCAAAAACAATATGATTTTTTTGGCAAAATATGGACAAAAGTGGTTTTTTGTGGTATAATTACAAAGAAAAGGAGGGATAAAAATGTACAATTATTTAGGAAAAGCATGCTATTATTCCGGAAAAGCAAGTAATGAAAAGCATACTGATACCGATAGATTTTTCTATATTAATGATTTTGGATACTGTGCAGATCACTCAAAAATGTCAATACGTCGTAACAAGGGGAGACCTGACTATCAGCTCATTTATGTTGCATCGGGTGTTCTCACTATACACGAGCAAGGCAAAAAACGAAATCTTACAAGTGGAGATATATGCTTATTTAGACCAAATGAGCCTCAGATATACACCATAGATGGAATAACTACAACACATTATTGGATTCTTTTTACCGGTAGCGAGGTTGAAAAAATGCTTTCCTTTTTTAAAGAGCGTTCATATCATATAGGAGCATTTCCTGAATTTGAGCATTTCTGCCATAGCTTATGGAGTGGCTCGGAAAATGAGGATGAAATTTCGGAATTATTATTGGATGGCATGCTGATAACTCTCATTGCCCGTATAATGAAGCTTGTCAGTCAAGAGGGAAAGAAATTATCAAAGCTTCATAACGCCATTCAAATTATGAAATCCGAATGTCATATAAGGCGTAGTAATGAAGAGCTAGCAAGACTTTGCGGGTTAAGCAAATTTTATTTTATTAAGCTTTTCAAAAAAAATTTTGGTGTTTCTCCTCAAGAATATTACGCTAAGTTAATTATAGACAAAAGCTCTCATTTATTAATTAATACCGATTATAATATTTCTGAAATTGCTAAATTATGTGGCATTGAAGATGCACTATACTTCAGCAGAATGTTCAAGAAGCATACTAGTGTTTCTCCCTCGGTTTACAGAAAAAATCAAATTTAGTTTTATTAAATAATAATGGCAATTTTCTATTGTTATATAATAAGCTGTTTTTATCGCACTTAAAAATAATACCTATAAATTAATAAAACCGTGCAGAGAAATCTGCACGGTTTTTACTTTATTTAAAGATATCTAATGCGTTCATTATAATATTGCCTTTGCCTTCAATGTTATTATCATTTTGGATTTCAAACTTATCGGTTGAAGCAGTTAAAAGGTCTTTTGTTTCAATAGTCGCATTTTCATATTTTGGCGTTACGTATTTCATTATATCACCTCATACTAATTTTTCATTCCGTAATATCCCATAAGTGCATTTACATCCTCTTGCGTAAATGCGCCCTCGAAAATCATAAATTCATCAATGGTTGCAGGTAGTGATTGATTATATGTGCCTCTGCCGTCTTGACCGATGTTTGTTTTTAAACCGGCATCAAGAGAAGTGCCTTGAAGGTTTTCGGGAATATTGCTTGTTTTAATGTCCGCAAAATCAATGCTTAATCCAAGCTTATTGTTTTCACGGTCAAATATAGCTATTATGTGTACCCATCCGTTTGTGTAATCGCTTGGGAGAGCAAAATCGCAATCGGCACGCTTATTTCCATTTTCACCGTAATTTAGCCTTACGTTAATAATGCCGCTTTTGTTTATAAAGGTTAATGCAAAGCCTGTATTTTGTCCCGATTGCCAATTTTT
Organism: Eubacteriales bacterium; assembly: GCA_045533435.1. Taxonomy (GTDB): domain Bacteria; phylum Bacillota; class Clostridia; order Oscillospirales; family CAG-272; genus RGIG2000. The sequence continues at coordinate 8,329 of JAZSHT010000032.1, read as the reverse complement.
ATTAGAAATAACGCACGGGTCTGATGAAATAGAGCTTGCCTTCATCCAGAAGGACATAGTAAAACTTTCCATTGATGGATCAAAATCTTCAAGAGTTACGTAGCCTCCATTAAGCGCCGCCCCCTGTCCGTAGTATCCATCCTTATACGTAATTGTCTTATTTGGAGTTGTATTTCCACCACAATTATCCGCTACATTACCATCAAAGGTCAAATATGTATTTAATTTGTTATCCACAAAATTGGTTACGTAGCCCTGACTGCCCTTTTCAGGGGTTGCTTCTGTTTCGTGGTAACGGCCCGGCATAGTTCCAGGGCGGTGTAATGGTGCTTCAATACCGTTAAATAAATTAGAAGGAACTCTTGCAGACCATTTTTCCGGTTGTTCATAGCCCAATGCGTGAAGAACGATAGCGGCAGTATCACGAATTTCAATATCGCCAATTGTACCATTAACAACAGTTTTTCCTGTTGCTGCAAACATAACGTATTTTTCAGTATCTGTTAATCCACCGTGGTTTGTTCCGTTTCCGCCATGGTCAGAAGTAACGATAAATAACGTTTCGTTAAGGATTCCCTTTTGCTCGTACGAAGCATAAATTTGACCGATATAAGCATCTATCTCGGCTATTTTAGCAAGTTGAGTTGCTGTGCCGTAGCCCGATGAGTGGCCTGCTGCATCTGCTTCGTCAAATTGAATAAACATAGCATCAGGATTATTTTGTGCAAGATATGCAAGAATTTCCGCAGTTAAAGCCGAGTCGGACATACCGCCTTTTTTGTAAACGCCAATACCGTCCTCTACTATACCAACGTTAATTGGATTCCAACCTGCAAATGATGCAAGAACTGCATTTTCGTTATTTTCACGAATTACACGGAAGAAGCTTGGATAACTTGAATCGTTTGGATAAGCGCCTGATGCTGCACTATCGTTTGTAAGACCGTGAAGATTAGGTGTTACACCGTGAAGGAGTGAGCCCCAACACTGAGCGCTTATTGTTGGGTTAGATGTTAAGCAGTTGTATGTTAATGCTCCGTTTGCAAAAATTTTGTCAAGGTTTGGTGTATTAGCATTTGCAAAGTATGCACCTGCTCCATCAACACCGATTACTACAACATATTTGTATTTAGAGTAATCTCTTACAGTTACTTTAAATTCACCCTTTACGCCTTTTCCACTTACATTTATCTTTATTTCACTTGCATGTGAAATACCTGTAAGAACATAGTCCTCAATTGAAATATTGGAACCGTCAAATGTATATGTCAAGGTTTTATCTACACCGTTTACAAAAGCAGTTTTTGGAAGTGATATTTTGTCTCCTACCTCAATCTCAATGTCATCAAACGGCATTATTTCGGGTGGCATAATTTCTAAAATCTCATTATATGAATCAAAGGTGTATTTTTCATTTTCAGCTATATTGCCATATTGTAAATATGAATAGGATGTTTTTTCTCCATCGTTTTCCACAACATATGCACCCATAGCAAATTTTGAGTTTTTGTATTCATCTGAAATGCCCTTGATTTTAAGTTCAATTGTTCTGAAATTAAATTCTGTTAAATCAGCATTAATAACACCATCTGATACTTTTCCGTCTGCTTCAAAAATGTTTTTGTCGCCTATTTTATCCTTTGATACTGCATATACGCCGTAATTAAATGATTTTCCTGTTACAGTCTTGTATAGTTCAATTGCCTCGTTATCCACTTTGTAACCGATAGCAATTGAAGCACCTTCGCCCTCATATACTGAATAACCAATGAAAACAAATAAAGGATTTAACTTACCAACAAATTCCTTTGAGCAAGCATCACAAATATATATACCGTTACCCTTTTCAAGGAAGCTTGTATATGAAACGCTCAAAGGATTATTTTTTGTGCTATGGCCCAATGCAGGGTTGTTTTTAGGATATTCCTCATCTATGCTTGATACGTTTGCTTTTGTTTCATCGTCATAGGTATATACTATTCTTGTAGCTGCATTTTCGCAATCTGCTTCCGTTACAATATAGAGAATACCGTTTCTTTTCGGTTCTGTATATCTTCTTACAAGATATAATTCCGTATAAGTGCTATCTATAAGCGTTGCGTAAGCACCGCCTGATGTGTCTCCCGTTAAATTAATTTTACCGAAGGTAGAATTTTTTGCAATCGGATGTTGGCAGTCGCCGTAGGTCGTATATTCATTTATCGTGGTATTGTTAATATAAATATAGTCCTTACCTATTCGGTCATTTGCGTGCCAGCTATCTGTATAAAACGTTTTTATTACGCTGTTATTAATGTAACTGCCTTCCATAACGTTATTGATTTGAACGTCATCGGTGTAAAGATGGTTAAATCTTATTGTTGCACTGGCGGTTGCATCGTTGCCTGTACCCTCGCATTTGAGAGAAATCGGGTCATATTTTGAATTTTTAATTCTAACCATACAAGTATCAAGAGTAAGAACGGTTGTACCTGAAGCATAATCATTTCTTTGATAAATAAGCTCATCATGACCGATAATAACCGCATTTTTAACGGTTACGTCACCTTTTTCAATATAAAGTCCAACGTATCCTGCGTAATAGTCAACCTTTGATGATTTGACCGTTGCACTTACGCTGTTTGGGTCAAATGGTGCGCTAACCTCTTCTAAAGTTCTGTCTCCTATTAAAGAAAGGTGTGCGTTTTGATTGTTAACGAAAAAGCCGGAATAGTTATTATCATCGGGAATCCACCAGCTGTGACCGTTAAAGTACACGTTTAATGTAACTGCCTTATCAAGACGGATACCCGTTGCCCTTGGTCCTGAGTCATTTCCTGCGCGGTAACTTACGTCCTCGGCAAGAATAAGATTAAGTGTCTTACCGTCAAATTGACTGATAAAATATGTGGAATTCTCAGCCATAGCATTTGATGGCGAGGAATAAAGCTTTTCAATTCCGACAATGCTTTTTCCCTCAGCTATTAACGAAGCTGCAAGTTCAGATTCCTCGCTTTGTACTATGTAATAGGTATCGCCAGTATCACTTGCAAAAGAAATAACCGACAATGCACAAATCAACATAAAAGTAAAAGCAATAATAAATAGTGTTCTTTTCATTGTTCTTCTCCTTAAATGGTATTATAATACTATTATGATTATACAACATACTATGGGAGTATTGTCAATAGTTTTTTGCAAGAAAATGGAAATTTGCGAAATTTTCTATGCATAGTTTTGTTTTACCTTTATTACACTTTTGGTATATAATATGCTATATAAATAACGCCTTATATGAAAATTTAGCTCATATAAGGTGTTATTTTATTATTTAGCTTGAATTTTTGCAGCGGTTAGTGTATTTTCAAGAAGCATTGTAATTGTCATAGGGCCTACGCCACCTGGGACAGGTGTTATATAGGAAGCTACTTTTTCTGCACTTTCAAAATCAACATCGCCTGTTAGCTTGCCGTCAGCTGTTCTGTTAATTCCTACATCCATTACAACAGCGCCCTCTTTAATCATATCGCCTGTAATAAAATTAGGAATACCTACTGCTACAACTAAAATATCGGCACGCTTCGTTACTTCTTTTAAATCCTTAGTTCTTGAATGGCAAATTGTAACTGTGCCGTTCTTTTGTAAAAGAAGCATAGCTTGAGGCTTGCCTACTATGTTACTTCTGCCTACTACTACACATTCCTTACCACAGATATCTGTGCCTGTGCTCTCAATGAGCTTCATTACGCCTGCAGGAGTGCAGGGTACAAAGCTATTGTTACCTATCATAATTTTACCTGTATTGATTGGATGGAATGCATCAACATCCTTATCAGGGTTTATTCTTAAAATAACCTGCTCCTCATCAAGGTGCTTTGGTAGTGGTAATTGACACAATATTCCGTGAATTTTTTCATCATTATTGAGCTTATCTACTAATGATAAAAGCTCTTCCATTGTTGTGTTTTCAGGAAGTCTGTAAACCTCGGATATAAAGCCTACCTCAAGGCAAGCCTTGTGCTTATTGTTTACATATACCTTGGATGCAGAGTCTTCGCCTACGATGATAACTGCAAGTCCCGGTGCATAGCCCTTTTCTTCTACAAATTTCTGTGTATTTTCCTTTATTTCCTGACGGATTTTAGCGGAAACCTCTTTTCCGTTTATAATTACTGCCATTTTTATTCCTCGCTGATTGGATTTACTATTGACATTGCGTATGCTTCTTCTCTATACATTTGATGCAAAATTTCAGTTACATATTCAAGTGAAATTGAGTTAATTATATCTGCTGCATCAAGAAGATCTGCGCCGTCAAAAAGATTATATATAAAATTATCGCCTATATTTTCTACTGAGTCGAAGCTTTTAATATGCGAAGCATAAATTGTACGCTTTGAAAGCTCAAAGTCCTCGTTGTTTATGCCGTTTGACTTTGCTTCTTCTATATACTGAACAAAGCGGTTATAAACCTCTTCTGGATCATTTGACTCTGTGCAAAGTGTATTAAATGAACAATATTTCGTATGCTCAGCACCGCTTGACATATCTTGTGAAATTAAATTATCGTTATAAAGATCATTATAGAACCTTGATGATTGAGAGAAAAGAATTTCATTAAGGATTTCCATGGCGTAAGCTTTTTTTGTTCTTTCGCTTGGGTCATTTGAAATATTGGTATCCTTAATTCCTATTGCAAGCATAGGCTTTGCAACATCAAGCTCGCAAACGTATCTTTTTTGATTTACATTGCTTTGTTCATCTTCATCCTCATAGTCACGGATTACTGTAATATTCTCTGCTTCCTTCAAGGATTTGTCGCAAATTTTTTCAACCTCGTTTACATCAATGTCGCCACAGACACATAGAGCCATATTATTAAGGTTATAAAAGGTATTGTAGCATTTGTATAGGATATCAGCATTTATCTCTGAAATTGACTCTATTGTGCCTGCTACGTCTATTCTGATTTTATTCTTGGCGTATAATGCTTTCATTAAGCCTTTTTGTAATCTTGCGCCGGGGTTATCATCATACATTCTAATTTCTTGACCGATAATACCCTGCTCCTTTTGAACTGTTTGTTCTGTAAAATACGGATGTGTTACAAAATCCAATAATATTTCAAGAGATTCATAGAAATTTTCTGCGCATGAGAAAATATAGGCGGTCATCGTGTTAGAAGTGAATGCGTTGGCACTTGCTCCTGTTTTGGCAAACAATTCAAAAGCATCAATTCCGCCCTCACATTCAAAAAGCTTATGCTCTAAAAAGTGAGCGATGCCATCTGGAACTGATGTAAAATTGCTATCAGTATCAAGCTTGAATTTGTTGTCAATCGCTCCGTAACGTGTTGCGAAGATTGCATATGAGGTTGTCATTTTCTTAGGAATAACATAAACCTCAAGTCCTGACTTGTGCTTAAAGGTGTGATATTTTTCATTAAGCATTTTATTCTCTTTAGTTATAATATTAGCCATTATTAACCTCCCATTTATCTACACCGTTTAAGATATATACTGTGTCTAGCGTCATCTTTTGAGCAACTCATTTTATATCATCAATTTTTGCGGTATTTATTTTTTCACATTCATCTATTGGAGTTGAATTATTGCTACAAAGTCCTCTATAAAATGTCCAGGTTTCCATGCTTTCCGCGCTATCGTAAATCTGTAAATATCCATTTCTTATAGATTTCTTTGCGCTTTCAAATTCTTCATCGGTAATATTTCCATTTTTAATTTGTTCTAGCTGGTCCAATATTGCTTTTTCGGCAATATCCTTGTTTTTAAATTCAATACCGGAAGCTACTTTCATAATTCCGTTTCTTTGATTTATGATTGAACGACAATAATAGCAAAGACTCATTTTTTCTCTTATGTTCATAAACAGCTTTGATGTTGGAGAGCCCCCAAAGACCTCATTAAAAAGCTGGACTTGATAATATTTATTATCCTCTACCTTATAGCCTGTTCTAAAGCCTAAGCAGAGCTTTCCTTGCTTTACATTTTCAGTATCGGTTACTCTTTTTACTTCTGTTGCTTTTTCTTTTGTTGGTGCTTTTGGTATTTCAACTACATTTCTATTTATTTTTGCAAACTGTAATTTGAGTGTATTTGCAAGAGCATCTATATCACACTGTCCAACAAAATATATTTCAATAGGGTATGTGCATATCATTTCTGTATATGCTTTATAAAGGCTTTTAGCGGTAATTTTTTTAACATTCTTTACCCTACCAAGCTTTGATACGCCAAACACTTCATTTTCGCACATTTCCTCAGTTAAACGCGTGATAGAATATCTTGTTTTATTATTTTTTTCAGACTCTATCATATCAATTAGATTAAGCTTTTCGCCCTTAGTATATGATTCGGTAAAAGCACCGTTTTCTAAAAGTGGCTTAAAAAGCAAGCTGCAAATTAAAGATACTGTTTCCATTGTTACATTAGTATCATTTGCAAATCTATTATCTAACATATTTGCCTTAAACCCAATAATTTGATATTCGCCAAAAGAATCATTTCTTGCAACTACCTCGCCGGAATAAAGATACTGCAATCTTTTGTTGATTTCGGACTGGGTTTTATATTTATTTGAGCCTCGCATTAAAACAAGGGGAATTAAAGCGTTATAATGGGATTTTTCATTAGAAAGCAAGGATAAAAAGTTTATTGAAAAATAGTTAGTTTTAAATTTACTTGTTTCAATGTATTTTAAGCATACACCATTTGATATTTCAATATTTTTTGTAATCATTTTTTCTCCTTTCATACATATGAATAGATACGTTTTTATTTTACACTATTTTGTAATATATTACAATAATATTTAAAAAATTCTTTACTTTTTTTATATTATGTGTTAAAATAGTGATAATACAAGAGAGAGGAAATAATTATGAACAATATTGTTAAAATTGCGAAATTATTTTTGCCTAGTGAAGAAATATTAAATGTTAATACCTTAGGTAATGGACATATAAACTCCACTTATTTGGTAACTACTGATAAAGGGAAATACACCCTACAACAAATCAACACAAATATTTTCACTAATGTTGATGGCCTTATGTCAAATGTTGAAAAGGTAACTCACTTTATTAGACAAAAGGCTCGTGAATGTGGCAAGGACCCTGAAAAATGCACTCTTAAATTTTTATCTACGAAATCTGGCAAAAAATATGCAATGTATGAGAACAATGCATACAGAATGTATAAATATATTGATGGCGTTTATACCATTGAAAAAATGGAAAATCCTGAAAGCTTCTACTATTCAGGTATAGCTTTCGGCGAATTTGCTGAAATGTTAAAGGACTTTGATGCTTCTCAGCTTGTAGAAACAATCGTTAACTTTCACAACACAGTTTCAAGATTCAATGATTTTGAAAAAGCTGTTAAAAATGATGCGGCAGGCCGTGCTGCTGATGTTTATGAGGAAATTAAGTTTGTTAAGGATAGAGAGAGCTTTACTTCTCTATTTGTAGAGCAATTAGAAAACGGATCTCTTCCATTAAGAGTTACTCACAATGATACAAAGCTCAATAATGTTTTAATGGATGATAACACAGGGCTTCCCGTTGCAGTAATTGACCTTGATACTGTAATGCCTGGTTCATACCTTTATGACTTTGGTGACGCTATTCGCTTTGGTGCTACTCGCGCAGCGGAGGATGAAAAGGATCTAAGCATTGTTAATTTTGAGATTGGACTATTTGAAAAGTTTGCTCAAGGATATCTTGAAAAATGCGGTTCTTCTCTTACTGAAACAGAAATTGAAATGTTGCCTTACGCTTCAATTATGCTTACACTTGAATGTGGTATGAGATTTTTAGGCGACTATTTAAACGGCGATATTTACTTCAAGATTCACCGCGAGGGTCATAATCTTGACCGTGCAAGAACACAATTCAAGCTTGTATCTGACATGGAAAAGAATGTTGACAATATGAGAGCTGTTATCAATAAAATATTAAAGAAATAAATATTTTTAATCACTCCTGTGTTTCAGGAGTGATTTTTTGATTATCAATTCATTAAAAACAAAAAAGCAACGCTCACGCGTTGCTTTTAAAATGCTCATTGAAAAACCGAATAAGGATTGGAAATTAAAGGAACAGAGTATCAACATTGAATATTCTGATTGAACCATAAAAGTAGTTCAAGCGTTCGGTCTATTAGTATCGGTCAGCTGAATACATTACTGTACTTACACCTCCGACCTATCAAACTTGTAGTCTACAAGTGACCTTATCAACTTAATGTTGGAGATATCTAATCTTGAGGTGTGTTTCACGCTTAGATGCTTTCAGCGTTTATCACATTCGCACGCGGCTACTCAGCTATGC
>JAZSHT010000080.1:0-5839 GCA_045533435.1 Eubacteriales bacterium | reverse complement strand
CCTATCCCCTATCCCCTATCCCCTAATCAAACAAAAAACCAACGATTTTACTCGTTGGTTTTGTTGTTTTATAAAAGCTCTACAAAAATTTCCTTAACTGTGTTGCCGCTATCGGTGTCATCAGCTTTTGGAGCATATTTTGCTTCAAGGAATTTCTTTGCAACCTGTGGGAATAATGCAAGTGAGAGAACATCCTCATCGCATTTTGCAAGGTCGCCTGCTTCCTCTCTGTACTTTTCAAGCTCAGGCTCAAGTAAGTCGGCAGGACGGCAAGTGATAACTTCGTCGTTGCCGATTGCTTTCTTTCTTACTTCTTCGTTTACTTCACCGGGAAGCTTACCGTATTCGCCACGGAGAAGTCCCTTTGATTCCTTTGTAATCATCTTATATCTTTCGCCTGAAAGAACATTAAGAACTGCTTGTGTACCTACGATTTGGCTTGTAGGAGTTACTAACGGTGGATAACCGAAGTCCTTTCTTACTCTTGGAATTTCTGCAAGAACCTCGTAGTATTTATCCTCTGCATTAGCTTGCTTTAATTGTGAAATAAGGTTTGAGAGCATTCCGCCCGGTACTTGGTATAAAAGTGTATTTGGGTCAACATTTAATACCTTAGGGTCAAGGCTGCCTGCTTCCTTAAGCTTCTTTGCAACATTTCTAAAGTGCGCGGCGATATCGGATAAGTCCTCAAGCTTAATTTCTGTATCGTACTCAGTACCGCGAAGTGTAGCAACGATAGCCTCAGTTGATGGCTGTGATGTACCGTTAGCAAGTGGGGATAATGCTGTATCAATAATGTCAACGCCTGCTTGGATTGCCATTAAGTAAGTCATATCGCCTGTACCGGTTGTATTGTGGGTGTGTAAGTGAATTGGCACCTTGATTTCTGATTTTAATGCCTTAACTAAGTCGTAAGCATCGTATGGTAAAAGTAGGTTAGCCATATCCTTGATACAAATTGTATCAGCGCCCATAGCTTCAAGCTGCTTTGAGAGGTTTACGAAATATTCCTTATTATGAACAGGGGACTCTGTGTATGAAATTGCACATTCTACATGTCCACCATACTTCTTTGTTGCCTTGATTGCGGCTTCCATATTTCTTGGGTCGTTTAATGCATCAAAAATACGGATAACATCAATACCGTTTTCAATTGACTTCTTAACGAAAGCATCAACTACATCATCTGCATAGTGCTTATAGCCAAGTAGGTTTTGACCACGAAGGAGCATTTGAAGCTTTGTGTTAGGCATTGCTTTCTTTAAAGCTCTAAGTCTTTCCCATGGGTCTTCGTTTAAGAAACGCATACAGCTATCAAATGTAGCACCGCCCCAGCATTCAAGGGACCAGTAGCCTGCTTTATCAAGCATTTCACAAGCTGGGAGCATATCCTCAATTCTCATACGAGTTGCGGCTTGTGATTGATGAGCATCTCTTAAAATTGTATCTGTAATTAAAATTCGCTTTTTATTTATATTTTCTGCCATTTTATTTTCCCCCTACTTAGCCTAAAAGTGCGATAAGGATACCTGCGGCAATACCTGAGCCGATAACGCCTGCAACATTTGGTCCCATTGCGTGCATTAAAAGGAAGTTAGATGGATTTTCCTCTTGACCAACCTTTTGTGAAACTCTTGCAGCCATTGGAACTGCACTTACACCAGCTGAGCCAATAAGTGGGTTGATTTTCTTGCCCTCTGGTAAGAATACATTCATAAGCTTTGCAATAAGCACGCCTGAAGCAGTCGCAACACCGAATGCAATTACGCCCATTAATACGATAATGATTGTCTTCCATGATAAGAATGTTGCAGCGGTAGCGGTAGCACCAACAGAGATACCAAGACATACTGTTACAATATTCATAAGCTCGTTTTGAACTGTCTTTGCAAGTCTTTCACAAACGCCGCTTTCCTTTAAGAGGTTACCGAACATTAAGCAACCAACAAGGGCGGTAGCAGATGGAACGATTAAAGCAACTACGATTGTAACAACGATTGGGAATAAAATCTTTTGTGTCTTTGAAACTGGACGAAGATTGCTCATTACAATCATTCTTTCCTTCTTTGATGTAAGCGCTCTCATAATTGGTGGTTGAATTACAGGAACGAGAGCCATATATGAATATGCTGCTACTGCAATTGGACCAAGTAATTGTGGAGCTAAAAGTGATGTTGTAAAGATAGCGGTAGGACCATCAGCGCCGCCGATAATACCGATTGATGCTGCTTCCTTAAGTGTGAAAATAATATCCTCAATGCCTGCCGCTTGACCGATTGCGCTAACGCCCATAACGCCTGCAACTGTTGCAAAAATACCAACCTGTGCTGCTGCGCCTAAAATTAAGGACTTTGGATTTGCAATAAGTGGACCGAAGTCAGTCATTGCGCCAACACCGATAAAGATAAGACATGGATATACGCCAAGCTTAACGCCAAGATATAGAATATCAATTAAGCCTGCTCCGCCTGCGCCGATTAAGTCCCAATGAACATGACCGCCTGCGAAAAATTCCTCGTGGAATACCTCAGCCCCCGGTAGGTTTGTAAGGAGCATACCGATAGCGATTGGTAATAAAAGTAATGGCTCAAATTTCTTTACGATAGCAAGGTAGCAAAGTAAGCATGCAACAGCAATCATTACGATGTACTTCCAGCCACCTGCTTCAAAGAAGCCTGCCACACCTGTGGTCTTTAAAAAGTTTAAAATGCCTTCCATTGTAGCCTCCTACTAATTATGCAAGAGTACAAAGAACTGTGCCTGTTTCAACTGAAGCGCCGTTTGCTACATTTACGCTTGATACGGTTGCATCACATGGAGCCATGATTTCGTTTTCCATCTTCATAGCCTCTAAAATCATAAGAACATCGCCCTTCTTAACTGCTTGACCGTTAGATACATTTACCTTTAAAATTGTGCCTGGCATTGGAGCAGTTACTGTTTGTGCGCCTGCCGGAGCTGGAGCAGCTGATTTTGGAGCTTCAGCCTTTGTTTCCGGTGTCTTAATTTCTGATTTGTCAATAACCTCTAAGGTGATTTCGTATGTATTTCCGTTTACATTTACTCTATATGCTTTCATTTCGTTTTCCTCCAAAATTATTATACTTTTTTAAATGATAGAACACGGATTGCTGAAATATCCGTTTTTTCCTCTTCCGCAATAGCGGCTACTACCGCTGCTACGATTTCCTCGCGGTTAGGAATTTCTGCTGATACCACTGGCGCTGGCGCTGCTGCTTGCTTTGGCTGTGGCGCTGCTTTAATGAATTTATCGCAAAGATAGTTCATTAAGTAAACAAGACCGATAAGAATTACAAGACCGCTAAATACGACTGCAACTCCAAAGAAGCATACAAAAGCCAAGCCCGGCTCATTTGCTGCTAAAAAAGTGTTTGCCATTTTACTACTCCTTTTTTATTTTTGGATATGGGATATTAAAGTCAAGCAATAAGATGCATTTATCATCAAAATTTACCGATAAATTAAGCAAATTTTAGCATAAAGCCTTTATCGCTCACGCCTTTTTTCGCTCTTCTCTTTTGTCTTTTCTCTTAATAAAGCCCATATTATCCTATTTTACACTATTGTACCATAAAATATAGTAAAAGTAAAGACTAAAAATGTTTTTTTGTAATATTATTGTGCGCGTGTCATGTTGCAAATAGAAGCACTTATGAAAATAAGCAAGATAATACTTATGGTAATAAGTAAAACACAAAAAGTGAGCAAGTTGTCTTGCTCACTTTTAATTTTATTCTGCTATTTCCGGTGTGTTGCAGCCATTAAATGTTACTGTATCAGCAGTAGCGCCTGATGCGCCGTAGTTAAGGTATGTAACAGCGCCGTTTACTAGGATATAGCCTGCCATGTAGAACTCAACATTCTTTACATCGGTTTCGGCAGTCTCATCGCCATCAAGGTCAACCATTTTGTCCCATGTGCCACGGAGAATGAAGTCTGCGCCTGTGTATGCGATTTCATCATTTGTAACCGCTGCCTTAATTGCTTTATCGCTTGTATAAGCGTCATTGCCAGCAAATGCTTTTACTGCAACAACGAAGCCAAGCTCAATCTTGCCGTTTACTGCTTCAAACTCGCTAATTGCAGCGTTATCAAAGGTATAACCAAATGTAATACCATCGCCTTTTTCGCTTACTGAGAAGCCCTTAAATTCTGTGATAATTGGGTTTACACTTGATACAACAGGAGCTGTCTTGTGCGCGCAGCCCTCGTTTTGGCAAGTCATAGTTTTTGTACCGTTTGCAAGGTAGTTAGCATATACGATTGCTGTTGCATAATTATGAATAGGATTTTCTGCTAATGTTGCGATTGCACAAACTGCGCAAATACCCGCGCATGGATTTGACTTAGCCTCATCAAGAGTGTGTCCGCCTAAAAATACAGTACACTTTGTTGAAAGTGGTGCATTGAATACAATTCTTGAGTCCCCTGCCTTACCGATAGCGGAAAGGTATGGGTCTTTGTTAAACTCGGTGTTAGAAACTGTTATTGTATTTGATGAGGTTGCGAAGTGGAAGGTAACATTTAAGTCCGCTCCACATTGACCGAATACCTGCTTTGAAAATGTTGATGCTTCAGTTGGCATCCAAACATCTGTTAAGCCTGTACATTTTTCAAAGCAATAATCTCCTAATGCAACCTTTTTAGGAAGAACTATCTTTTTAAGTGACGTGCAGGATGCAAATACGGTTTCGTTTGTACCGATTACCGTTACTGAATCAGGAATAATCATTTCCGTGATTGATGAGCAGCTTTGGAATGCTCTTGAGCCGATGGAGGTAACTCCGTCCCAAATTTTGATTTCTGGAAGCAAATAGCAATCCATAAACATTTTTTGGTTAATGGAGGTTGAGCCTACGAAGAAGTTTTCGTAGTTTACGATTTCCTTTAATTTTTTACAGCCGTTAAACGTAAAGTCTGTTGCATAATTTACAGGCTTACCGTCCTTGTAGTATGCATTAGGGAGAATGATTTTTTCAAGGCTTTCGCAATATTCGAATACGGAATAAGTAACCTTCTCATATTCAAATACTACCATTGATACGTCTAACTCAGTTAGCTTTTTACAGTTGGTAAACGCCTTATACGTGCTGTTACCTGCAAAGCGAAGTCCGTCGTTAAGCTTTATCTCAATAATATTGCCGCATCCGTTGAAGTTTTGCATACCGTCTCCGATATATACGATAGATGACGGAAGCTCGCATCTTATCATACTGCTCTTGCCAAATGATTTACCAAGCGCCTTATTGATTGCGCTAAAATCAAGCTGGAATAAGATATCGCTTTCATACGGGTTTTTTGATAATAGGTACGTGGTTGGAACCGTATAGTAATTAGTGCCGTCGTATAACACGGTACGGGCTATTGTTCCGTCGTCCTTTGTATTACCGATCTCGGTTCTGCCTATCGGTGTGTCAAGTGTTGTTAGCTCGCCGTATCCATCAGTTGATGATGGCACGATTGTATCGGCGCTAACTGAAAGAGCAAATAAGCAAACGAGCATTGCAACCATTAAAACGGCTAAAAGAATTTTCTTTTTCATTGTTTTTTCTCCTTGTCGAAATTATTCATATAGTTAATGTACTATACTCACTTATTTTAACATATAAAGCAAACTTTGTCAACAAAAAAGGGATATTATGTAAATATCCCTCTCTCATTTTATGCATTTGTAATCTGACCGTATGTTACATTATCTGCGCTATTTCCTGAGCCATTTGAATTAAGGTATGTTGCTGTGCCGTTTACTAGGATATAGCCTGCCATGTAGAACTCAACATTCTTTACATCGGTTTCGGCAGTCTCATCGCCATCAAGG
>JAZSHT010000130.1:0-15504 GCA_045533435.1 Eubacteriales bacterium | reverse complement strand
TTTTCCTTCATAATCTTCATAGGGTCAGTATAGTTATTAGATGATTTTGAGAATTTCTTTCCACTATCATCAAGAATTGTTCCGTGAACAACACAGTTTTTAAACGCTGGACGGTCAAATAATGCAACCGCTAGTACATGTAAGTAGTAGAACCAGCATCTAATTTGTCCTGTATATTCAACTATGAAATCGCATGGGAAATGGCTTTCAAACCACTCTTTATTTTCAAATGGATAGTGCTTTTGAGCAAATGGAACGCTTCCGCTTTCAAACCAGCAGTCTAAAACCTCAGGAACGCGTTTCATGGTGCCGTTACACTTCTTACATGAAAATTCAACAGTATCCATATATTGTCTGTGTAAGTTATCAAGGCGAATTCCGCTGTGCTGATAGATTTCCTCAATGCTACCTAACACAACCTGCTCTCCACAGCAATCGCACTTCCAAATTGGAATTGGTGTGCTCCAATATCTATTTCTTGAAATGTTCCAGTCTCTTGCGCCATCAAGCCAATTACCAAATCTTCCGTATTTGATTGTTTCAGGAATCCAGTTGATTTTTTCGTTTTCCGCAATAAGCTTATCCTTAATCATGCCGATGTTAAAGTAATAAGCATCCATTGCCTTATAGATAAGTGGCTCTTTACATCTCCAGCAGTGGGGATAATTGTGAACTAATGTGCCATCATCAAGTGCAATTCCCTTTTCTTTGAGGAAGCGAATGATAATTGGGTTCATCTTGATAACATTGTTCAAATCATCATCGTTTTGCATATTGTAAAAATCGGTAATTTCTTCGGTAAATTTACCCTTTGCATCAACAGGATTAACCAATGGAATGTTATTATTCTTACATGCCCAATAGTCATCCTCACCAAACGCAGGTGCAGTATGAACAATACCTACACCATCATCAGCTCCAACATAATCAGCAGAGATAACTCTAAACGCGCCCTCTGACTTCTTGTCGGCAAAGTATGGGAATATAGGCTCATATGTTGTGCCTACAAGATCCTTTCCTAAGCATTCATACACGATGTTAGGCTCTTTTCCAAAAACCTTTGGATAAGATGGCAATGTGTTTTTACAAGCAACAATTACTCTATCGCCCATATCAACATAAGCATATGTTAAATCATTACCTACCGCTAAGCACATATTTGATGGCAATGTCCATGGGGTTGTGGTCCATGCAAGAAGATATACATCCTTATCATTATGCTTTAAATTAGTTTTAAATTGAACGATAATCCATCTGTCCTGTCTTGGACGAGTGGAGTCAGATTCTCTTGTGTCCGAAATTGAAAGAGATGTTTCACAGTGAGTACAATATGGAGTTACTCTGTAATCACGATAAATATATCCCTTGTCATAGCATGTTTTGAAAGCCCACATTACACTTTCCATAAAGTCGCTATTCATTGTTTTGTAAGCGCCCTCATAGTCAACCCAACGAGCCATTTCCTCTACATATTCCTTCCACGCCTCGTTGTTTTCTGATACTATGCTGTAACACGCCTCGTTAAACTTATCAATGCCAAGCTCCTTTTCAATTACATTCTTGTCATTAATTCCAAGAAGCTTTTCAGCCTTGTTTTCAATTGGCAAGCCGTGGCAGTCCCAGCCCCAAACACGAGGAACCTTATATCCACGCATTGTCCAATAGCGGGCAAGCATATCTTTAATGAATGAAACTAAAACGGTGCCATGGTGTGGCTTTCCTGTTGGGAATGGAGGACCATCATAAAATACTGTTTCTTTATCATTTCTTTCAGCAACAGATTTTTCAAAAATTTTATTTTCCTTCCAGAAATTCAAAACCGCAGGTTGAATTTCAGAAAAATTAGGATTAGTTGATAATTCCTTACTCATTTTGCACTTATCGCACATAATTTAAGACTCCTTTATTTATATAATCTTATTTAATGTGTATATTATAGCACACTAAAGTGAAATAAACAATAGCAGTTTACAAATTTTATTGATTTTATATTGAATATTTCGGCGTTTTTTCATCTTAATAGCAAGATGCGTTTGCTATTAGGATATGATACTTGCGTATTTCAAGAAAAACAAAAAGGGGCTGTTGCGTTAAGCAAAAGCCCCTTTTTTTAATGGGGATAGTGAAATGAGTGCAGAAGACGCGCTTTAACACGGAGCGTAGGCGTACTTGCGTACGGTAGAGCCGTGTTCGCGTCTAAAAAACAGACATAAAAATGAAGAGAACTTGCTAAAATGCAAGTTCTCAACATTAAAGAATATTTTGAAATACAAATAAAGCTTTTTATGAGATATGTGTCTGTTTTTGGTCTGTGCTTATTGCAACATCCCTTTATTATTTTAATTATTCAGCTGTTTCATCAGCAGCTACTTCTTCAGCAGCCTCTTCAATTACTTCAACCTCAACCTCTTCATCATCTGCTTCTTCCTCGGAGGTGTCCTCGAGTAAAGCTCTCATTGAAAGTGAAACCTTTTCCTTTTCGTCATCGATTTCCTTAATGAGTGCAGATACAGAGTCGCCCTTTGTGAGTACGCTTGCAACAGATTCAATCTTTCTGTCAGCGATTTGGCTGATGTGGATAAGACCATCAACGCCTGGGATAATTTCAGCGAATGCACCGTAGGTTTCAATATTTCTAATCTTAACGATTACGACATCGCCTACATTGTATTGAGCTTTGAAAATGTTCCATGGCTTTGAGTCCTCTGTCTTGTAGCCAAGAGAAATCTTCTTGTTTTCAGTATCAATAGATTTGATGTAAACCTTAATAACATCACCTGTCTTTACTACGCTTGATGGAGCGATTTTGTTGTTCCATGTAAGCTCTGTCTTATGTACAAGACCATCAACGCCGCCGATATCAACAAATGCGCCGTAGTTAGTAACATTCTTAACAGGTCCTTCAAATACCATGCCAACCTCAAGAGAATTGAAATATGCTTCCTTTTCTAATCTCTTTTGTTCTTTTTCTGCTTGTCTTTGCTCGTATTCAGCCTTCTTTTGCTCGTTGATAACTGCTCTAATTGAGCCGATTGCTTCTCTCTTGTTATCCTTGATTTCAATAATCTTGATTTGTTGTGTTGTGTTAGCAAGAACATTCATGTCATCGCCCTTCTTAACGCCTGTCAATGAAGCAGGAACGAATACTCTTACACCTTCAACATCGCAAACAACGCCGCCCTTAGTGATTTCAACAACCTTAGCGTCAACTGTTTCATTTGTGCTTGCATATTCAGCAATCTTAGCAAGATTCTTTACGCTATCAACCATCTTCTTTGAAAGAATAGCAATACCATCTCTGTCGCTCTTAGAGATAACCTTTGCATCAACCTCATCGCCAATCTTGAAGAGATCTGCAAGATTAACATCGTTAGAATCTGTGATTTGATCTTTTGTGATGATACCTGTAAGCTTTGCACCGAGGTCAAGACGAATCTCAGTGTCTGTGATTCCCATTACAGTTCCGGTAACTGTTGCTCCTGTATATAATTTCACGCTCTCCATTTCTTCAAGCATTTTGCCAAAGTCTTCGTTTTCGATTTTTTCGATTTTTTCTACGATTTCGCTCATAGTTTCTTTTACCTCCTGAATTAAACTGTCAGGCGTGGATGCACCTGCAGTTATGCCTATATTTTTTGCGTAACCGATTTTGTCCAATGGAATATCACGGCTTGTTTGTACCCAATAGGTATTCTCACAATTCTTTTCGCACACCTGCGCAAGCTTTGAGGTGTTTGAGCTTTCCTTACCGCCAACGACTATCATCACATCGCTTTTGCGGCTTAGCTCGTCCGCTTCCCTTTGTCTAATATCAGTAACACTACATATTGTATCAAAAATTTTTGCATTTGTACAGTATTTTTTTAAAATTTTTTGACATTTTTCCCATTCTTGTAATTTTTGGGTAGTTTGAGAAGCCATATTGACAATTATTTCGTCAAAATCCTCTCTTTTTTTCATTTCTAAAAGAAAATTTTCAAGTTCCTGCCCGTTTGAAAATACATATTTGTCTCCTTTGGCGTGGCTCATTATAGATAAAACCTCAGGATGACCGCCACTACCTATTAAAACGAAAATTTCTTTTTTTACCTTTGTGTTGGAATTTTCGTTAGCAATTTTATGTATTTTGGTAACATATGGACAAGTACAGTTAACAAGCGTGAAATTTTCCTCTTTTTCATCACAGCTCTGTAGCTTTTCGTATATTTCTTTTTCAATTCCGTGTGTCCTTACAACTACTGTTATTTTTTCGCCGTTTTTTGTTCTTTCGTACAGCTCATCAATTTGGTCGGAAGAAATTTCATAAACTCCATTTTCCTCCAAATATTTGATATATTCCTCATTGTGTATGAGCTGGCCTAAAATGTAAACAGATGAATTATTTTTTTCCTTAATTAGCTTTTCTACGGTATCCGTTGCCCTGCGAACACCGAAGCAAAAGCCTGCATTTTTAGCAACCGTAATCATTTTAACAGCTTTGTTGCATCACTTTCTAATAATTTACATGTTTCATTAAAGGCGGTTTTGGTAATCGTTTCGTATTGCTCCTTGTTTGTGCCTTCAAGCATCAATTCCTCAAGAGGAATATACTCTCCGATTATAAGCTCTGTTTTTCTGAAAAGCTTAACCTTTCCCTTTTTAGTTTTGATAGCAACTGGCAAAATACCAACTCCTGCTCTTTTTGCTACCATTCCAATTCCGTCCTTTATTTCGGTTTCCCTTGGGTTTTTATATGGGCATCTTGTTCCCTGTGGGAAAATACCGACACAGCTTCCGCCGTTTAGTATTTCTATGGTTTTCTTTATAGCGCCTACATCGCCGCCCTTACGGTCAACGGGAAATGCGCCCATGGATTTTATAAACCAACTTAAAATTGGCACCTTAAACGCTTCCTTTTTCGCCATAAAGCTAACTTGTCTTTTTAATCCTGCAGCTATTACCACAACATCTAAAAGCGCTGTATGGTTACAGCATACTATATAGCTTGTGTTAGTGGGCTCGTTTTGAGAATTTACTACTTTAATTCTTAGTAATCTTCTAAAAAGTCCTGCAAAGAATTTTTTTGCTTTCGTGTAGAATTTATTTTCGTTTTTTTCTACCGGTACAATTTCATTTTTTGGCATTTTCAATTATCTCTATTACCTTTTCAACAGTTTCATCAATATTTAATTCTGAGTTGTCAAGATGGATTGCATCCTCTGCGGGAATGCAAGGGGCTGTTTTTCTTGTAGAGTCATTTTTGTCTCTTTCAATAATGTCAGAAAGAACGCTTTCGAAGGTGCAGCTTTCGCCCTTTGCTTGAAGCTCTAAAAATCTTCTTTTTGCTCTTGCCTCATTGGAAGCTACCATAAAGATTTTTACCTCAGCATCGGGAATAATAACTGTGCCGATATCGCGTCCATCCATAACAACGCTATTTTCTCTTGCTATTTTCCTTTGGGTTTCAAGTAGGAATGCTCTAACCTCGGGAACTGCAGATACGGCAGATGCGTACATGGCAATCTCACCCGTTCTGATTTCATCGCCGATTTCCTTGCCGTTTAATGTAATGATTTGCTTTCCGTCAATAAAATCCATTCCTAATTTAATCTCATCAAGGCATGCGATTATATTTGGTATATCGGTTCTTGCAAATCCGTTATCTCTTACATAAAGACCGATTGTACGGTATAACGCTCCTGTGTCAACATAGATTATGCCGAGTCTTTTAGCAAGTGCTTTTGCAACTGTGCTTTTTCCTGAGCCGCTTGGGCCGTCTAATGCTATTCTCATATTTACTCCTATGTGAGACTACAAACCTGTAAACCATTTTACAGCATCTTTAGTCTTTCTTTTATTGTTGTTTTAGCGAAATTATTGCTTTGCAATAGCGAAATAATTTTGCTCCGCAAAATAGCGAAATTAATGCTCGTATTCACTCGCATTAGCTAAATTAAATTTGCCATATAGCTCGCGTAGCGAATTTAGCTCACCGAAGGTGAATTTCGCTCGGCTTGCCGAATTTAGCTTGCCAAAGGCAAATTTAGCTGCAACGCAAAGCGTTGCTAATCGCCCCATGCGGCGTGAGTGCCTGCAAGAGCGCCGGTGGAAAATGCGATTTGAAGATTATAGCCACCTGTGTAGGCATCAACATCAATTACCTCGCCTGCAAAATAGAGTCCGCTGATTTTTTTGGACTCCATTGTTGATGGGTTGATTTCGCTTGTTTTTATTCCGCCCGAGGTAACTATCGCTTCCTTGATTGGGCGAAAGGCTTTTATATCAAGGGAAAGTCCCTTTAATATTTCAACTAATTTTGCCCTTTGCTCCTTGGTTATGTTATTTACCTTTTCGTATGGGCTTATACCGCTTTTTCGCACCATGAAATGTATGATTTTTGATGGCAAAAGTCCACCAAGGGCGTTTGCAAAATCTCTGTTTTGTTGCTTTGAAAAGTCGCTTAGAATACGCTTATCAAGGGTTTTAATATCAAGGGCAGGCTTGAAGTCAATAAGCGCGGTATATTTGCCCGGGCGCATATTGTTCATATGGCATGAGGCGGATAATACAAGAGGTCCGCTTATGCCGAAGTGAGTAAAGAGCATTTCGCCCATTTCCTCAAAAACTATCTTACCTGTGTCGTTATTTTTGATTTTGAGCGTTACATTTTTAAGAGAAACGCCCATAATTTCAGATAGATTTTCCGTGGTTTCAAGAGGGACTAACGATGGTATTAAGGGGGTTACCTCAATGCCGTGCTTTTTGACAAATTTGTAGCCATCGCCATCTGAGCCTGTTTGAGGATATGATGCACCGCCTGTTGCCAAGATAACCGCATCAAATGCATATGCTCTCTTATCGGTTTTTAAGCCTGTAATTTTACTATCTTCTATGGTTATTCCTATTACGCGCTCATTTATTAATTTTGCGCCATAATCAAGCATTGCTTGCTTTAATGCATGAACTATATCCTGTGCTTTATCGGACACAGGAAATACTCTTCTGCCTCTTTCAGTTTTTAGAGGCACGCCTGCATTTTCAAAAAACGCTTTTGTGTCCTCTGTGGAAAAATAGTTAATTGAAGCGTATAGGAATTTAGGATTTGAGATTACATTTTTTAAAAACTCGCCCTTGTCGCAATCGTTAGTTACATTACATCTTCCCTTGCCTGTAATGGCAAGCTTTCTGCCTACTCTGTCATTTTTTTCAAAGATTGTTACATCAGCACCGTTTTGGCATGCATAGACAGCTGCCATCATGCCTGCTGCTCCTGCACCTATTATTCCTATTTTTCTTTGCTCATAATCCATTATAATAAGCCTTTTTCCTTTTTATAGGTTATAAATTCCTCGTATGTGCCGCTAAAATCGTAAATGCCATCTTCCTTGATTTCAATAATTCTGTTGGCAACTGTGTTTATAGTTTCATAGTCATGGGAGTAGAAAAGTATGTTGCCCTTGAAATCGCGAAGTCCGTTATTTACGGCTGTGATGGATTCAAGGTCTAGGTGGTTTGTAGGCTGGTCAAGAAGTAGGAAGTTTGAGCCGAAAAGCATCATTCTTGAGAACATGCATCTTGCTTTTTCGCCACCAGAAAGAACATTTACCTCCTTGAAAATGGAATCGCCTGAGAATAACATTCTGCCAAGAAATCCGCGAAGGTATGTTTCTGTTTGGTCCTTTGAGTATCTTCTCATCCAATTAAGAATCGAATCGTGGCAGCCCTCAAAATATTCAATGTTGTCCTTAGGGAAATATGATTTTGTAATGCTTATTCCCCACTTAAATGAGCCACTATCAGCCTCTATTTCTTCCATAAGAACCTTTAAGAGATTTGTAATTGCAAGCTCATCGCCAAGGAGCGCGATTTTGTCGCCCTTCATAGCTGTAAATGAAACATTTTTAAAGAAGCCATTTTTTGTAAGGTCGGTAACTGTTAAGATGTCCTTGCCTGCTTCTCTATCCATATCAAAGCCGATAAACGGATATCTACGGCTTGATGCAGGTAATTCTTCAACTGTTAATTTATCAATAAGCTTTCTTCTTGAGGTTGCTTGTCTTGATTTTGATTTGTTTGCGCTGAAGCGAGAAATGAAGGATTGAAGCTCCTTGATTTTTTCCTCGTTTTTCTTATTTTGCTGCTTAATCATTCTTTGGATAAGCTGGCTTGATTCGTACCAGAATTCATAGTTACCAACATACATTTTAATGCCTGTATAGTCAATATCAACGATATTTGTGCATACATCGTTTAAGAAGTGTCTATCGTGGGATACTACTAAAACTGTGCCGAAGTAATCGCTTAAAAAGTCCTCAAGCCAAGTTATTGCATCAATGTCAAGACCGTTTGTAGGCTCATCAAGCAATATGATATCGGGATTTCCAAAAAGCGCTTGCGCTAAAAGGATTTTAACCTTATCTCTTTCAGCAATATCTGCCATTTGCATATAGAGCAAGTCCTCGCTAAGACCAAGGCCTTGGATAAGCTTTGAAGCGTCGCTTTCCGCCTCCCAGCCATTAAGCTCAGCAAATTCGCCCTCAAGCTCGGATGCCTTAATGCCGTCCTCCTCTGTAAAGTCCTCTTTAAGATAGAGAGCGTCCTTTTCCTTCATAACGGTGTAAAGTCTTTCGTTACCCATTATAATTGTGTCAAGGACAGAATATTCATCATAAGCAAAGTGGTTTTGCTTTAATACTGACATTCTTACTGTGTCCGGAATTGACACATCGCCCTTTGTAGGCTCAAGCTCCTTACATAGAATACGCAAAAATGTACTTTTGCCTGCACCGTTTGCGCCAATTACGCCGTAGCAGTTGCCCGGGGTAAATTTCAAGTTTACATCCTTAAAAAGAGTTTGTCCTCCAAAATTGAAGCTTAAATTGTTAACTGTTATCATTTTAAATTTCCTTTTCTTTTGATACTCTTTATATAATAGCATATAAGTTAAAATAAATCAAGTATAAATAAATTATGTTAAATTGTTGAATTGGAATGGATTTTGTGTTATACTGTTTAAAGTAACATCCATTTGGAGGTAAGATTTTGGAATACAAATATAAATTTTCTGTTATTATGGCTGTTTATAATGTTGAGGACTTTTTAGAGGAATCCATAAGCAGCTTAGTAAATCAGACTATTGGATTTGAAAATGTTCAGGTTATTTTAGTTGATGATGGTACACCTGATAATTCCGGTGCTATATGTGATGAGCTTCAGAAAAAATATCCTAATAATATCGTTGTAGTGCATAAAGAAAACGGTGGTGTTTCCTCCGCAAGAAATGAGGGACTTAAGCATATTAAGGGTAAATATGTAAACTGCATGGACCCTGATGATATTCTTACTGAAAACACACTAGAGCTTGTATATAATTTCTTTGAGGAAAATTACAACGCATGCGATGTTGTGGGTATTCCTATTATGATGTTTGGAGACACTAAGGGTGCTCATTATCTCAATGACAAGTTTGCAAGAGGCACACGAGTTATAAATTTACAAAAAGAGGTTAATTATTTTCAGCTTTCAGTATCAAGCGCGTTTATAAAAAATGAGGTTGCACAGACAATTCACTTTGATGAAAGCTTAACTGTTGCTGAGGATGCTCAGCAGATGATTAGAGTTTTAATTAACAAGCCATTTTTAGGTGTTGTTAGAGATTGCCATTACGGATACAGAAAGCATGCTGGCTCTGCTCTTGCTAAGGGGCTAAAGATTTGCTGGTATAATGATTTTATCTATTCCTTTATTTTGCCATCCATTGAGTACGCCGAGGAAAAATACGGATATTTACCGAGATTTGTTCAAAATGCTTTAATGAGCAATTTACAATGGCGACTTACTGAAACAGAATTGCCTGTTGTAATTAGCGATGATGAATTAAAAAAATACAAGGAAGGCTTAATGCTTTGCTTAAATAAATTTGATGATGATATTATCATGAAGCAAAAGCATTGCAGCCCTGATGTAAGAATTGACCTTATTTCTAAAAAATATAAAAGAGATGATTTTATAACATATGAAAACGCAGATATACTAGTTGGCTTTGATTCATCTACACATTCAAGGCTTTCAAGCAGCTCATTTAAGCTTGAATTTCTTGAAATTAGCGACACAGATATAACTATTTCTGCAAGAAAAACCATTCTTTCTGTGTTCGGTAATATAGATAGTGCTTATCTTACGATTGGAGATAGCAGAATTGATGCTACTATTGGCGAATATATTGAGCATGGAAAATTTTTGGGCGAGGATGTGTCGATAGATTGCCAAATTAAGTTTGTCATTCCTAAGGACTTAATAAAAAATAAGGTTAACGAAATTCAATTTTTTGTTGTGAAGGATGGCGTTAAAATTCTAAATACAAATATATCATCAGGTCCCTTCTTCCCTATCGAGAAAAAATACAAAAATGCATATTTCTATAATGGTGGATATGTTTATCAGTTAGAAAAAAGCACGCTTATTGTAAAAAAAGCAAAGTGCAAGGGAATGTATGAGCGAAAGCTTTTATGGGAGCTTTGGAAGTCAAATAGACTTGGGGAAAGAAAGGCTATTATTGCAAGAATTTTAGCAAGAATTTATAAATTCTTCCATAGAAAGCCCATTTGGTTAATTTCCGACAGGCTTAACAAGGCGGGAGATAATGGTGAAGCATTCTTTAGACATTTAAAGAATATTAAGTTTAAGGGTGCAAAATATTACTTCGCTATTTCTAAATGTCCATCATATTACAGAATGAAAAAATTAGGCGGAGTTGTAAATTACGATTCACTAAAATACAAGATTATGCATCTTGCCTGTGATACAATAATTTCTGCCCAAGCTGATTTACAGGTATATAATCCATTTACCTATTATTCACACCCATACAAGGATATTTTGACAAGCAAAAAATTTGTTTTTCTTCAACACGGAATAATTGAAAGCGATTTATCCCACTGGTTAAATAAATATAATAAAAATTTAACTGGCTTTACTTGTACAGTAAATGGCGAATACCGTTCAATTTTAGATGGCAAATATTATTATGATGAAAGCGTTGTATGGTTGACAGGTCTTGCAAGATTTGACCGCTTATATCACGATGAGAAAAAGCAAATTACGATTATGCCTACATGGCGTAAGTATTTAATGAGCCATATGGACCTAAAAACAGGCATTTGGCAAGAAAAGGCAGGCTTTACTGAAAGCAACTATTTCACATTCTATAATAGCCTTATAAATGATGAAAGGTTGCTTGATGTGGCTAAAAAGCACGGTTACACCATTGCATTTATGCCTCATCCAAATATCATTACTAAGGTTGATTTGTTTACAAAAAACAAGGATGTTAAATTCTACACTGTTGATGATGAATACAAGGATGTTTATGCAAGCAGTAATCTTGTATTAACAGATTATTCATCTGCGGTATTTGACTTTGCATATCTTAGAAAGCCTTTAATTTATGCGCAATTTGATAAGAATGATTTCTATGGTGGTAGCCATGTTGGAAAAACGGGTTATTTTGAATTTGAGCGCGATGGCTTCGGCGAGGTTTGCTATGATTATGAAGCAACTGTAAATACACTTATTGAGTATATAGAAAATGGTTGTGAATTAAAGGATAAATACAGAGAAAGAATAGATAATTTCTTTGCATTTAACGATAAAAACAACTGTCAAAGAATACTTGATAAAATTTTAGAGATTAAATAATAAAAACCCCACTTCGGTTGAAGTGGGGTTTTATTACTTTTTGTTACTTACTAACCGCTAACTGCTGGCGGCTAATAGCTATTACAATGCGTTTACAATAGCATTGTAAAGGTCATCGTACTCCTCAAAGGCTGGAAGGTTTGGATAGTCGGCTTTGATTTTGTCGGTGCTCTTAAAGAGGAAGCCTGCCTTGGAGTTTAAAATCATGCCAAGGTCATTATAGCTGTCGCCTGCACAGATTGTGTCGTAGCCGATTGATTGAAGTGCTTTTACTGTTGTGAATTTTGATTTTTCAACTCTCATTTTGTAGCCTGTGATTTCGCCGTTTTCGCTAACCTCTAAAGTGTTACAGAAAATTGTAGGCATACCTAATTTTTTCATAAGTGGGGCTGCAAATTGTGTAAATGTATCGCTTAAAATGATAACCTGTGTTTTAGCACGAAGGTTATCTAAAAACTCCTTTGCTCCTTCGATTGGTTCAATCTTTGCGATTGTATCTTGAATTTCCTTTAAGCCAAGACCGTGCTCTTTTAGGATTGCGATACGGTACTTCATAAGCTTATCGTAATCGGGCTCATCTCTTGTTGTTCTTTTAAGCTCAGGAATACCACTTGCCTCTGCAAATGCAATCCAAATTTCAGGCACTAATACGCCCTCTAAATCTAAGCAAACTATATTCATTTCACTCATTGTTTTTTCTCCTTAAAACATATTTTCTATACGCATTACATTTTATCACAAACAGTATTTTATGTCAATATTTCTTAATAAAAATAGAACGGAAATTCCGTTCTATTTTGGTTTGTTGAGTCCGTTAGCACAGGGCTTAAGAGGGTGAGGGAAAATTTGGGAGTGCGTACACGTCGGCGTACTTGGTACGACAGAGTAGCAGTCACAAATAGAAAAGCAAAATGAAAATTCTTCCAAAGGAAAATTTTCTACATTAGACGCTTCTTTATCGCATCGATAAACAAACAACTGTATTTAAAAATTGCTTTTCGGTTTCACCAGCCTGTTAAGTCCTGTCGACATAATCGCATGCGGCAAGGGCGGCAATTGCGCCGTCGGCGCAAGCGGTTGCTACTTGTCTTATACGTTTTTTACGGCAGTCTCCTGCAACATAAACGCCTTCTGTTTTTGTTAGGCAATTTTCTTCGCTATCTGCGTAACCGTAGTTATCAAGGGCTAACACATTAGAAAATGCTTCGTTTTGTGGGATAAGACCGATTGCAACGAAAAGCCCATCAATATCAAGTGATATTTTTTCTTCTGTTGCTACCTTGTTTATTGTGATTTTATTAAGCTCGCCTTCTCCGTGTAATGCATGGAGTGTTGCGCCTGTTATAATTTCAACATTATTTTTTTCGCTAAGTCTTTCTTGAAGCTTCTTTTCGCCTGTTAAAAAGTCAAGGTTTTGGATAACATAAACCTTTTTAGCAAGGTCGGAAAGCAAGATTGCTTCTTGGAGCGCGGAGTTTCCGCCACCTAAAACGGCAACTGTTTTGCCTTCGTAAAATGCTCCATCACATACTGCGCAGAAGGAAATACCGTTGCCGATATAGTCGGTATCGCCCTTAACACCTGGCAAGCGGTGCTTAGCACCTGTGGCAATAATTACAGATTTACATTCAAATTCGCCGCTATCGGTTACAACTGTTTTGATTTTGCCATCCTTAATTTCAAGTGCCTCTGCTGGCTCAATATCTGCGCCCTGCTCAAGCACCTGCTCAACCAATTTATCGGCAAATTCATTGCCTGTAAGGCTTATAAAGCCCGGAATGTTTTCAACCTTTGGGGAGTATGTGATTTGACCGCCAAATGCGCCCTTTTCAAGGACTAATACGGTTTTGTTGGCTCTTCTTGCGTAAAGTGCAGCAGTAAGTCCCGCAGGACCTGCACCAACTATAATTATATCGTATATCATTTTTATACCTCTTTTACCATTGCATATCCGTCTAATCTCGCTGATAGCTGACCGCTAACGGCTGACGGCTATATTAAAACTTGCGTAGAGCATTCTACGCAAGTTTTATTATTATGCTAAAAACTTTTTAATATCAGATACGCCTGTATATTTTTCAATATTGCCGTCCTTTACAACTACAAGTGTTGGAGCTTGCTTAATGCCTACTGCTTCAACAAATTCCTTGTTGTCGTTTGCAATAAGTGCTTCATATTTAACGCCCGCCTTATCAAGTAAAGCGATTGCTATTTTGCAGTTTGGACATGTTTCTGTTTTTACTAAGTATGTGCCATCTGCGATTTTACCACATGATGCACAGTCATCAGCCTTTTCACTTGGCTTGCCGTTACGCTTGCAAACAGATGTTTCAATATTATATACTGCTCTATCCTTGTATTCCTGTGATTTACCATCGTTCCAGTTTTGAACAGGGCGGTAGTAGCCTGTGATACGGCTATAAACCTCTGTCTTTTCGCCACACTCAGGGCATGTATATTCCTCGCCTGCGATATAACCGTGGTTCTTACATACGGAGTATGTTGGGGACATTGTGTAGTATGGAAGCTTATAGTTTTCTGCAATCTTTCTTACAAGGTTAGCAGCTGCCTTCCAGTCAGGAAGCTTCTCGCCTAAGAACGCGTGGAATACTGTACCTGATGTGTAGAGTGTTTGAAGCTCATCTTGAATATCAAGAGCTGTAAAGATATCTTCTGTGTAACCAACAGGTAAGTGTGATGAGTTTGTATAGTACGGTGTGCCACCCTTTTCGCTTGCTGCGTGAATAATGTTTGGATACTTCTTAACGTCGTGTTTTGCAAGACGGAATGAAGTTGATTCAGCAGGAGTTGCCTCAAGGTTGTAAAGGTCGCCGTATTTTTCTTGGTAGTCAGAAAGACGTTCTCTCATATGGTTAAGAACATCCTTTGTAAACTTTTGTGCTTTTTCGTGTGTTAAGTCTTCTTTAATCCAGTTAGCATTTAAGCATGCTTCATTCATACCAACTAAGCCGATCGTACTAAAGTGGTTGGCGAAAGTGCCGAGGTATCTCTTTGTATATGGATATAAGCCGTTATCAAGAAGCTGTGTAATAACAGTTCTCTTGATTTTAAGTGAACGAGCTGAAATATCCATAAGCTTATCAAGTCTGTTATAGAAGTCCTTTTCATCCTTTGCGAGATAAGCAATTCTTGGCATGTTGATTGTTACAACGCCAACAGAGCCTGTTGATTCGCCGCTACCGAAGAAGCCACCTGACTTCTTACGAAGCTCACGAAGGTCAAGACGAAGACGACAGCACATTGAACGAACGTCGCTTGGCTCCATATCGCTGTTAATGTAGTTTGAGAAGTATGGAGTACCATACTTGGCTGTCATTTCAAATAAGAGCTTGTTGTTTTCTGTTTCGCTCCAGTCAAAGTTTGATGTGATTGAGTATGTTGGAATTGGGTATTGGAAGCCTCTGCCGTTAGCGTCGCCTTCAATCATGATTTCGATAAACGCCTTGTTTACCATTGCCATTTCCTTTTCGCAATCCTTGTACTTAAAGTCAACCTCTTTACCGCCAATGATACAGTTAAGCTCGGCAAGGTCAGCTGGCACTACCCAGTCAAGAGTAATGTTGCTAAATGGCGCTTGAGTACCCCATCTTGATGGTGTATTTACGCCATATACGAAGGATTGAATGCATTGCTTAACCTCTTTATAGGATAAGTTATCAATCTTTACAAATGGAGCTAAATATGTGTCAAATGATGAAAATGCTTGCGCGCCTGCCCATTCATTTTGCATAATGCCTAAAAAGTTAACCATTTGATTGCACAATGTTGACAAGTGGCTTGCTGGTGAAGAAGTAATTTTGCCTGGTA
>JAZSHT010000123.1:0-5342 GCA_045533435.1 Eubacteriales bacterium | reverse complement strand
CCTCTAAACACTATTTCCGGTTTTTTTCTGAAATTGATTATCATATTATCGGCTTCATTTTTAGAGTCCACCTCAATATTGACATCAAGCACCTTTCTGCCATTCTCTATAATCTCACAGTGAACTAAATACTTTCCGTTTGATAAATCAGTATAATAGCAATCAATAGAAGCATTTCTTTTTCTAAAGGATAAATGTCTTATTGCACTTCTGTAGCTTGCCTCTTTAATACCTGGAGATAGTGTATCACTCAACTCAGTTGCAATTGATTTTCCTGTTTCAGTAACAATATATAGTGCTTCGCCACCCTCTGACTTTTCAACCTCTAAAACATGAGACATGTCTATAAGCTCGGCAAAGCAATCTGCACAATCAAAATAACTAACGACATTTTCTTGGTGCATTATCGAGCATACATCCGCGCAGCTTAACGGATAACCTATTCTGTCCATTAAATACAAAATAAAAATCTTAATTTCATTTTTATCTACCATTGGTATTTGCATGTTCATTCTCCTGTTTTTTTTAGTGTAGCTTATCTATAATAACACATTTATTTTCATTATTCAACAATTATTTTTCTTTTTTTGAAAATTTTTTCTTTACCTTGAATAAATGTATTAAATTTTAAATATATTTTTCATAGCAATAAATTTTTGGAGAGTTTTATGAAAAATACAGATTTAATACCCATTGGTAGTAACATATACAAACACGACAAATTAAAAAGGAAATTTTCTTTTTTAAAAAGATTCGTTTGTTTTTCCTTAATCTTGGCATTGTTTTACATGTCATATGTTAATTTTGATAAAATAAAGTCTTTCGTTAGCAATCTAGCCATAGATTTTGAGAGTCAGCAAGACAGCATAACTGAAGAGAATAATGAAGATAACCAGCAAAATGAAACGAGCGATAATTTAAAAGAGGAATTTGCTTCCCAAATTCCAGAAAACGCTAATAAAATACATAGTGTAGCTTCAAGCTTTAGCTGCATAAATAACAATTCAACCTTAGATATTGACTTGGAATTTCTTAATGAAGCATTACCTCAAATTAGTGAAACATATGATAAATACGGAAAGAATGCGCCGCATGTTTTAATTATTCATTCATCTTGTCAAGAAGCATATTCAAACGGAGAATATTATTTTGTAAATGACAATTTTTATAGTTCAAGCAATAATGTGGGCGATATTGGCAAGTTAATTTGCGACATTTTAAATGAAAATCATATTAACACCATTCATATAAATCAAATTTTTGGCACGGGTGGAATTTATAATTCTAGAGAGCATTTTGAAAGCACAATAAATGAAGCTTTAATAAAATATCCTAGCATTAAGGTTATTTTAGATATTTCAAGAGGATATATTATCAACGATGACCTATCAATGAATAAAGCAGTAGTCGAATTAAATGAAAAAAGCGTTTCGCAAATAAGCTTAACCGTTGGCTCGGATACTAAAAAAGGAGAAATTTACTATAAAAATTTAAACCTCGCCAACGCTATTCTTAAAGAAAGCAATAATTTAGTTTACGATATAACTGTTGCTCCCTTTAAGCTGTCTCAAGATATAGAGCCGTTATTTTTAAAGGTTGATATAGGTGCATATTCAAATTCATTTGAAGAAGCCTCTTTTTCAGCAATCGAGCTTGCTAAAATTATTTGCAGCTTATTAAGCAAGAGCTGACAAAATTTTAACAGAATCATTTTTAATAACACAGCTATAATGCTCATTAAGATATGCTATTGATTGACTTTTTATGTACTTTGCATATTCTAGCAAAAATGCATATTTAAGAGATTTAAAATTCATATTTTCTAAAACAAGAAAATATTTTCTTCTATCGCAATCGTAAAAAACTGAAGCTTTTTCTCTATGCTTTATTTCTTTTAGTCTGTATATAACTGAAAGAAGCTTGTCAAGACTATCAAATTCATAAATTGACGGAAGGAATTTTTTCTTTGTGTCTGTTTCCAATGCTTTATCTCTATACACGCCTTTGCTTGCCTCCGTGTTAATACAGCTTATGTATATTTCACAACCACCATTTTTTGATGGAAATATTTCAGTAAACAGCTTTTTATTTGAATAAGCAAAATCGGCTTTTGCTTTGATTTCCATAAGAAGCTTAGAAAAGCTTTCTTTAATCTCATCCTCACTAAGTTGATTATTATCTGAAATATTGTATTTGATAGCTTCCTGTTCATTTAAGGTAACCTTTACAGCTTGCTTTCCTATGCGTAATATTTCCATGTATTACACCTCCCTTTTACATTATATGATTTTCTTTAAATTAGTTCAAGGAACAATATTTGTAAAAGTTGACTATAAATGTATTTTTACTAATTCACTCTAATATAATTTACTAGAACGAAAAGGAGATTTTTATGAAAAAGTGTATTATTTTTTGCTTGGTTTTAATTTCGCTGTTTTGCATATGTGCTTCAGCATCCGAGGTAATATCCCCTGCTATTGAGGTATTAGCAGAACAAAATGAAATGATAAAAACAGGCCTAATTCAGGATGGCACAATTCTATTTGATACATATGATTTTGACAAATCACTCGGTGCAAATGTAAAAAGCATAACAGTTTCATCCTTGCCTAGTGAATCAGATGGCAAATTAATGTTAGGAAATTTATATGTAGTTGAAAATCAAGTAATATCAAGAGATGACTTCTCTTTATTAAAGTTTGTATCTTCATCGCAAAGCGAGGCAAATGATACAGTATTTAAATTTGAGCCTAACGACTGCGGATATGAAATAAAATGCATGTTAAGATCTATTGAGAATGTAAACTTCTCGCCAGTTGCATCAAACGGCGAAGCGGTTAGCGTTTGGACACAGGAAAATATCTCAAGCTACGGTATTTTAGTAGGATACGACCCAGACGGAGACGATTTAAAATTCGAGATAGTAAATTATCCTAAAAAGGGGCTGTTAAAGCTGGCAAACAGCGACACAGGAGACTACATATACACACCTTATGAAAATGCAAGAGGCACAGATGCTTTTTCATACAGAGTAAGAGATAGCTACGGAAATTATTCGGAAATATGTACAGTAGATATTAAAGTTGATAAATTAAGAGTGAGCTTAGTATTTAACGATTTAGAAAATGAAAAATATTTAAACGCAGCTTTAATCATGAACGAGTTTGAAATAATGGAATGTGTGAAAAATGAAGATGGAACAATATCCTTTAAGCCTAACGAAAAAATCACAAAGGAAGAATTCGTTTACTTGCTTATGACTACAATGGGTGCTAAAAACGTGCCTGCTCTTGATAAAACAAGATTTGCTGATAATGATGAAATATCGACACAGTATCGAGGATTTGTTGAGGGAGCGGTGTCACTTGGTATTATAAGCGGCGAAAATAAGCAGGATGGATTATACTTTAATCCAAAAGCAGAAATCACACTTGCTGAAGCTGCCACAATCATTAACAATATACTTGGCGCAAAAGCTAATAACAAGCAAATCTTTAAGGATGATGAAAGCATTCCAAGCTACGCAAAAGAAGATATATATGCTTTAGTTGAAGCAGGAATAATTAACGGAGAGGGTGGCGAAATAAAAGCTAATAATCCACTCTCGCGCTCCCAAACTGCACAAATATTACTTTCACTTCTACAATTCAAAGGAAAAATAAACTAAAAAACGCCGCAATGTGTCTCTAAATGACACATTGCGGTGTTTTTTACTTTTGAAGCATTTCTTTTATGCGATTTTCGTTTGGTGTAACGTATGCCGTCCAATTCACATGGTAGATTACATAACCAGGCTTTGAGCCCGCAGGTTTTTTAACATGCTTGGCATTCGTATAGTCAACGGCTATATTGTTGCCCTCGGCTTTGGAATAAAAGGCTGCGATTTCGGCAGCTTCGGTGAAATCCTTTTCGCTTGGTTCTTCTCCATGAGACTGCATGAGAACATGAGAGCCTGGCATGTTTTTGACATGAAACCACCAGTCGGATTTTTCTGCAATTTTGGTAGTGATGTAGTCGTTTTGAACATTATTTTTACCACAAAGTACGGTATAGCCACCACTTGTTTTGAATTTTAAGGGTTGCGGCGCACCTTGCTTTGCCTGAACATAATTTTTCATTTTTGAAGCGTATCCACTATGAAAAAGCTCATCGCGTATCTGTAAAAGATCGCTTTCCTTCTCTGCCTTAGTTAAAGACTCAAATACAGTTGATATATAATCAAGCTCATTTTTGGCAATTTCAATTTGCTTCGTAAGCTCTGTTTTAGCCTTTTTGAGCTTATTATATTTTTTATAATATTTCTGCGCGTTTTGTGATGGGGAAATCTTTTCATCAAGGGGAATATCAATCATAGGACATTCATCATCGTAGTAGTTTACTACCTTGGCGCTTAATACGCCTTTTCTTATCATATGAATATTGGCGGTAATAAGGTCCGCCATAATGCGATATTTATCCGCTTCCTCACACTGCTCTAATTCCTCGGTTTGAATTGCAATTTTTTTATTAATTCTTGATTCAGCATTTATTAAAAGTCTTAAAATATCACTTGACTTTTGTTTAATTCTTTCATTTTGACCTTTTTTTGAATAATAGGCATCTATGAGCTTTGAAAAGCTTTCGTATTCTATACTTTTGTATTTGTTGCTTAAATATTCAAGGGGCATATACGAAAATTCAAAGGGGTTTTGCGCTTCATCAACTATTAAATATGGTTTTAGCTCCATTTCACGCATTTTTGCTGTAAAATCTAAAAAAGTGGCAGAGAGTGTCTGTTTTTCCGTTTCAAAAAGCTGTGAGTCATGGCTTTTAGTAACGCTATAAGTTAGTTGCCTTGCAGTTGATGGAGCTATTCCTAAAAAGCTTGAGGTAATAAACTTTTCGCATTTCATCTCTAAAGGCGAGCTATCAAATTTATTTAAAAATTGCTCGCTCGTTACATCTAATGTTTCTAGTTTATCCTGTTTTGGCGGAAGCTCGTATTTCATACCAACTAAAAGCTGCCTTTTATCACTTGTAGAAAAATCAACTGGCTTCATAATAGCTAGCATTTTGTAGTTAGCATCAGCCAAAATGAGATTACTATATTTTCCCATAATTTCGCATATTAGATATTTTTTAACCTTAAAGCCCATTTCATCGTATGCATCAAACTCAAGCTGGCATACTCTTTCGTAGCCAAGACATTTAGCATCTGTCATTTTACCACCGCTTATATGCTTACGGAGAAGCATACAAAGCATAGGCGCTTTTTGTGGGTTTTCTGTTTGTGATTCAGTTAAATTAATTCTCGGACAGTTAGAGCCTGCATTTATTAAAAGCTTCACATTTCTTTTAGAAGC
>JAZSHT010000088.1:0-5954 GCA_045533435.1 Eubacteriales bacterium | reverse complement strand
GTCCTTTAATTTCTCCAAACCCTCTACATTTAAAGAACGCATATCAATTACGAACTTTACTTCCGGACAAACAATATTGGTACCAATACCACCATTGAACATACCAACGTTGAAGGTTGTTTCTTTGTCGATACGTCCGTAAGCAGGTAACTTGCTCAAAGCATCTGCCGCAAGCATTATAGCGTTTACCCCTTCTTCCGGAGCAATGCCTGCGTGAGCAGCCTTGCCTGTTACAGTCACATAAATATCGTATAGCTTGGGAGCAGCGTAGGTAATTTCGCCAATGTCGCCACCAATGTCAAGGCAGTAGCCAAAATCCGCTTTAATCCAGCTCTTATCCATATTCACCACGCCAAGACAACCAATTTCTTCACTAATGGTAAAGCACAGTTGAATATCGCCGTGGTTTACACCATCCTCTTTGAGAGCACGGACAACTTCCAGCATTGCAGCAACACCAACCTTGTCATCACCGCCCAGCGTAGTGGTGCCGTCGCTGTACAGTACACCATTCTTACGAACTACCTTAGTACCAGTGGTGGGAGCAACGCTATCCATATGTGCTTCAAAGAAAAGTACGGGAGCAGTAGGAACATTGCCTTTAATATACGCCCACACATTACCACAATTACCGCCAGTTTTTTCGTGTGCCTTGTCCATTTCAGGCTCAATGCCCATGGCACGGAGCTTACTCATTATAAGCTCCGCTACCTCTTTTTCACCCTTGCTTGGACAGGGCACGCTCACCAGCTCAATAAACTCATCTATCAATCTTTCTTTATTTAACATTTAGTCACCTCAAAATGCTTTTAGAAGATTTCGTACTCTTCCTCATGATCAACTTCGGCAAAGCTTATGCCTGCACTCTTAATGTTATCCAATGCATTCTTTTGTTCTTCCTTAGAAGAATAATCATTAGCATACATGTTAGCATTAAGAGTTCTGTATTTTTTATTAAGCTTACGCAAGCCATTAACTTGGATGCCTTCCACCAAGCTCATGAACAAGAAATCAGAAGGCTTGTCAAATCCCTCAATAATTAAACCATACTTACTATTAGGGTCTTTTTTTATGTTCAGTTCAGTCAAAGCCGCGAAAATCTTACCACTACCGATGATGGAGTCTTTAATACCAATATTGTTCAAACCGTTAAAAACAAGATTTTGAATATCACTATTAACAATCCAAATAGGTCTACCAGAACGAGAACCAATAATCGCTTCTCTTACAGCCTTACCTTCAATACCATTAATAGATACATTCGCATCACGTTTGCTATTATTAGCCAGATTTCTAATGCCCACATAATTGCTTAACAAGTTAATCTTACCACCATTGGTCGCCACTTGTTCCACATCAATACCTTCGGTAGCTTTCAAATTAATGTCATTACCTGTAGTACTCACAATGCTACCACCAATTAAGTTACCATTAGAAGCATACAAGCTATTAATTACATTGGCATCAACATCGATAACATCAGCAATTATGCTTTGTCCACTAAATGTATCTGCTACCGTAATGTAAACATCTCCGCCACGCAGGATATTATAAACGGTCATATCCTCACCAACATTAATATGCATTGCGTCATCAACAGCAATTTCTGCCACACCAAAGCTACCTTTAATATCTGCATTTACGGTCTTACCATTAATCGTACCTGCATCAAGGTCTTTGGCAGCAGTAATCTTCACATTGCCGCCAGCATCAATGGAGTAAATATCAGGCATAATTTTTGTACTTTCTAATTTGACATCCACATCTTTGACAGCCTTCAAGATTACAGCATAAGTTTCAGTATTAGGACCAGCGCTGTAGCTTACGCCACCTTTTTTAGAAGCAAATTCACTGCGCAAATCCCACTCACCATCAGGAGTGCTAATTGCACCAGCTTCTAAATTCAATACATTAAGATTATCTTGAGTAGTAACCTTGCTATTTAAGAAGTGACCAGTATTAGTAAAGGTGGATGCATCACTGCCACTTGCTGTAAAGTTAGCCTTGGTCAAGATACCTTTATTGGCAACATCCAAGGTACCTGCATTAATTTGCGCGCCATCCATAGTCTCATAGGTAGCAATATGCGCAGTGTCCGCAACAGTCGCCTTGAACAAACCACCATCTACTGCTACGCCAAGCTTAGCTTCACTTGTACCTGCAGTAGCGATATTAGTCAAAGTAACGCTATCAGCTTTAATATTGATACCTTCGCTTGCCGCTTTAAGGTCATTTTTAGTTCCATCAGCAGAAGCAAGGTCAATAACCACATCACCCTGTTCGGAGAAGATAAGGTCAACGCCCAAATCTCCTTCTTTATTAATCTTAATATCATCTTCGGCACGAGTGATCAAATTATCAACCGTACCCTTAATTTTCATGAAGCCTATTTCAGAAGTAGTACCATCACTTGCAACCTGTTTAACACCTTTACCAATAGTACCACCAGAAGCTTCAAGAACAATTCTGCCAGCAGCTTCAATGGTATTGGCATTAATGCTTTCCTTAGTCTTTAAGCGTAATTCTCCACCAACGGTCACATCTCCTAAATTCATAGTCTTAGCACTGTTGAGGAATACATTGCCATTTGCCAATGTTTTAGCCTGAATATTACTGGTTGCTTCAACTTCAATGGCATCAACAACGGTGATAGTCATGTTGCCATCACCATCAGTAACAATATCGCCTCGTTCAGCGGACTTCCAAGCTTCTAACAATTGCTTATCCTTATCACCCCATTCAGCAGGATCGTCCCATCTGCTAAAGTCTTTTGCCAACAACGCTTCTATCTCAGCTTCTGTAGTAGTTACGGTATGGCTACTCCCGACACCGCCACCTTCAACCGTGCTTTCCAAGGTAATATTAACGCCCTTAACATTGGGCACAGCCTTCGTCGTAAAAACCGTATCAACATTTTCGGTATTAATATCATTGGGAAGATTAACTACTAAATTCTTTTGCTGCTTAGTAGAACCAACCAGAACCTCTGCCTTTTGATCCACAGTCAAGAATTCTGCAGTACCGTTGGAATACAGCGCACCACTTAAATCCTCTTTAGTCAGGCTAGCGTTAGCATAAATAGAACCAGAACCATAACTGGAATCTTTTCTAATATCTGCCTTATAAGCAGCAAGAGCTTCTTCTGTCCAAGCTTCAGAAGCACCCATTGCAAGCAAATTATCATACTCAGCTTGGAAGTTAGCCAGAATCTTAGCAATTTGCAAATTGTTATAACCCATATCTTTCAAGGCTTGTTTATCATTTTCATTGAAAGCAAGGACGCCTTTTTCATTGGCGTACTTATTCAAGAAATGGTAACGGTTGTAGTTTGCATCAGCCTTGTAGCAAAGTATTTCTTTTTGGAAATCAGCTGCTTCTTTAGTATTTTCTAATACCTGGGCGTTCTTCCATCTGTTCAACGTTTCATCCACAGCAGCATTGGCAGCATCCGTATTGTTATTATCAATGAAGCTGCCATTAGTTTTTAGAACAACATCACCAGCTTTGGAAATTACGCTATCAAGATACAGGTCACCATTAGAATTGGTAATATAGATATCGCCAGCAGCTTCAGCTTTTAAGCCATAACCATTACCGCTACCTTTACCAGCATTAATTTTAACTACCTTTCCACTACTACCAATATTCCCTGTTTGAGAATAAAGTTCAACCCTGTTCGCAGTTATGTCGCTGTAACTATTTTGCGTGATATTACCAGCAGCCTTAATATAAGCAGTAGTACCAGCCTTAATGCCTTCAACGCTAGCATGGTTATTTCCTAAAAGCACATCATTATGCAATACTTCAACAGCAAACACACCATTTGTTGCAATTCCACTTAAATCAACCGCATTG
This sequence comes from Eubacteriales bacterium, assembly GCA_045533435.1. Lineage (GTDB taxonomy): Bacteria > Bacillota > Clostridia > Oscillospirales > CAG-272 > RGIG2000. Next base: position 2,099 of record JAZSHT010000088.1, on the reverse strand, counting down.
GTTTGAATTAGGTTATCCAAAGCGCCAACATTATTTATAGCTTTCAATGCAAGATCTCTAGTCTTAATATACCCATTAGCATCTTGCCAAATGTCATCTGCAGAAACAAATGTAGAACCATCCACATTACTTATCGTACCGTTAATAATAACATCAGCACTTTCACCTAAAATATTTAAAATACCGCGGTCATCATTACCAACGAAACCGATACTGATAGGATTATCAGCCTTCAAAGAATTTTGCGTAATGGTAGTTGTACCCTCTTTAATTTTAAACCAATGGTCGTAAATTTTTTGAATACCTAAGGTGTACCAAGTACGATGAGTTTCAACCTTTTCATCATAAGGTTCACTGGTAGATGTAGTATATGTGTATTTGTATTTTACATAATTTCCGGAAGTTTCAGCCACTTCTACATTAACTTCATTACCATACTTATCGTAGTACCTTTGGGAACCACTAGTTACACCAGTAACATCTACAGGATTTTTATTTGCATCATACAACTGCAATGCACTTGTACCAGCAACCAAAGTTCCTGCAGGTAAATTATATATGTCACCAGTAGTTTTGCTAACTACATCCATATCTTCCAAATCTTTATCTGAGAAATTACCATCTTCCCACCAGATAACTGCCTTAGAATCAGAATAATGATACTCGGTAACAGTAGATGTGTCTTGACCAGTTTGCCAAACATAATACAAGTCCGTTGGCGTATAAGTGTTAGTTTCACCTAAATAATCTTCCGTATATCTAATTCCATTAGCGTCATAAATAAAGTTCTTCCTTACTGCAGTCACCTTATTATCGGTTCTTGTGTAAGTAGTCTCTGTCATGTCTTTTCCTGTTACCAAATCACGGTCAGTAATTTTAATGACACCTTCAACACCTTCGCCAACATCGATATTACGAACTTCCAAATCTTTGTTGGAATTATTAGTAATTCTAATATATCCACCACCATCCATAGCAATGATTTTACCACTACCATCATTGGATGTATTAAGTATGGTGCCCCTGATATCAACGCTACCACCATGAACACTTAATCCATCAAGCACAAAGCGGTCCTCATTTAAATCAAATGCCAGATGCTCATAACCACTACCTATACGCTTTTCAGTGTGAGAATTCTCAACAAAATAAACCATGCCGTTGTCTGCATTTGGCTTATTACTCAATGTATCTTTGAGGTTTGAATTCGTCAGTACTCCATTTACATAATAATATACTGGAATAGCCGAATCTTCAGCAATGTTTTCAGGAATTTCTAATCTCCAATCATTCCTGCCACTTTGAATGGTTGAATTAACATTGACATAACGAGCGTCAATTACGATATCACCATTAGCGAAGATACCACTATTTACGCTTTGACCATTATCATGAATCACGCCAGGGTCGCCGCCAATATTTACAATACGAGAATCATCGTTAACCTTTTGAACATAGCTACCATTATTGACTCTAACATTTACTGTATCAGCATCTATGGTTCCATAGCTGTAAACGTCACCATAGTCACTATTTACATTAACGCTGCCATGCTCATTATAGATATGAGCACCTTGGGCAATAGTTATATCGGAAGCAGTAAATATTTTTTCAGAATCATGTGCGCTTACACCAGCAGGTAAACTATTTACTTTGTAATCACTAGGGTTAAAAGTATTTTGAACACCAATAAAGGAACTAGTATTCTTATTGTTCTTAACTTCACTAAATGCTACATTTTTAGACTTATCAATGTTGCGTTTAGAAATATCCTCTTTACCATTAACAAGGATATCATTGAAGATGATGTTGGCCCCTTCGTTAATCCTTTGATCGGTACTTCTGGTACCAACAATTTTAATATCATTGATAACTAAGTCATTAGGAGAATTATTGCTAATTCTTACTTCAGCATCAGCAGGCGCTAAAAGCTTACCTGCACCATAAAGATTATCGCCTTCCACATAAATATTACCTAACTCAACCACAATGTCATTGAGAGTAATTTTATTGTTAGCTGTAGGAGAAGCAGTGATGGTATCAGATGCCAAGTGGAAGGTGAAACCATTTTCACCTTTTACATAAGAATTAACTTCATT
>JAZSHT010000139.1:0-1612 GCA_045533435.1 Eubacteriales bacterium | reverse complement strand
CTAACAAGCGTTAGTCCTTTTTTGAATGGGGATAGTGAAATGAGTGCAGAAGACGCGCTTTAACACGGAGCGTAGGCGTACTTGCGTACGGTAGAGCCGTGTTCGCGTCTAAAAAACAGACATAAAATGAAGAGAACTTGCAAAAAAATGCAAGTTCTCAACATTAAAGAATATTTTGAAATGCAAATAGAGCTTTTTTATGAGATATGTGTCTGTTTTTGGTCTGTGCTTATTGCAACATCCCCTAGATTATATGTCGCTTTCTTTAATTAGAAGCGCTTCTCTTTTCATTGTTTGAATAAACAAGGCTATATAGATTACCAAAGCACAGAATGCACTAACACCATACGCAAGGAAGAGCGTGCCAACTGTTCTGCCAACAAGCTCCCAAATGGCAGTTACCCAAAATGTGCGGATACCAAAGCCGCAAATAAATCCAACCACCATTGTGCAGTTAGGTCGCTTTAATGCTCTTAGGCTAAATGAAAATACTTCCATAAGGCTTGTTATAAAGTGAGTGAAGCAAACGGTAATAAGCTGCTCCTTGCCAATAGCGATAATTAGCGCGTTATCGGTCATAATTCCTAAAAGATTTTCGGAGAAAATAACGACCAAAGAGCCAATAGATAGGCTGGCAACCGTTGCATAAGCGGCGCTTATAAGAATAGTTTTCTTAATTCGCTTAAAAAGTCCCGCGCCGTAGCATTGACCTACCATTGACATACATGCAATGGCGATTGACATACCCACATTATATACAATAGCATCAAATTGACCTGCAAACGCCCCTGCGGACATGGCTTCCTCGCTGATGGAGTTTAGACCTGCCGACACGAATAAATTTGCTATGTAGTAGGAAAGACTACAAAGGCATGCAGGCACGCCGATTTTGACAATCTCCTTGAATTCGCCACCGAAAATGCGAAGGTTTTTAAATTCAATTTTGCAGTAGCCTTTATTTTTTAATAGAGCAATTAAAGCCAAAATTAAAGCCACAAGGTTAGATAAAAATGTAGCAAGCGCAACGCCCTCAACGGTTAAATTGCATACTGCAACAAAGAAAATGTTAAGACCGATATTAAATACACCAGAAACTAGCATATAAATCATGGGGCGTAGGCTATCGCCAACAGAGCGTAAAACAGCCGCCACAAAATTGTAAAGCATAATTACAGGCATGCCTAAAAAGTAAATTTGCATGTACTTTACAGCCAAGTCTAATACGGACTCTTGACATTTCATTAAAATGAGAATATCTCTTGCAAATATTTCAGCAATTATCAGCATTATAAAGCCTGATAAAAAACCGATAACTAATGCAGTACCCGTTGCTTTTCTGCTTCTTATTTCATCCTTTGCTCCCACATGCTTGGCAATTAAAATATTTGCGCCTGTAGCAAAGGATGCAAAAAGAGAAACAAGCAGAGATATAATAGGACCGCACGCACCAACGGCGGCAACGGCAGATTCATCTACCATAATTCCAAGGACCGTTACATCAGCCGCGTGGAACAAAAGCTGTACCACATTGGTTAAAATAAGGGGCAGGGAATATATAAACAGAGTTTTGAAAATTTTTCCTTTAGTTAAGTTCATAGTATAAGGGGATAGG
>JAZSHT010000016.1:0-24828 GCA_045533435.1 Eubacteriales bacterium | reverse complement strand
GATAATAATATTGTTTGCTTTGGAGCGCCCTACAACACAAGCTACGATATAAATAAGGAAGCACGAATTTGAATATAAAGGGGCTGTTGCGTTAAGCAAAAGCCCCTTTTTTGAATGGGGATAGTGAAATGAGTGCAGAAGACGCGCTTTAACACGGAGCGTAATAGGGGTGCACTAAAACGAAGTATGAGTTTAGGGGGTTCTCGTAAGCGTACTTGCGTACGGAATAGTCATTCCCCAAAAATCTTGACAGATTTTTACGGGGGCCCCTATGACCGCCCGTGTTCGCGTCTAAAAAACAGACATAAAAATGAAGAGAACTGGCAAAAATGCAAGTTCTCAACATTAAAGAATATTTTGAAATACAAATAGAACTTTTTTATGAGATATGTGTCTGTTTTTGGTCTGTGCTTATTGCAACATCCCCAAAATGTTATTTTGAAAGAGCCGCTGTTTTGTAGTCCTCTGCTATAATAACATTATCAATGAAAAATGCTGTATTGATATATGTCGCATTTTGAACTGAGCCGTAGAAATAGAAGCCTGTAATAAGAGTATCTGCGTTTGGGAAAGCTCTATCTTGAATTAAGCTGCCTATTTCAAATGCAAAATATCCCTTTTTGCCCATAACCTTGGAAGCCCCGCCATCTCCTGCGCCGAAGCATCCATCATAGCCAAGGGAAAGCGTTTCCCATTGGGTAGCTCCATCTGCTAGATAGTAGAATTTTGAATATGAGCCGTTATTATCATCAGATCTATATGGAAATTCAGCCCCTGCTGTGGATGTAAAGCCAATACATGCTTTTCTAATCTCCACATCTGTAAAGTCCATCCAAACAATAATATATTTGTTATTTCCTATTTTACCATAGGTGTCAAGATCTATTGCAAGCTCAAAGCTTCCCTCACTTCCCCCAAGGCTTGTGGAAATGTAAAGTCCCTTTGTACTGTTCGCGCCAAGCTTCTTAGCCGGCTCAGCAAGTACATTTGCGCTAAGCTCCTTGTCATCCCAACCGGAAATTACAATATCGTTAAGTGAGTCCTCAAAGTCCTCTAAAACTGTACCGCTTTGGAAAGGGGCATAATTATCTGGGTCAGGTCTTTCAATAAGATACTTGACATAGGTAGGAATGTTATCTATTTTTGATGCATTAAGGTCAAGCACTCTTGAGCCTTGAATGGACTCTGAATAATATGTTAAGTCGCTTAGGTTAGGAGCTGATATAAGCTTAACTCCCTTGTAGTTTATCACATAGTCGTTTATGTGGTCATGTCCTGTAACTATTCCTTTTACATTGCCAAGGTCAAATATTGTTTCAAGAAGATTTGTATCAACCTCTGATGAATGTACGCTTTCGTTTACGCCGCCTGCAAATTCATAAACGATTTCGGGATCGTTTATATTTTTGTACGCCTCTCTATTTTCAATTAGCGGAATGTGAAATGCCATCATGCCATTAACATGCTCGCCGTTATTGTACTCCTTAATAAGAAGTGATGTTTCCCTGTACCAGTTAATTTGGTCCTCTTTAATAAAATCGTAGTAGCTTGAATATTGTGATTTATCAGCGTATGCGCCTGAGTCAAGTAACCAAATAAGAGAGCCTAAGCTTCCATCTCTATTGTAAACCCCGTGAACATATGTGCCTGTACCACTTAATTCCTTAACATCCTTTGAAATACAGTATTCAAAGGACTCATAAATTGCTTGCTGCTTTTCAAGGTCAAGTGCATTTTCGTGGTCATGGTTGCCGTAAACATGGCACCAAGGAATTTGCTTTTCCTCAATGTAGCTTACAATAGCATTTAAATTCTTGCGTAGATTTACCTCATAGATTGAATTTATAGTGTTATCCCCTGTTAGAATAACTAGGTTAGGTTGAATTTTGTCAACCATAGCTTTAATTCTGATTTTTAGTCTTTCAACATCGGCAGAGCTAGAGTTTATATTCATATGAGCATCGGCAATAATCATAACTCTAAATGAACCATCCTTGTTGTATTCAAGCCTGTGCTTGCTTGCAAGCAACGCTTCAGCTTGAGAGATAACCTCTGTGCTTGCATTACTTTGCCATGGCTCAATTACAATGTCCTCATCGCTATCTATGTCATTATCGCTTAAAATGTCGCTATCTGTGTCGCTATTTACGCTTGTGTCCGCGCTTTCACTATCATTTGATGTGTCATTTAAGCTGGTATCTGTGTCGGTAGTGTTGCCACATGCAACCAATGAACAAATCAAAAAAAGCGAAAAAGCAAGGATAACTAATAATTTAATTGCTTTCATGTTTTCTCCCTCAAATATTCCTTTTTATCTGTAATCGTATTTAGTATATCATTATGTTACAATAAAGTCAACAAAATTAAAAGGGATAGAATACCTATCCCTTTAATATTTATTCAGTTGGAAGAGCTACAGCTTGATAATTTTCAACAAGCATTACATTATCAATATAGAATGGCTTATTAAGGTATGCTTCTCCATACCAAAGTGAAGCATAGAAGTATAAGCCTGTGATAACTGTGTTTTCATTCATTTTGTTGTTTCCTTGGCGTAAATCGCTAATAGGGAATGCAAAATATCCCTTTAAGCCGTTTACTGAACCCTCTTGCTCTCTGCCAAAGCAACCATCTGAGCCATGGGCAAGCTCCTTCCATTCCTTAGTGCCATCAGCAAGATAATAGAATTTAGGGGAAGCGCCATCAAGGTCATCGGTTCGGAATGGGTTTTCATATCCCTCTGTGCTTGTAAGACCAATACATGCTTTTCTAAAATCAATCTGTGTTAAATCCATCCAGAAAATAACATATTTATTGTTTCCAACCTTGCCTGCGCTTGAAATATCAATTACAAATTCAAAGTTGCCTGTGTTATCACGGATAATTTCAAGTCCAACTGAGCCGCCTGTACCCTTGTTATCTACTGCTGTAATTGTTGCTGTTCCTGCCATAGAGTTGCTTGCCCAACCTGAAATAACAGGATCTGCAAACTCGCCCTCAAAGTCCTCTAAAACAACATTTTTGCCAAGATCCTCAAAATCATCAGAGTTAACTCTTTCTAAAACATACTCAACATATGTTGGAATATTGTCAAGAGTTGATGCGTTTAAGTCAAACGCTCTTGAGCCTTGGAACACCGCATTGTAGTATGTAAGGTCGCTAAGGTTAGGGGATGAGGTAAGCTTAACTCCCTTATAGTTAAACATATAATCGTTTACATGGTCATGGCCTGTAACTATTGCTTTTATGTTGCCAAGCTCAAATATTGTTTCAAGAAGGTTAGTATCAACCTCTGAAGGACACATGCTTTCGTTAACGCCGCCTGATGCATCTAAAACAATTTCAGGATTGTTTACATTTTTTTGTGCATCTCTATTTTCAATTAACGGAATGTGAAACGCCATCATGCCCTTAACATGCTCGCCGTTATTGTATTCCTTAATAAGAAGTGAGGCTTCCCTATACCAATCAATTTGGTCCTGCTTTATAAAATCGTAATTGCCTGGATACTTAGATTTATCAACATATGCGCCTGAGTCAATTAGCCAAATAAGAGAGCCAAGGCTTCCGTCCTTGTTGTAAACGCCGTGAACGTAGGTGCCTGTGCCGCTTAATTCTGTAACGTCCTTTGAAATACAGTATTCAAAGGACTCATAAATGCCCTGTTGTACGCTATTAGCTAGCGCGCCCTCGTGGTCGTGGTTGCCGTAAACATGGCACCATGGAATTTGCTTTTCCTCAACATAGCTAACTATTGCCGAAATGTTTTGGCGTAGCTTTGATTCACTACTTGAATTAATGGTGTTATCCCCTGTTAAAATGACTAGGTTAGGCTGAATTTTATCAACCATCATTTTAACTCTGTCCTTAACCTCTTGAACATCAGTTGCGTTACCGCCTACATTCATATGAGCGTCAGCAATAATCATAACTCTAAATGAGCCGTCCTCGTTATATTCAAGTCGATGCTTGCTTGCAAGTAATGCTTCAGCCTGAGAAATAACCTCTGCGCTTGCATTGCTTTGCCATGGCTCAACCGTGTCATCTGCGCCATCATCTGGAATGTCGCTGCCTGTATCGGTATTTGTGTCATTTGTAATATCGCTATCTGTGTCAGTATCTGTGTCCGTGTCGGTTGTAATGTCGCTATCTGTGTCGGTATCTGCACCCGTGTCATCTGTGATATCACTATCTGTATCGCTTGAAATGTCGCTGTCTGTGTCGCTATTTACGCTTGTGTCCTTGATTTCACTATCAATTTGAGTGTCATTTTCCGCGGTTGAATCTGTATCTGTGTCGGTATTGCCGCCACATGCAACCATAGCGAAAATCAATAAAAGCGAAAGAGCAAGTAAAGCTAATAATTTAATTGCTTTCATAAAATTCTCCCTAAAATTTGTTTATATATAAATTATAAGATAAAATTTCTCTAATGTCAATAAAAAATCTAATTGTCTAGCTTCCATTCTTTTTTATAGTGCAAGGAAATTGTATTGTCCTCATTAAAGCAAATGGGCAGCCACACATAGGAGCTTTTTAAAAAATTGTCGGTGTTGTGTCTTTCAAGCATAATTATTTGCATATCCGTATTTTCAACAGTAAACACATTTGAGCCTTGGGTATTAAATGTAGTATGAGTGAAATCATCCACACAGATGTCGCCAATTTCCTCCCAATTATCAATTAGGTGCTTTGTTCTAAACGCTTTTGCTTGATTAGTTGCCCAGCCTGTAAGACCTGAGGTTATAATATAATAGTATCCGTTTTTATATGCAACACATGGTGCTTCGCGCCACTGTGCATTGTCTATTCTTTTATATGTGTCTGTAAATGACAAATAATCATCGCTTAATTTAACCACATATAAGCATCTGTTTCCCTCAAATTGCTTTAATTCTTCATTAGCAATAGTATCGGGCATATGTCTATCGTATATTAAATATGCGCAACCATCAAAATCCTTATATACTGTCATGTCCCTCACATAGCCGATTTCAAATGGCTTTGTGTAGCCTAGATAGTTATATTTACCGTTTACCTTGTCGCACACAGCAAGACCCATATCGCAGTCTCCATCGCCTTTTCCGTGGTCGCCCGGATATTTAACGAAATGACACCATAAAACATACTGCTTTGTTTTATCGTTATATATAATCTTTGGTCGCTCAAATCGCATAGGGCCGTAAAGCTCACTTGACGGGTCATGGCTTACCTCTAATATTACGCCCTCATATTCCCAGTTAAGTAGGTCATTTGACTGATACATGACAACGCCAACATCTGTCATTTGTCCGCCATTTGGACCGCCACAAAATGGCAGAGGGCGAAAAGCCATTCCGTACCAATGATATTTTCCATCAGCGTAAATAATACCGCCATCGCTTGCGTTAATTATATTGCCATCTATGTCGTGCCAATCTATAAACTCGTTTATTTCTCCGTGATTAAATGATTTCATAGTGCTTTCCTTATTATTTATTCTGAAAAAATCACACAGGGTGCGACTTTTTTAGCTTTATATGTCAAGCTCAATAAAAAGTCCATAGTGGTCGGTTGGGTATTTGCCATCAACCAACTCATCAATTAGCTTAAAGCTAATTGGCTTAATTTTATCATCAATAAAGCAAAAGTCAATATGAGCGTTATCTGCTGTGCCGTAGCCGTGATATGTTGTTCTTCTATCGTTTATGGTTACACCGTTTACATCTGTAAAATATTTTGTAATTTCCTTGTAGCCAAGGCTATCGGGTGTCATATTAAAGTCGCCTGTTACAAATGTTGGATTATTTGAAATTTTCTTAGAATACTCATAAATAAGCTTAGAGCTTTTAACCTGACCGTTATCTCCAAAGCCATAGTGTGTGTTCATGTAGGTAAATACCTTACCGCTTTCTATGTGCTTTAAAATCACATATTGACACATTCTCCAGCAGTTGTATAATTCATCCCAACCGCGGGACTCAATTTCAGGTGTGTCGGAAAGCCAAAAATATCCCGTGTCAAGAAGCTCAAACATTCCCTTTTTCCAAAGAATAGGCGCGCCTTCAAGCTCATTTACAGAGCGATATTTATTATACATTTCATACTCGGGATAGAATTTTGCAATTTCTTCTTCCCAAGGCACAGTAAACTCCTGAAAGCCGATTATATCAGCATCATATTTTTTAGTTACCTCAGCAAGCCTCGGCGCGCGCTCCTTAATTGAATTGCCATCCTTGTCATCACAGCATCTTATATTAAAGCTAATTAGTTTAAGTTCCATATCTTTACCCCACTTGGTTTTATATACCTATTCTATCATATCAAATTACATTTATCAAGAAAAATATAATTTATTGAAAAAATCAAGTCTTAGTGATATAATGCTATTATAAATTGAATTAAGGAGAAATTTATGAAATTAAGCGTTTGGTCAAGCTACTATTTTGATTTATCCCCCGAAAAAATGCTTTGCGAGTTTAAAAAGCACGGTTTTAAATATTGCGAGCTTTCATCGGAGCATTCTGAAATGCTTTTAGAGAGGGGAGATGCCAAGACCGTAGGCGAGGAATTTGGCAAAATGGCGCGTGAAGCCGGAATAGAATTTTCACAAGGACATTTATTCTTTTGGGGAAAAAGAATTTGTAATCCTGAGGACAGAGAATTAATTAAAAAGCAGATAGATTTATTTTTGAAAATAGGAATAAAAAATGCAGTTTTACATTGCGACGCCTTAAAGGATGAAAACGGTGTAAGCCCAAGTGATGATATAGTAAGAGAGGAAAATGTTAAGGCAATTTCCGAGCTTTTAGATTATGTGAAGGGAACGGATTTAGTTATTTGCCTTGAAAATTTAATAAGCTGCAATGCGGCAAATAATGTAAAGGGACTTATGTATTTTATTGACTATTTTAAAAGCGAAAATCTTGGCATTTGCCTTGATACGGGACATCTTAATTTAAGAGATAAGGACCAAGTAGCATTTATTAAAACCGCAGGCAAGCATATAAAGGCGCTTCATCTTGCAGACAACGAGGGCAATGATGACCAGCACATGATGCCATACGGCAAGGGAAACGTAAATTTCGAAAGCGTTATAAGAGAAATGAAAAAAATAGGCTACGAGGGACTTTATAACCTTGAAATCCCAGGAGAGCGACAAGCGCCCCTTGAAATCCTCGGCTATAAGCTTGAGTATATTAAAAATGTTATGGCGTATCTTGATAAAATTACAAACTAAGCAATATAACAAAAAGGCAAGGAACGAATTCCTTGCCTTTTTAATTGTTAAAAGATTTTTTCAACAGTTTATTAAGATTTCAAAAAAACGCCCATTAAATTTTCATTTTTCTTCAAAAGCAAAAATCAGGTAGCTATTTCAACATTTACAATTTCCCCGGTGCGTTTATCAATGGCATAGCGATATCCAGTTGGAATATGTGTGCCACTGAAATATTCTTTATTAAAGAGTATAATCCATTGCTCCGCATTGTGATTTCCCATTTTCATTATATACTCAAATCCATCGCCATCCTCGGCGTAATTATAATAGAAATCATCCTCAGCTATTTTAATGGCTTGCTCCACCGTTATTTCTTCATTTGATGAAATACCATTCTCTAAATCTCTTGGATTATACGCAAGCATACAAGCAACATAAAGTGCTAAATCATCTGTTTTTTTGAATGGCTCCTCTACCAAATAAACAGTGTCTCCCTCATATTTGTCAAGTGTAGTATATCTGCCGCTTCTGTCAAGAATTACATAATTATTAGGAGCATAATAATCTAAAAGCATTTCTCCTGTTAGGTTTTCGATAGATACAGGAATTACATTTGCATAGGAAAAGGAGTATGATATTACCTCGCCGTTTAAGCCTATGTGACTAGGATACGTTTCCTCAATTGTCACGTTTCCTGTATATTCAATAGTAATAATATCGCCTGCAACTATGTCTTTTGGAATTACAATGCTTTCAAAGTCACCTCGCAATTTTCCACCGTCAACAAGCAGTGTTACAAGATTTTCTCTATGAAATCCATAATCGTAAGTAAATTGATAAGTTGCAGTATGTGTTTTTTCGGTTGGCTCAGTTGGTTCATCAGGCTGATTGTTGTTAGGTGGAGTTGGTTCATCTGGCAAATTTGTATTGCCACCACTTGTGTTGTCGCTATTTGTGTCATTCGTGCTTGCACTGTCAGAGAAATTTGTGTCTGTTTCTTGTGGAATTGTGCATGAAATAAGTAATGCTAAAAGCATTATTGTTACTAAAAATAGAGATAAGTATTTTTTCATAAGAATTCCTCCTTTAAACTAAACTTTTTTGCATTAAATGTGGTATTATTTAGAAATCGGTACACCTCTTTCCAATTTCAGTGTAGCATAGATAAAGGGGCTTTTCAACGCTTTATTAAGATTTTCAAAAAACGCTCATTAAATTTTCATTGTTTGTTCAAAAAAGGAAAAGGAACGAAAAATCGTTCCTTTTCTTGTTAAATTAAAATATTATTAAAGAGCAGCGGTATTAATTACTCGCCTTATCATTTCCTCAACTGCTTTACATGTATTGATGGTTTTTAAATTGATGTGAGGAAGCTTTTTCTTTCCAAGAACAAAAAGCTCATGAGCAAAGCCTTGACCTATTTCTTCTACATCAGAAAAGTCTAATTTAATATCAGTAAATACGGATATACTTTCCAACAATCGCCTTGCTTCGGAACGAGATACAGGATTTCCTCCCGAAAACATATGAGCAATAGGTATAGTGGTTTTTATAAAACCCTCATCAACCGGCGCGAAGGTGTTAAAAACCTCAGATAATACTTTTTTGGTATTATTATTAAGTGTCATCCTTACTACTGTTCCTTTATCCATGTTCATAAAGCTATGCAAATTTTCATCTTCCATTTGCAAGGATGAAAAATTATTTCTTGTGAAAAAATTATCGTCTGAATAAATAATGAATTCATCCATAATATGTGAGGTAAAAAAGATTCCTTCTCCCGTGTGATATTGCTTGGCGGTAGTAAATTTTCCTGCAAATAATAGTGATACACATTCCTTGAGAGAAATAACTTCGTTTCTGCTTTCCTTTATAAATCTTTGAATGTTTTTAAAAATACCGATGCCGTCATCACTTATTAGAATTTGAGTTTCAAGATAATTTTGGAAGATGCCTACAAAAATATTTTCAGCCTCTGAATGCTCGATTGCATTGTTCATCATTTCAGTAAAAGCATAAGTCCATATAGAATTTACATTCTTTTTAAATTGTATGTGTTTAGATATAAATTCATTGTAAACACGGTCCTCGCCAAGTGTTCCGTCGTTTTTAAAAGCATAATTATAAAAAGCGGTTTTAAGAGTGTACTCGCCGTTCTTTTTTTCGATTAATTCATCATTTTCCATTTGTTTTAAATAATTATAAACACTGGATTTACTAACATCAAATGATTCAATTGTGGCTTTTATATAATCTTTTCTTTTGTTTTTAATAAGACGTAAAATGTAATTTTTAACTTTTTCTTGGTTAACAATCTTCATAAATTTTCCTCCACAAAATGATTATATAAGCATAATAGCATAATTTCAAAAAAATGTCAACATTTTTCCAAATAAACCTTGAAATTTTCCAAATAGATTATTTTATTTGGAATTACAATCGCCTTTATACTTATTATATTCCATTATTGCTTAGGTCTTTCAAAAAATACAAATTAATATTAAAAACATAACGCCGCCGCTTTATTTAGAACGAGGGTGTTTTATATAAAAAACAACATCAAGGACTAAAAATCCTTGATGTTGTGTTCATAAAAAGCTTTTTATAATAAATAGTAAGGCATTTTGCCGCCAAGGTTTACATAGCCGTCGCCTTGTCTTTCGTTCTTTTCGGCGGGCTTTTCAATAACCTTTTCTGCTGTTTTAACAGGGGAAAGGTCAGGCTCTTTTTCAAGGCTCTTTTTAGGAGCTGCTTCCTTTTTAGGCTCTGTCCTTGCGACCTTCTTAGGAGCTGCTTCCTTCTTAGGCTCGCTTGATTTTGATTTTGCCGGCGCTTTGTTAGAAGCTTTTACTCTGCTTTCTGCCTTTTGAATTTCAAGCTTTTCCTCTGCATTAAAAACAACCTCAACATCAATGGGAGCTTCTGCTATTTCCTCAACGCTAACGCTGTTTTCCATGTCGGGAGCGGTTGTTTTTACCTTTGAGTATCCGTTATTTGACACTCTTTTAATGGCGTTTTTACCTATTGGCATATTCTACTATCTCCTTTGCGAGATTTTTGTATTCTAGTGCGCTTCTTGAATATTTTTTGTAAGCAACAACAGGCTTGCTTATATCCTGAGACCATTCAATGGCGCTGTCAACCTTTACATAAGCGTTGAAAACTCTTATATCCTCTGTTGCTTTAAGAGTTTCAAGTGTTTCCTTAAAGTATTTCTTTCTTTCATCAGCCTTTGTTACCATAATACCCATAACGCTAAGGCGTGGAGAAATTTCCCTTACCTTATTTATGAAGTCAAACATGTTTGCAAGACCGAAAAGTCCCCAAGGGCTTGCTTCAACAGGAATTACAACGAAGTCCGATGCGCACATTATGTTCATTACCCATCCCCCCAGTGTAGGCGGGGAATCAATTAAAATATAATCGTAGTAGCCACGGGCGCGAATTGGCTCTAAGCACTTTTTAAGAATGAATTCCCTTTGCCACTTTGGGAATAAATCAAACTCAATGGCACTCATAAGTGAGGTTGATGGAATAATATCCAGCATCTCATACTCCGTAGCCACTACGAAATCCGAAAGGTCCTTTTCTTCCTTTATTGCGGTATATATATTTTTTCCGTTGCTTGCATAGTCAAGTGATTTTTCCTCATCAAAAAAGGAAAGAGTTAGGTTAAGCTGCATATCGCCATCTATCATAAGCACCTTTTTACCCATAAGTGCAAGGGCGCAGCCTATATTTGAGCATGAAGTGGTTTTACCGCTACCGCCCTTGTTATTTGCAAATGCAATTACCTTAGTTTTGCTCATTTTCTCATTTCCTCCTTAGATTTTCTAGCTCTTCCTCGCTGTCTGCAAGAAACTCAATAAGCTTATCAAGCCCTTCCCCTGTGTATGCGCTAACGGGGAATATTTTTTTACATCCTGCAAGCTTTAACCATCTTTCTACTCTTTCGGGATTAGCGTCAGGCTTGTCTATTCCTGTAATGATACCCACAACCTCGCGGTTTACAAGACTTGTAATACATGGCGAAAATATAGAATATGGCTCATTTGCCGAAAGCACAAGCCCCACCACATCTGCCTCATAGGAATAAAGAGCAAGCGCGCCGCTTGTTTGCCTAAGCTCTGTATATTCGCCTGGGGTGTCAATTACAGTATCAAGATAATTTATGTACTGAGTTTTATAGTAGTGAATATCCTCGCCGTTTAACGCCTGAGTTAAGGTGGTTTTACCTGCCGCAACTCTGCCTATTAGAATAATTTTTTTCATTATGTTCTTGTAATTTCACAGCACACATATTTGAGTCTTTGTGTGAAATATTCTCTAATTGCTGTAAATGCAGACTCAACGCTTGAAACACTACCTGAAATAATAAGTGTTCCTGTAAATCTATCTACGAAGCCAATATCAGCTCCAGATGATTTAATTGAAATATCTGCCGCAATAACAGCACTTTCCGCAGGGGAAACGGTTAAAACACCGATTGCACTTTTTGTGTAATCTGTCTTAGGGTCAAGACCTAGCTTTGTGTAAAGCACATTATCGGGATTTGCAATTATATGGCTAAGAGTTATCTGCTTACCAGGTACTAACTCCTGCACTATTCTCATATTTTCTTTAAGCTCCATTTTTAGCCTCCAATTTGACATTTTAGTCCCGATTCCTCGGCAACTGATAAAAGATATTCCATTTTTTCTCTTGTAGGTGGCTCTATTTCCTTTAATGCGTAATTTCTGCCAAGGCCCACATATTTATCCGAGCCAAGCCTATGATATGGGAGCAAGTGATGCTCCTTAACTCCCGGTAATGATTTAGCGAAGCGTGAAATTGCTCTTATTTCCTCAGCTGTGTCATTAAAGCCTGGAATTACGGGAGTTCTTACAATAAGCTCCACGCCACTATTTGCGATTTTTCTTGCGTTTTCAAGAATTCTTTCGTTGCCAAGCGCGGTATATTCCTTGTGCTTTTCACTATCCATATGCTTTATATCCATAAGGTATAAATCAAGATATGGAAGGATTTTTTCAATCTCTGAAAAGTCCGATGATGCGGCAGATTCAATAGCGGTATGTAGTCCCTCTTCCTTGCAGGCTTTTAATAATTCTCTTGCAAAATCTGCTTGGCATAAAACCTCGCCACCTGAGAGGGTAACACCGCCGCCGCTTCTTTTGTAGTATGGCATATCGGACAAAATCTCAGGCATAATATCACTTACTGTTACATCATAGCCAACGGTTTTTCTTTTGTCCTTTTCAATAAGGGTTTCAATTTCGTACCTTTGAGATTCGGGATTACAGCACCACGCGCATCTCATATAGCAGCCCTTGAAAAAAACAATAGTTCTTATTCCCGGACCATCGTGAATTGAAAAGCGTTGAATATTAAATATTCTGCCCTTTATATCCTGTGGCACTCTTTTTCCCTCCTTTCGTAGGTTTGCGCAATGCTTTGCATTGCATTTCGTTCGCTTATGAATATAAGCGTATATCGTTTGCGTAGCGTATATCGTTCACAAAGTGAATTTCGCTCTGCGAAGCAGATAAATGCTTAAAATGTTGTATAACTGAATTTTATGTTTTTAGCTAAATAATTTTGCTATCGCAAAATAGCGAGATAACAAAACTTTGTTTTGTAGCGATATAATTTTACTTCGTAAAATAGCGAAATTAAATTTGCATACGCAAATTTAGCTGATGACTCCGTCATCACCAACCCTGCTCGGTTCTATTTATAATATCATCCTGTAAAGACCTCGACAGCGTTGTAAATAATGCGCTATATCCTGCAACTCTAACAACGAGAGTTTTATATTTTTCAGGGTTCTTTTGTGCATCAAGTAATGTTTCCTTAGTTACAACATTAAACTGAACATGCATACCCTTTTGGTCAAAGTATGAACGAATAAGAGCAACAAACTTTGAAAGTCCACTCATACCTGCAAGCGCAGACGGATGAAATTTTTGGTTAAGTAATGTACCGTTTGATGCAACACCCTGCTCTAGCTTTGCAACTGAATTTGCTGTTGCAGTTGGTCCTTTAATGTCTCTGCCCGATGCAGGGCCGATACCATCTGCAAGTGGTGTATATGCTAAACGACCATCAGGTGTTGCGCCTGTTGCCCCACCAAGTGGAACATTGGCAGATACAGGATAAAGTCCTGCTTGGAAAATACCACCACGAGGATTTTTATATTTTTCTACCTCTTTGGTATAACTATTTGCCACATCGCGGGCAAGCATATCCACATCGTAAATATCGTTACCGTACTTTGGCGCTTCCTCATCAATTAAGCGCTTAATTTCCTTATATCTTGACTTTTCGCTATCGCTAAGTGATGTTTGATTTGTAACCTCATCATAGATTACACGAATAGCGTTTTCGTTTATTTCAACGCCTTGCTTTACAAGCTCCGTTGCAATCTCTGTTGTAAGCTTTTCAGCCGCCGCACCCTTAACTCCGTAGCCGAAGTTTGATTTTAGCGCATCTCTTAATTCCTTAAGAGTAAATCTATTTTCCTCAAAAACTAGCTTTTTAATAGCCGCAAGACCGTCTGTATTGTTAGCAATACCGAAGCCCTGTGGTCCTGTAAAGTTATAGATTGCTCCGCCCTCTTGAAGTGATTTTCCTCTGCCGATGCAGTCCTCAACCATACAGGATTGGAATGGAAGCGGACATCTTACGGCGTGAGCCATATCTATTGCGTTGTTTGCGTTTACAAGTAATTTTATCATATAGCTTTGCTGAGCCTTATATGCATCATAAAACTCCTCAAAGGTTTTCATGTTAGCAACATCTCCTGTATCAGGACCGATTTTCTTGCCTTTATCATATCCATTTGAGAAAGCAAGCTCCATAGGACGACACATATTAAAGAATGCCGCATCGTGCCAACCATCTGTCTTTCCCGCTTTTTGTGGCTCAACACAACCGATAATGCAATAGTCTCTTGCATCCTCAAGTGTAAGTCCTCTTGCCATAATTGATGGAATAATAATTTCATCATTATAGTAAGCAGGGAGTCCTGTGCCAAGGCGTGTTAATGCTGCCGCCTTGATTAAAAGTGGCTCTGGAGAGCCATTCCAAACTCTAATTGAGATTGATGGCTGAGGTAGTGGCACATGCATTGCTGCCTCAATACACATATATGAAAGGTCATTTGTTGCATCCATACCGTGAATGCTTTGTCCACCTACAATAAGATTTTGGAACATTCCGTAGCCCGCAAAGCCATCGGCGCTTGCCGCATCTCTTACCTTGTTTATATCGTTAAACTTTACCCATAGACAGTCAAGAAGCTCTTGGGCTTTTTCGTATGTAATTGAGCCGCTTTCAATATCCTTCTTAAGGTATGGATACATATACATATCAAATCTACCTGGGGAAATTGAGTGTCCGCTTGACTCAATCTGTAAAAGAAGCTGAATAAACCAAAATGATTGACACGCCTCATAGAATGATGTTGCGCCAAACTCTGGCACTCTTGCGCAGTTACGGGCAATTATTTCAAGCTCGCGCTTTCTTTGTGTGTTTACTTCCTTAGAAGCCATATCGCGAGCAAGTGCGCTATATCTGCGTGCGTATTCAATAACCGCCTCGCAGCTTTCAATTACCGCATAAAGGAAATTGCTTCTTGCTACATAATCGCTATCGGAAACATCAAGCTTTTTAAGCGCGTTTTCTGCTTCTGCAATAATACCGCGGTAGCCAATTTTTAAAACCTTGCCGTAATCTACACATACATGTCCTATTCCGTTATAGAAATAGTTGCCTGGTGTAAATATGCTATGCTCAGTAAATGCCTCATAAGCCTCAGGGGACATATTTGCTTTTGCTAAGTCGCTTGTGGTCTTGCCGTGCCACCAAGGAAAAATCTCACGAAGCTCGCTTTTTGTCTTTTCGCTTATATAAAACGGGTCTGCCGTACGGGTTGATACTGTATCAAGCTCGGAAAGAAGCCATTCATATGAATATTCAGGGAAAACCTGACATCCTCTTGGAGCAACAGTTGCGCTACCAACAATAAGCTCATTATCTCTTATGACAATAGGAATATTTCTTAAAATATGAGCAAATGCGGCGCTTCTACGCTTGATTATAGGAAGATTTTCAGTTAATTTATAGCTCTCTGTTACAAGCTTGCCTCTGGCAGATTCAATTTCTGGCATTTTTTCGTAAAGGTTACTAACAAGCTTTTCAATTCTTGAGCTTTTTTCAATTATGAATTTAATGTTTTCCATAACCGCTTTCCTTTCGTTAAATCATTTAGTTAAGCTACATTTGCTTCCAAAGCTCCTTATGTGGAGCTGCAATTACTGTGTATGAGGATAGAGTTGATACGCTTTTAGCGTAATTTGCGCCAGCCTCGGTAGCGGCTGTAACATCGCCAACATCGCCTGTAATCATTACTACGCCCTTACCACCCATGCCTCTTGATACTCTAAGGTCGTAAATTTCAACTCTTGCAGTTTTTACTGCTATATCTGCCGCCTTAATTGCAGAAGCGGCTGAAAATGTTTCTATAATTCCCAGTGAGCCCTCGCGCACTCCCTCCTGTGTGCCGAAAAGAGCCTTAATAACCTGCTCATCAATTCTACCCATAACACAGGAGTCTATTACATAACCGTCAAATTTGTTTACCACATGCTCAACGGCTACGGTTACATTGGAAATTGAGCCTGTTAGCACAATTTCATATTTACCCGGGCAGGAGGGATGGGCTGACACCATCTCAATTCCTGAGCTTTTTAAAGCATCATCTGCTGCCTCAATGCCCTTTGGTATGCTCTTTAATTCTATAACGCCTATTGCTTTAAACATTTTATCTTATCCTATCAATTATTATTTTATTAATTCCAAGTGTTACTCTGCCTGAAATTGAAGCGTGCTGAGGTAATGAAAGACCGCTTCCTTGATTTGCGATTGTCTCTCCCTCGCTAACAATGTCTCCATCCTTAACGCATGGAATACTTGGCGCGCCTATATGTGATGAAAGTGAGATTTCTATACGGTTAAAGTCGTTATACTCTCCGTTAAATACTGCTTCCTTATCGAATTTAGTAATACCGAGCATGCTCATCCATCTTGTAGATGGCACCATTCTGTAATCTCTTTCGTCCCTTACCTCGTATATATCAGAGGAGCTAAAGCGCATCTTATTTTTAGCAAGGACACCCTTATAATTTTCAATTACCGCCTTTGGGGAAATTCCTTGGTTACATGCAAGGCTTTCGCAAATACCACATCCGCAGCATAGCGTTGCGCTAAGGACCATTTCAGGTAAAACCTCAGCAACACCCATGGCGGTGCGCACCATTTTGTGTGGCTCAAGCGGATAACCAAGC
This sequence comes from Eubacteriales bacterium, assembly GCA_045533435.1. Classification (GTDB taxonomy): domain Bacteria; phylum Bacillota; class Clostridia; order Oscillospirales; family CAG-272; genus RGIG2000. The sequence continues at coordinate 8,283 of JAZSHT010000016.1, read as the reverse complement.
AAGTGTCTAGGACACATATCGGTGCATCTTGTGCATTGACAGCATGCAGTTTCTGCTCTTGCTACTGCTAAATTCTTATTTATTTTTTTAGAAGCAATGGCTTCCGTATAATTTGGAAGAATTAAAATTCCCTTTGTGGTTTTAGTTACGGTATATGTAGATGGGTTTATTATCTTACCCATTGATGGACCGCCATCAATTACTGTGTGGTCCTCATCAACCGTTATACCGAATTTACTGAATATATCGGAAATTTTAGCACCAATAGGTACCTTTATAACCATTGGGTTTTTAATATCTCCGCCAATAGTTAGCCATTTTTTAGTTACAGGCTCGGAAAATCTTACGCTCCTTCCAAGGTTATACATTGTTTCAACATTATATACTATAACGCCCTCGGTAATAGGTAGCTTTCCGGGCTGAACAAGTCTATTTGTTGCTTGGTATATAAGGCTGATTTCATCGCCCATGGGATATACATCAGGTAAAACTCTTATGTAAATCTTATCGCTAAGCTTATCCCCATCTAATACACCAAGTCTTTTTGCGGTGTGGTCCTTAATGGCTATAAGGGACTTAGAAATACCTGTGCTTTCAAGCACCTTTGATATTCCCGATAAAACCAAGGACATTTCATCCCTTAATATAACATAATCGGTATATAATAGGGGCTCACACTCTGCGCCATTGATAAGAAGGAGATTTGCTCCCTCTGCAAGCTTTGCATATGATGGAAAGCCTGCTCCACCGCCGCCTAAAATACCATTATTTTGCATTAATTCCTTTAGGTTTTGCATTTAGTTCACTCTTTCGTTTGTGGAAAATTTTAAAATTAGTCAACAATACCTACGATAACTGCATCTGCGGGACTGTTTGTGTTATGTAATGCAAGTCTTGCGCTGCTTCCTGTTGTAATAAGAACTGTCTCGCCTATACCTGCGCCAACTGAGTCAATAGCAATAATAAACTCATCTGTTTCCTTGCCGTTTTTAATAAGCTGAACCTCCATGAATTTACTGCCAACCAAGGAGTCCTGCTTTCTTGTGGAAACAATGTTTCCTCTAATAATTCCCTTTAACATTTTTCTACCTCTCTTTATAATGGTTACTTTGCAACTGTTACAATAAATCCGTTTCCGATGCCTACTGCATTTGCATCATCTGTGTCAACATGCATTTCTAAGCGGAAGTCCTTATGAACTCTTACCTGCACATCATACCATCTTGTGCGGCGCTTTCCGTTTACATCTATATCTACATAATCGCCATCCTTAACATTGAACTTTAATGCATCTGATGGAGACATGTGGATATGTCTGTTTGCTACAATACAGCCCTGACTAAGCTCGACAATTCCGAGAGGACCTATAATTGTAATAGGCGCTGACCCCTCAATTTTGCCTGACTCTCTAACAGGCGGCTTTACCTTAAGAGTATAGGAATCTGTAACGGATATTTCTACCTGTGATGCTTTTCTAACTGGTCCTAAAACTCTTACATTTTCAATAGGTCTCATTGATGGGCCGATAATTGTTAATACTTCCTTACAAGCGTATTGACCCGGCTGTGAAAGCTCCTTTATAGGAGTTAGCTCATATCCCTCGCCAAAAAGCGTTTCAAGGTCATCCTTTGATAGGTGTATATGTCTATTTGATACACCGATTGGAATTCCACCCTCTTGAATATCGCTTTTTTGTGAAGCTTCTGTTTTTGAGGAGGCTACACCCATTTCAAGAATTACTTTTTTAACCATTTCGGCAATTTTTTCTGTTGAAATATCCATGTTTTTTTCCTTTCGTCAATTAGTGGTCAGTGGCTAGTGGTCAGTGGTCAGATGGTTACCTAACACCAAGCTGACAAATCGTCGCCAAATCTCACTTGTTAATTTATATTTATTTTTTAAATCCTTCAATTATCTAACTGCTAGTCACTGATCACTGACCACTGACCACTATACTACTGCAAAAATGCTTAACCGTGCGTTAAGCACTTTTGCAGTAGCCAAAGGGCGTTTTTGCCCTTTGGTTACTGAAGAAAATTACTTTCCAACTATTAGTTAATAGATGGGAGAAGCTTTTCAACATCTGCGTGTGGTCTTGGAATTACATGTGTAGCAATTACTTCGCCAAGTGAGTTAGCAGCTGCGCTACCTGCTTCAACAGCAGCCTTAACAGCACCAACATCTCCGCGAACCATAACGCTTACGAGACCGCTACCGATCTTTTCGCTACCGATAAGAACTACATTTGCAGCCTTTACCATTGCATCAGCAGCTTCGATTGCAGCTACTAAGCCTCTTGTTTCTACCATTCCTAATGCTTCCATTTTTTAATCCTCCTATAAAGATTATAATTATTTTTATTTTTTGTTTTTCTATTTCAAAGCATACGCTTTAAAAACTGTATTAGCCCGTTGTTAAAAATCTCATAACATCGGGATGTGGGCGTGCGATAACCTCACAGCACTTGACATTTCCGACCTTGCCAGCTTCCACTCTGCCTGCTTCAAGAGCGGCGCTTACTGCGGAAACCTCGCCTTCAACGACAACTGTTACAAGTCTGCCGCCGAGGCGCTTTTCCACATGAATGAGCTTTACATCTGCCGCTTTAACCATAGCGTCAAGTCCTGCAATGGCGGCTACCATAGCCTGCACCTCAAGTAACGCTATTGCCTTCATATTATCAATTCCTTATAAAATTATTTGATAATAGGAAGAAGCTTTTCAACATCTGCGTGTGGTCTTGGGATTACATGTGTTGCAATAACCTCGCCAAGTGAGTTAGCAGCTTGGCTACCTGCTTCAACAGCAGCCTTAACAGCACCAACATCGCCGCGAACCATAACGCTTACAAGACCGCTACCGATCTTTTCGCTACCGATAAGAACTACATTTGCAGCCTTTACCATAGCATCTGCTGCCTCAATTGCAGCTACTAAGCCTCTTGTTTCTACCATTCCTAATGCTTCCATCATTGTTTTATTCTCCTTTTAAATTTAATAATCATAATTTAATTAAATCTACTTAAATAAACATACTTTAATAAAGCTACTTTAATAAACTTATTTTAGTAAATTTACCTAAGAAAATTTTTATCTTAATTTGTCCTTGCCAAGAGCCGACAGCTGAGCAAACCACTCAATATCAGGGCTTTGTCTTGCAATTACCTTGTGAGTGATATATAATTCTCTCTTTTCGGCCTCTGATTTTCCTGCTAATATAGCAGCATCAACTGCCGCAGCAGAGCCTTCAATTTTTATTGCCATAACAAGTGGCACTCTTGCAGAGTCTCCCCCTGCTGGCTTGTTTTTATCAATGGCAACTACCTTAACATCAGCCGCCTTAGCCATAGCGTCAGCCACTACTATTGCAGTAGCAAAGCCATAAACCTCAATCATTCCAAGAGCCATATTTAACTCCTTATTCTGCTACATAGCAGATTTTAATGCCCTGTTGAGATACATTAACCTCCATAGCCTCGTTAAGCTGGTCAAGTGGGAATGTATGAGTAATTAAATCCTTAATAGGAATATTCATTTCTCTTGCTTGGCGAAGGAACGCCATTGTTGTTGGATAGTCATCTGCGCTATAATCCCATGAGCCAACAACATTGATTTCCTTGTTACACATAGCGAAGTGTGGGTTGATGGTGTATTCTCCGTTGTTTACAAAGAAGCCCATTTCACACATACCGCCACCACGGCGAATATATTCGTAAATATCCTTAGCCGCCATAGGTGCGCCTGTGCATTGGAATGCAAAGTCAACGCCAACGCCATTGCATACGCTTTTAACTAAGCTAACTCTATCCTCAAGTGAGGTCATTTCCTTGAAGCTGATAACTGTCTTTGCGCCAAGCTTCTTAGCCATTTCAAGTCTCTTTGGAGTACCGTCAATAGCTACAATATGGTTTACACCTGCTGCGCGAAGAACGCTAATCATAACAAGACCAACAGGACCAAGACCTTGAACTAAAACCTTTGAGTTAAAGTTAATAAGACCTGTGGTGTTTGCTCTCTTTAATGCGTGAACGCATACGCAAGCAAGCTCAAGTAACATTCTCTCTTTAAGGTCAAGGTCATTTACTACAAAATATGTTGAGCCCTTACCGCTAATAAGAAGGTGTGTTGCAAACCAACCTGTAAGTGGATTTGCATCGCTATGTGGAATAAGTCCGAATACGCCCTGCTTATCGCAAAGGTTAGTGTTTGCAGGCTTGTTACGGCAAATAAAGCATTCGCCGCAGCTGATAACTGATGTTACGATTTTATCGCCAACCTTAATAGGATTGCCTGCTGTATCAGCCTTAATATTTTTACCGAGAGCAACGATTTCGCCTGTACCCTCATGTCCAAGAGTTACAGGAATAAGTCCGAATGGGTCGCCCTTCCATTCATGAACATCAGTTCCGCAAACGCCACAGCCCTCTACCTTTACTAAGATATCGTTGTCGCCAACCTGAGGAATTGGGAATTCCTTAACCTCAATTTTCTTAGGGCCTGTAAGCATTGCAACCTTAGCTGTGGATGGCACTTTAGCGCTTGATACATTGCTCCTTTGAGGTGTCATTTCGCCAAGAATTTTACGAACTATGCTCTCTACCTGTGATGATGAAATATTCATTTCCTTTTTCCTTTCCGTAGGATTATATTATTCTAAAGCTTTCAGAGAGAACGCAGCGGCGTTGTCTTGTGAAGCTCTTTGCGCTTGTAATGCCCTCGCCTGTTGGACCTGCTATTGTAAATGTTGTATGTCCCTCTCCGCCAAAGCCAATGCCTGCATATGATGGGGCGTTTTTAACAAAAATAGTAGTTTCAACTGCTCTTGCAAATCTTGTAAGATTGTCAATATTCTTTGAGTGCATATGCGCTGTATGTCTAAAGCCATGCTCTGCCTTTACAGCAAGGCTGATAGCTTCATCTATATTACTAACTCTTACAATAGGAAGAATTGGCATCATAAGCTCATGCTGAACGAAATCGTGGACAAAGTCTGCTTCGCAGATAATGCATCTGATTTTGTCGCATACGCTTATGCCGATTTTTGCAAGCAATACCTTAGCATCTCTGCCAACACAGTCGCGGTTGACAATTTTAGATGTGATGCCTGTTTTAGGATTTGTTTTTTCTACTAAAACTACGCTTGCAAGCTCCTTTGCCTGTTCCTTTGTAATTTGATATGCTCCGTTTGCTTTCATAGCATCGATAAGCTCATCTGCTATGTTGTTAAATGCAAATACCTCTTTTTCAGCTATGCAAGGTAGGTTATTATCAAAGGTACAACCATCAATAATATCCTTGCCTGCCTTTTGAATGTTTGCAGTATCATCAACGATTACAGGTGGATTTCCTGCGCCTGCACCAATGGCCTTCTTTCCGCTTGAAAGAACGCTCTTTACAACACCAGGACCGCCTGTGCAAACAAGAAGTCTAACTCTTGGGTCCTTATACATAATGTCAGCGGTATCAAGTGTTGGCTTAATAACAGAGGACACTAAAACTCTAGGTCCGCCTGATATTTGGCTTGCTCTGTTGATAAGGTCAACTGCATAGTTAGAGGTTGCAATAGCGTTAGGATGTGGGTTGAAAACAACGCCGTTTCCTGCCGCTATCATTCCTATACTGTTACAAATAACAGTTTCGGATGGGTTTGTGCTTGGTGTAATGCTTCCCACTACTCCAAATGGAGCCATTTCAGTAAGTGTAAGTCCATCATCGCCTGTCTTAACCTGAGCTTGAATATCAGATGTGCCGGGAGTTTTATCTGCCACAAGCATATGCTTTGCGGTTTTATGGTCAACTCTGCCCATCTTAGTTTCGCTAACGCCAAGCTCTGCCATTATAGATGCTTCGCTTCGGCAAAGGTCGCGAATAATTGCAATTACCTTTTCTCTTTCCCCGAGGGACATAGCTCTAATTGCTTTATATCCGCACTCAGCCGCATCAATAGCGTCCTTCATATTTTCATAAACGCCGATATACTTCTTACCGTTATAGCCTGCGCCATTATAGTCGCAGCTTGATTTAGGAATTTCATTTCCAAGCCCTTTCATAACTGAGGCAACAATTTGTTCAATTTGCGCCTCTGTCCAATTTATAGCCATAATGAATCTCCTTTATTATTTATATATGGAGAAAATTATTTTCCAAGAGCTGAAAGAACTCTACGAGTAATTTCTGCAACAAGCTCCTCATTTGCTCCGCAGTTACACTCTGGTTCGCCGTAGTCAATGCCAGGGTGTCTGCCAGGAATGTTCATCTTCTTACGGAGATCCATAAGCTTCTTTAATTGGTCATTTGGAATTTCGTGAACTGCGCCAAGCTCCATAGCGTACTTACAAATCTTAGCGTTAAACTCAACCTCTTCCATTACGAACATTGCCTTTTGAAGGCTAAAGCCTACTGTTAAAGCGCCGTGGTTTTGGAGAAGGAATGCATCGTGGTTTTCGATGTATGGCTCAAGTGAGTCTGGAATTTCCATTGTTGATGGTGTACCGTATGCACATGTTGGAACCTCACCGATTGTTAATACTGCTTCTGGAAGAATGTATTGGTCAAGGTCAATGCCTGCAATAGTAAATGCAGTAGCGATTGGTGGATGTGCGTGAACTACTGCGCCAACATCAGGACGCTTTTGATATACACGCATGTGCATTTTGATTTCTGATGAAGGATTTAATTTACCTTCGATTTTGTTGCCGTTTCTGTCAACCTTGATAATCATATCAGGTGTAAGAGCGCCCTTTGACACGCCTGTTGGTGTGCAGTAGAACTCGTTTTCTGATACCTTAACGGAAATGTTTCCGTCGTTTGCGGCTACAAAGCCGAGGTTGTAAAGTGCGTGGCCCACTTCACAGATTTCTTTTTTGATTTCGTAAGCTGATTTCATTTTTTGTTTTTCCTTTCGAATTTATATAAATTTTTTATAAGCTATTTTGTAAGAGCATATGTGTCAAGTGCAATCATATATTCCTCATTTGTAGGAATTACGAATGTTCTAACGCTTGCTCCCTCTTTTGTAAGCTCAACCTCGCTACCTCTTTTACAGCTTAGATTAAGCTCCTCGTTAATTTCTATGCCAAGATATGACATATTTTTGCAAACCTGCTCTCTTATGTATCTATCGTTTTCGCCAATGCCTGCGGTAAATACAAGAGCATCAATTCCGTTCATTTCAGCTACATAAGAGCCGATAATCTTTTTAATGTAATGAACTAAAACATCCATAGCAAGCTTTGCTCGTTTGTTGCCCTCGTTCATAGCATCTGTAATATCACGGCAATCGCTTGAAATTCCTGAAACACCAAGTAAGCCTGATTTTGAATTAAGAAGCTTTTCAACCTGGTCGGCTGTAAGTCCTTCCTTTTTCATAATGTAAGAAACAACAGTAGGGTCAATAGTACCGCTTCTTGTTCCCATAGGAACGCCCTCTTGTGGAGTGAAGCCCATTGATGTATCAACTGCTTTGCCGCCAATGCTTGCGGTAATTGATGAGCCGTTACCTAAATGGCAGGTAATAACCTTAGCGTCCGATTTGCCGATAGCATCCATAGCCTTAGCACATACAAATCTGTGGGATGTGCCGTGGAAGCCATAGCGACGGATTTTGTGCTTTTCGTAAAGCTCATAAGGGATTGGATAAATGTATGCTTTTTCTTCCATAGTTGAATAATATGAAGTATCAAATACTCCAACATGCTTGATATTTGGCATTACGCTTTTACAAGCCTTAAATCCACTTATTGCAGGTGGACCGTGGAGAGGGTTGATTTCAACTATGCTTTCAAGGTATTCAAGCTCTTCATCTCCTAAGATGCTTGATTTACGGAGCTTCTCACCGCCGTGAGCAAATCTGTGTCCTACCGCGCCGATTTCATCTGCGCTTGAGATAACACCAAGCTCACTATCGCAAAGAAGACTAAGCACAAGCTCAATAGCTGCCTTGTGGTCGCAAAGCTCTGCATTTGACTTGTAGTCATCCTTACCTGGACGCTTGTGAGTAATTACTCCGTCAATGCCTATTCTCTCACATAAGCCCTTAGCAAGAACCGAACCGGTTTCCATATCAAAAAGCTGATACTTAAGTGATGAGCTTCCGGCATTTACAACGAGAATTTTCATTGTTTTTCCTCCTTATTTATATTGATAAATTTTATTTTTCGTTTGTTCGCTTTGCTCACAGCTGTTAGCGGATAGCTGTCAGCGCGCACCGAAGGTGCATATCGCTCCGCCTTAGGCGGAATATCGCGCTTTCGCTTAGTGAAAGCATATCGCGACCGAATTTATT
>JAZSHT010000170.1:0-2094 GCA_045533435.1 Eubacteriales bacterium | reverse complement strand
ATTCTTTTGTGCCCCGGCATAGATAACTCCAAATTTGGATACATCAACAGGCTCGCTAATAATGCATGATGACATATCTGCAACTAATGGAATATCACCTGTATCTGGAATGTATGGGAACTTTGTTCCATAAATTGTATTATTAAAGCAAACATGAACATAGTCCGCGTCAGCACTAAATGATGAACGCTCTGTCTTTGGAATATATGAGAAGTTACCTTCCTTGCTTGAAGCTACGATTTTAGCTTCTCCGTATTTCATTGCTTCCTTTTGAGCCTTACCTGAGAACTGACCTGAAACAATGTAGTCAGCCTTGCCTGTTTTCATTAAATTAAGTGGAACAGCGGCAAACTGAGTTGAAGCTCCTCCCTGTAAAAAAAGAACTTTATAGTTATCAGGAATGTTCATAAGCTTACGAAGTAAAGCCTCTGCTTCCTTAATTATTTCATCATAGACAGGGGAACGATGGCTCATTTCCATAACTGACATACCGCTACCCTTGTAGTTTAGCATTTCACTTGCAGCTGTCTCTAATACTTGTAGAGGAAGCATTGAAGGACCTGCTGAAAAATTATAAACTCTTTCCATTTTCTTATCTCCTTATACACGCGAATTTCACTATTTTTTAATTTATGCTTTAAATGTAAAAATGCACCATAAAAAATAAATATGCAACTATTATACTACTATGATTTTAAAATTGCAAGTCTTTTTTCATATTTTTTGAATAAAATTCATATTTTTTTATTTTTATTCACAATACAATGACAAACATGAATATTTGTTCGCGAAGTACATACATCTGTATTCAATTTACAAATTTTTGCTGTGATTTTCTGCCAAAAAACTTATTCATATGCTTGATAAAATTATATTAAATAATTACAAAAAAACAAGCCATCGCTTTCGCGACAGCTTGCTTTTTGAATTCAAACTAAATAGCTTAACTATATTTCGGTTAAATTATTTAGAATTCTTAAGAGAGTTTTCGTAAGACTCAATCATCTTCTTAACCATTTGACCGCCGATAGAGCCAGCTTGCTTAGCTGTTAAATCGCCGTTATAACCATTTTGGTTAAGATTTACACCTACTTCGCTTGCAGCCTGCATCTTGAATTGCTCAAGTGCTGCCTTTGCTTCTGGTACTGAGATGTTATTCTTAGACATAATAGACTCCTATTCTTGAAATATCTATATTATTGAGCACGCGATTTTCGCACGCTCTGATATTATTATGGAGACTTAATTCAAAAATATAAATGGAAATTTTATGATAAAAATGTTCGTTGACAGCCGAGCTGACAACGAACATTTTCTTAATTATAGATTTTTATAAGCCTTCAACCACTCATTTTTTATAAATTCATGTCCCTTAGCAGTTGGATGTACTCCATCGCCAAGCCAATAGTTATTTGGCGCTTTCTTTGCAAGCTCATCAAAGCCCGCTTGAAGTGGAATAAATGGAAGCGCAAACTTCTCTGCTATCTTTTTCGCCATTTCTGCGCGCTTTGCGGTTTCAGTTTTGAAAAACTCCCAATGATTTTCAGTTGCACCCGCTTCTAAAACAAATGGCTCTAAAATCATAATTTTTATATTTGGGAGTGCTTCCTTTATTTCTTCAATAAGCATTGAATAAATCTTAAAGAATTTATCTGCATCCACACCATTTGGGCTATCTCCAATTTCATGCCAAACATCGTTTACGCCGATAAGAATACTCATTACATCTGGCTGATAGTTAATAATATCTCTCTTAATGCGAGCGTATAGATCAACTATTCTATTTCCACTTATACCCTTATTTACAAAAGTATGTTGATTCGGTTCTTCAAAGCCAAGGGCAGCCTCAACTAAATGAGCGTATCCTCTGCCTAATTGAGCATCATTATTCCAATCTCTGCCTGCATCTGTAATAGAATCACCTTGAAATAAAATTTTCATACCTTACCTCTTATTTGTCGTTATTTTTGTATTGTGTGATTTTCTTAATTCTATCCATATCAAACTTAGGCTTTCTTTCATATGTATAGATACCGTTAACCTCTTGCTCTACATCATATAATTGTGTATAGCAAAATCCGCAAACATATGGGC
>JAZSHT010000096.1:0-2365 GCA_045533435.1 Eubacteriales bacterium | reverse complement strand
GCTTGCCCTTTCCATTGCCGCCATGGTTGCTTTCGTTGTGGCAGAGCTGTGTAAGAGCAAACCCATTTATGAAGAACTGCTTAACCGCACTTTGAACAAGGCAACTCCCGAACCAGAGCTGATGGAACAACGCAATATTACAGAGCTCGCCGTATGCAGTGGTAGCCCCATTGAAAACAAACTTGTTAAAGATATCAAATGGCCTCCTCACACTTTGCTTGTAGACATCAAGCGTGGCGAGGAACAACTTGTTCCCGCAGGCGACACTAAAATTATGGCAGGGGACTTCATCTACGTCCTTAGTCATAACGAACACGTTGTCCTTTTGCAAAAGCTCGCTGCGGAAAAGGAAGAGGAGTAGAAAATTAGAACAATATAAAATAAAAGTCAGTGCTGTTTCCGAAGAAACGACACTGACTTTTTTGATTATGCTTTAAAAGATTTGCTATAATTCTTGTCCTAAAGTTTCTGCCTCTTCGGCACCGTACTCTTCATGTTGAAGAATAGCTTCATAAGAACCCGCTTCGCCAAAACATTTTTCATTTAACAATTTAAGATAATAACTTGCGTCACTATTTCCTAACTCAACAGCTCTTTGTAATAATTCCTTACATTTCTCTACATCTCTTTCTTTATTTTTGCCATCAAAATAAGTTCTTGCCAATTTGAATACTGCATCAGCATAATTTATTTTGGCAGCCTGTTCGCGCAACTTTAGTTTTTCAAACTTGCTCATAGGTTCTATCTTTGTTCTTAATAAAATAGCTTCAGCAACTTCTATCTCACATAATTCTAGAATTCTTTCCTTGATGCGCTCTATCTCAAGAATATCTTTTTCCTGTTTATTAAAAAGTGCAAGCCAAGCGGAATATGCTTTCTTAAAATTACCATAACTTCTTTTATAAAATTCTACTGCATCCTTATATTGCTCACGTTCAAAGCATAGTTCTGCTTTCTTGAAATTGCATTCTCCGTCGATATAAAGAAACTCATCTACTAAGCCCATTTTTTCTTCCATAATTACACCTTGCCTTTCATTTTTGCTACTTCATTCCAAACATCAGCTAATGCTTCATTCTTAGGAACACCTTTTCCAGAAGAATAGCACTTAGATATTTCCCTTTGACCATTTACATTACCTAACTTAGCTGCCTTTAAAAACCATGTAGCTCCAATTCTTACATCTACTCTGTTAGCAAACCACTCTTGCTCATATTTGAAATCTTCATTTTTCATATCGTATGCCCAAACTTCGTGCCCGCTATATATCTGCCCCAAAGCATAAGCAGCATCTCCGTTTCCTAATTGAGCAGCTATTTTATAAGATTCAAGTGCTTTTTCTAAATCTTTTTCAACGCCAAGCGCATATCTATAACATTCTGCCAATTCATAGTAGGCTTCACCATTCCCCATTTCAGCAGCTTTTTTATAAAAACCAAAGCATATTTGACTATCTAAGTCATGTCCCAGATGCAAACGACATTTACAGTAAGCAACCATTGCTTCCGCACAATTTTCTAGCATCAATATTTCTAACCTGTCCAATATATGTGCTAATTTTTCATCTAATACGCTTTGATATGCATATGAAGATTCAGATAACAATACCGTAGAAAAATTATAACCATACGCATCATATCCATCTGGTTGATAGAAAATTTCGTCATCATCAATATCCTCACTAATCGGAACTGTGTTAGTGTAATAATTAAGATAATATGCAGTTCCACTAGTAAATGCATACACGCTCTTACGATAATTAACAGCAGCATTTTCGTACTGAAACGAATTTTCTGCACATAGATCAGCTATCTTTAAATGATATTCACCTTTAATAAAATTAAAATCTTTTTCCCAAAATTTATTGTTTTCTTCCATAACTAAACCTTGCCTTTCAAGGTCTTCACTCTGGCACCATCCATAAGTGCTAATAAATCACCAACATTAATCAATGACAAAATAATCGTGAGCACCAGCATCTACTCTCGCTTGATAGCAATCCATAATTTCGCGCATTACCATATATGATTTGTCAAAGAACAATTCTTTAGTACCTTTCTTTTTTCAATTGCAAGCTATATGGTCCTTTTATATTCACTCAAAGCATTATTACTAATTTCTTCGATTTGTAACCACCACTCAGCAATCTTTTCATCTTTTTCTACAACAACTCCAAATATATAACAATGTGCTACAACATTCATAGCCAGTTTATGACCCAAATGTGCCGCTTTTAAAAGCCAACTTACAGCCTCTGCCACTACCTGTTTTTCTTCTTCTGTTAATTCAAAATGCTCAAAGCCAGAAGAAGCAATTAAATAAAAGTCTTTATCTAACATTTCAGCTATTGCATACGCAGCACTAC
>JAZSHT010000164.1:0-12600 GCA_045533435.1 Eubacteriales bacterium | reverse complement strand
TCTTCCCTAAGACCGCTTGGGCCTCCGACTTTTGATGACCCCGACGTTATTGCAGGTCAGGGCACAATCGGTCTTGAAATTATCGAACAGTTACCCGATGTGGATGCAATCATCGTGCCTATCGGCGGCGGCGGACTTATCTCGGGCGTTGCCTTTGCAATCAAGAGTCTCAACCCGAAAATCAAGGTTTACGGTGTACAGGCAGCAGGCGCCCCCAGTATGTTCAATTCTGTTCATGATAAGCAGATTGAGCGTCTGGAAAGCGTTTCCACTATTGCCGACGGTATTGCTGTAAAAGAGCCGGGAGAAAACACCTTCAAGTATTGCTCAGAATATGTTGACGAAATCGTTACAGTAACAGATGACGAGATTTCAGCGGCTATCCTCGCTCTCATGGAGCAGCAGAAGCTCGTAACAGAGGGTGCAGGTGCGGTTTCGGCTGCAGCGGCAATGTTCAATAAGGTTCCCGTTAAGGGCAAAAAGGTTGTATGTATGCTCTCGGGAGGCAACATCGATGTTACTATTCTTTCAAGAGTAATCAAGAGAGGACTTTTAATGTCAGGCAGAACATGTCAGCTTATGATTGAGCTTGCCGACAAGCCGGGACAATTAAAGAATGTATCAAGAATTATTGCCGACCTTGGCGGTAATGTAATTTCCGTACACCACGAAAGAGCAAACGAAGGCTCAGATGTAAACGGATGCTACTTAAGAATTATGCTTGAAACAAGAAACTACGAGCATATTGATACAATCAAAAAAGCGCTTATAGACTTCGGCTTTAAACTACTATAAAGAGGAAATAACAATGAAAAAAATTGCAACTAATAAAGCCCCACAGGCAATAGGACCGTACTCACAAGCGATAGTATTTAACGGAATGTTATTTACATCAGGTCAAATCGGTATTAACCCACAAACAGGCAATATTGATGGCAAGGATATAAACGAGCAAACAGAACAGGTAATGCAAAATCTAAAATCAGTTTTAGAGGAAGCAGGCACAAGCTTTGAGAATGTAATTAAAACCACTTGCTTTTTAGCAGATATTAACGATTTTGCTAAATTCAATGAAATCTACGGCAAATACTTTACAGAAAAACCAGCAAGAAGCTGTGTAGCTGTAAAGGATTTACCAAAGGGTGCGCTTTGTGAGGTTGAGGTTATAGCAAAAATATAATTGATTATTAAAAATCCGCACAGAGGTACGGATTTTTAATGCATTTTAAAGATTTTTTAAAAATTATAAATTTGCTATTGACTTTAGCGAACTAAAGTATTATAATAGTACCAACGCTTTAACGCTTTAACACGCTAAAGCGAAAACGAAAGAGAGAGAACCGATGAAAAAACTAAAAAATAAAGATGTTGATGCGCTTTTTGAAGCGATTCTTTCCTTAAAAACAGTTGAGGAATGCTATGCATTTTTTGAGGATGCTTGCACAATTAAGGAAATAATTGAAATAGCTCAACGATTAAAAGCCGCAAAAATGCTTAAAAACGGTGTTAACTATGTGGAAATTAGCAAGGAAACAGGAATGAGCACCGCAACAATAAGCAGAGTTAATAAGTGCTTAGAATACGGAAACGGCGGTTATAATATTGTATTAGATAGATTAAACGAGGATAAGTAAATGCAAAACAGTCAATTTTTAAAGGATGATGAAAAAGCCATACTTTCATTCCGCTCATTATATCAAAAATATGGATACCTTCCATTCAAAATGAGCAAGTTTGAGGAGTACGACCTATATGTAAAAAATAAAGACTTTTTAGTGAGCGATAGCGTTATCACCTTTAATGATACAAACGGTAAATTACTTGCATTAAAGCCAGATGTTACTCTATCAATTATTAAAAATAGCACCGATGAAATAGGATGTAAGCAAAAGGTTTATTATAACGAAAATGTTTACAGAATTTCAGGCGCAACCCATCAATTTAAGGAAATTATGCAAGCAGGACTTGAATGTATAGGCGACCTTGATATATACGATGTATATGAGGTATTATACCTATCCGCAAAGAGCCTTGCAACAATTTCAGATAAATTTGTTTTAGATATTTCCCACCTTGGAATTTTAAATGCACTCTTTAATAAAATCAGTGCAAACGAGGACTTTAAGTCGGAAATAATGACATGTATTAAGCAAAAAAATGCTCACGAAATTAGCTTAATTTGTGAAAAATACAGTGTAAACGAAGAAAATGCAAATCTTATTAAGGAATTTATTTCTCTTTATGGTAGCCCAAGGTCAGTAATCACAAGATTAAAGGAAATAAATGTAAGCGAAGAGTTTTTAAATTGTGTAAATGAGCTTGAAAGCATATATACATTACTTGCAAATACAGAATATAACTCAAAAATCCGCCTTGATTTTTCATTAGTCAACGATATGAACTATTATAACGGAATTGTTTTTAACGGATTTTTAGAGGGAATTCCAGAAACAGTTCTTTTCGGTGGAAGCTACGATAAGCTCCTTGAAAGAATGGGCAGAAAATCAAAGGGAATAGGCTTTGCTTTATATCTTGACTTGCTTGAAGCAATAAAAGGCAACACTCGCAAGTACGATGTTGATATATTACTTATCTATAATGATAAAACAGAAATATCATCACTTAATAAAGTAGCCCAAAATTATGTAAGCGAAGGAAAAAGCGTAAGCGTGCAAAAAGCAATTCCACAAAAGCTTCGATATAAAGAGCTAATAGATTTATCTAAGGAGGCGTAAGGATGATAAATGTAGCATTACCAAAGGGACGCCTTGGAGAAAAGGTCTATGCAATGTTTGAAAAAGCAGGCTACGAGTGTCCTTTAATTAAGGAAAATACAAGAAAGCTTATTTTTGAAAACCAAGAAAAGGGCGTTAGATTTTTCTGGGTAAAGCCCTCTGATGTATCAATTTATGTTGAAAGAGGCTCAGCCGATATAGGAGTATGCGGTAAGGATATCTTACTTGAATACGAGCCTGATGTATATGAAATGCTTGATATGAACATGGGCAAGTGCCATATGGCAGTAGCAGGCAAAAAGGACTTTTACGATAACACCGATAAAACACTTCGTGTTGCCACCAAGTTTGTAAATATCGCAAAGAAATATTACGCTTCAAAATGCCGTGATATTGATATTATCAAGCTTAACGGCTCAATAGAGCTTGCTCCAATTCTTGACTTATCCGATGTAATAGTTGATATAGTTGAAACGGGAACAACCTTAAAGGAAAACGACTTAATAGTAGTAGAAAAATTTCTTCCAATTTCAGCAAGACTAATCGTAAATAAATCAAGCTTTAAATTTAAAACAGAGGAAATTGAAAAAATTAACAAGAGCTTAAAAGAACAGGTAGAAGCAAATGATTAAAATATATAAATATGGTGAAGTGCCAAATAGCGAAATTTTTGCAAGAGACAATATTGCATCAAATGTTGAAGGTATTGTAACCGATATAATAGCAAATGTAAGAGCAAACGGAGATAAAGCACTTTACGAATACTCAAAAAAATTCGATAAGGTTGATTTACAATCCCTTGAGGTATCAAGCGAGGAAATTGATGAAGCATTTGACCTTGCCGATAAGGAATTTATTGAGGTAATCAAGGAAGCCGCTGAAAATATCCGTGAATTTCACAAAAGACAGGTTAAAAATAGCTTTATCATAAGCGAAAAGGATGGCATTGTAACAGGACAAAAGGTTACACCTATTGAAAGAGTAGGACTTTATGTACCAGGAGGCACTGCCGCATATCCATCAACCGTGCTTATGGATAGTATCCCTGCCAAAATTGCAGGATGCTCACAAATAGTTATGGTAACCCCACCATCAAAGGATGGCAAGGTAAATCCTAACATCTTAACCGCCGCTAAAATCGCAGGCGTTGATAGAATATTTAAGGTAGGCGGAGCACAAGCCGTCGCAGCACTTGCATACGGAACTGAAAGCATTCCTGAGGTTGACAAAATCGTAGGACCTGGTAATGCATTCGTTGCCGAGGCTAAAAAGCAAGTATTCGGTAAGGTTGCGATTGATATGATTGCAGGGCCAAGCGAAATTTTAGTAGTTGCTGATAGCACTTGCAATCCAAAATATGTAGCCGCAGACCTACTTTCCCAAGCAGAGCATGATAAAATGGCAAGCGCAGTATTAGTTACAGATAGCGTTGACTTTGCAAATAAGGTTTCAAGCGAGCTTGAAGCACAAATTCCACTCTTACCAAGAGCAGAAATTGCAAGAGCATCAATTGATAATAACGGCAAAATCATCATAGCAGAAAACAATCTAATGCTTGCTATTGATATAGCAAACGAAATAGCACCCGAGCATCTTGAAATTTGTGTAGATAATCCATTTGATTACCTTGACAAAATCAAGCATGCAGGCTCAATCTTTATGGGTAAATACTGCCCTGAAGCATTAGGCGACTATTTTGCAGGCCCTAACCACACATTACCAACAAGCGGTACTGCAAAATTCTCATCCCCATTGTCCGTTGATGATTTCGTTAAAAAATCACAGTTTACCTACTACACCAAGGATGCTCTTGGTAAGGTATATGATAAGGTAGCAATGTTTGCAAACAAGGAAGGCTTACACGCCCATGCAAAGAGCGCAACCATTCGCTTCGAGGACTAATTTATAAATAGCATTTAATTTGAGGACTATAAAATGAGTAGATTTTTCACAGAAAAATATTCTAAGCTTATCCCCTATACTCCGGGCGAGCAGCCAAAGGATATGAACTATATTAAGCTAAATACAAACGAGTCCCCCTTCCCACCATCAAAAGAGGTTAGCGAAGCGGTAAGGGATGAAGCCTATAAGCTTCAATTATATTGCGATCCCGTTTGCACCGAGCTTACAAATAAAATTGCAGAAATACACGGTGTTTCCTTTGATGAGGTCCTTGCCACAAACGGAAGCGATGAAATTTTAAACTTCGCTTTTATGGCATTTTGCGATAGCAAAAATCCAATTGTATTCGCTGATATTACCTACGGCTTTTATTCCGTATTTGCCGACCTTAATAATATCCCCTATGAAATTATTCCCCTAAAGGATGATTTTTCAATAGATATTAACGATTATATCGGCATAAACAAAAACATAGTAATAGCAAATCCTAATGCCCCAACAGGCAGATATTTAGAAAAATCCGATATTGAAAAAATAGTTTCCTCAAATCCTAATAACATAGTAATCATTGATGAAGCCTACATAGATTTCGGTGGAGAAAGTGCATGCACTCTTATCCATAAGTACGATAATCTTTTAGTAACAGGCACATTTTCTAAGTCCCGTTCACTTGCGGGCGGACGCTTAGGCTTCGGCATAGGCAATAAGGATTTAATATCCGACCTTAATACAATTAAGTATTCTACAAATCCATACAATGTTAATCGCTTAACTCAAATAGCTGGCTTAAAGGCTCTTGAAAATAATAGCTACTATATGGATAACTGTAAAACAATTATTAAAAATAGAGAATACACAGAAAAAGCACTTAATGATTTAGGCTTTGATGTTATTCCATCAAAAGCAAACTTCGTTTTCGCTAAAAGCGACAAAATAGATGGCGAAGCACTTTATTTAAAGCTAAAATCCAAGGGCATTTTAGTTCGCCACTTTACTAAAGAGCGAATTAAAGAATATAACAGAATTACAATCGGCACTATGGAGCAAATGAATGCTCTTATAGGAGCAATAAAAGAAATTTTAAAGGAGACTATCTAAATGAGAGCTTCTGAAATCAAGAGAAAAACAAACGAAACCGACATTGAATTATACTTAAATCTTGACGGTAGCGGCACATCAAATATTGACACAGGATGCGGCTTTTTAAACCATATGCTTACACTTTTTTCAAAGCATGCAAGATATGATTTGAATGTAAAATGCGTAGGTGATACCGATGTAGATTACCACCACACGGTAGAGGATATTGCAATAGTTTTAGGCAAAGCACTTAGTCAAGCATTAGGCGACAAAAAAGGCATTTACCGCTACGGCGATATCATTTTACCAATGGATGAAGCACTCATTTTATGCGCCGTTGATATTTCAGGCAGAGGCGAAAGCTACTATGACCTTAAAATTCCTGCATACAAGGTAGGAGATTTTGATACCGAGCTAACCGAGGAATTTTTAAGAGCATTTGCCCGTGATGCAGGTGTTACTCTACACACAAAGCAGCTTGCAGGCTCAAATTCACACCACATTATTGAGGGCGCATTCAAAGCACTTGCAAGAGCACTTGCTAAAGCAACCGCAATAGATGAAAGCCACAAAAACGAGGTTCCATCAACAAAGGGAGTTCTTTAATGATAGCAATTATAGATTACGGTGTAGGAAATCTATTTTCCTTAACCTCATCATTTAAATATGTAGGCGCAGATGTTACAGTAACCTCTGACCCCGAAGAAATAAAAAAAGCCGACAAAATCATCCTTCCAGGCGTTGGCGCATTCGGAGATGCAATTAAGAAATTAAAAGACACAGGTCTTGACAAAATAGTCATAGAGGAAGCAAAAAACGGTAAGCCTCTTATGGGTATTTGTCTTGGTATGCAGCTTCTTTTTGAAAAAAGCTATGAATACGGCGAGCATAACGGCTTAGGACTTTTAAAGGGAAGCGTTGTGCCTATGGAAAACTACATAAATAAGAGCCTTAAAATTCCACATATCGGTTGGAATGCATTAAGCATAAAAAAAGAAAGCAAACTTTTTAAATACTTAAAAAACGGCGACCATGTATATTTTGTTCATTCCTATTTTGCTAAGGACTGTGATGAAAGCTTACTTGCAACCACAGAATACGGCAAGGAATTAACTGCCGCAGTTGCATATAAGAATATATACGGATGCCAATTCCATCCCGAAAAAAGCGGAGATATAGGACTTAAAATACTAAAAGCATTTTGTGAGCTTTAATGGAGTAAAAAATGAATATTTTCCCGGCAATAGATTTATACGATAAAAAAGCAGTACGCCTTTACAAGGGCAATTATGAGGAAATGACCGTTTATTCCGAAAATCCCATTGAAATCGCATACGATTTTGAAAGCAAGGGAGCTAAATTTATCCATATGGTAGATTTAGAGGGAGCAAAAAACGGCACAACACCAAACATTGAAATAGTCAAAGAGGTTGCTACCAAAACAAGCCTTTTTGTTGAAATTGGCGGTGGTATTCGTAATATTGAAACTGTTGAAAAATACTTAAATGCAGGCGTTAGCCGTGTTATCTTAGGCACAGCCGCAGTTAACGATGAATGCTTTTTAAAGGAAGCAATATCAAAATATCAAGAAAAAATAGCAGTAGGTGCCGACATTAAGGATGGCTATATTGCAATTAAGGGATGGATTGAAAAATCTCAGTATTCCCTTGATGATTTTCTTTCTAAAATGCAAAAATTAGGCGTTAAAACTGTAATTTGCACCGATATATCCAAGGATGGCGCAATGAAGGGTACAAACCTTACATTATATAAGGAGCTTAGCGAAAAATACTCTCTTAATATAATTGCATCAGGGGGAGTATCTACAATTGATGATATAAAAGCATTAAGAGAAATGAACCTATACGGCGCAATTATAGGAAAAGCATACTATATAGGCGCAATAGACCTAAAGGAAGCTATTGAGGTGTCAAAATGATAACAAAAAGAATTATTCCTTGCCTTGATGTAAAAAACGGTAGAGTAGTAAAGGGAACTAACTTTCAAGGCTTAAATGATGTATCATCCCCAATAGAGCTTGCAAAATACTATTCACAAAACGGTGCAGATGAGCTTGTATTTTACGATATAACTGCATCCTATGAGGAAAGAAGGCTATTTACCGATATTCTTTGCGAGGTTGCAAAAAATGTATTTATCCCCCTTACAGTAGGTGGTGGCATAAATACAGTTGATGACTTTGATAGAGTATTAAAGTGCGGAGCAGACAAGGTAAGCGTAAATTCAGGCGCTATAAGAAACCCCGAGCTTATAAGAGAAGCTGCACAAAAATACGGCAACCAATGCGTAGTTATTTCCGCAGATATTAAAAGAGTTGACGGACAGCTTATGGTCTTTGCCAAGGGCGGACGCGAAAACACAGGTATGGAAGCAATTTCTTGGATTAAAAAATGTGTTGAGCTTGGCGCAGGTGAGGTGGTTGTAAACTCAATTGATACTGATGGCGTTAAGGGTGGCTTTGATATTGAGCTTCTTAAATTAGTTTGCGAAGCAGTAAATGTTCCTGTAATCGCATCAGGTGGCGCAGGCAATATCCAGCACTTTATTGATTTATTTAAAGAAATTCCCGATATAGATGCAGGACTTGCCGCATCAATATTCCACTTTGGCGAGGTTAAAATCAGTAACCTTAAAGAAGAATTAAAAAACAACAATATCACAGTGAGGTTATAAAATGTTAGATATAGAAAAGCTTAAATTTGATGAAAACGGTCTTATCCCTGCCGTAGTAGTTGACTCTATTACAAAAAAGGTATTAACCGTAGCATATATGAATAAGGAAAGCCTTAAAATTTCAATGGAGAAGGGCTTAACATGCTTTTACAGCCGTTCAAGAAAGGAGCTTTGGTTAAAGGGAGAAACAAGCGGAAACTATCAGCATATCGTTTCAATTACTGCCGATTGCGACTACGATGCATTAACAGTAGTAGTTGAAAAGGACGGTCCTGCTTGCCACTTAAATACAGATAGCTGCTTCACAAACGAGGTTTATCAAAGCGAGGAAAGACACGAATTCACAATTCAAGGTCTTTATGACCTACTTGTAGGCAGACAAAAGGATAAGCCAGAGGGCTCATACACCACATACCTTTTTGAAAAGGGAATTGATAAAATTCTTAAAAAGGTAGGCGAGGAATGTACAGAGGTTATTATTGCAGGCAAGGCAGATGATAAAAAGGAAACAATTTACGAAATTGCCGACCTTGCATACCATGTAATGGTGCTTATGGTACAAATGGGCATTAGCGTTGAGGATATTCATAGAGAATTAGCATCACGCCACATCATTGACCATAAGGTTAAGCAGGAGAAAATGACCAAATGATAGTATCCACCTACCACGCCCATTCCACATATAGCGACGGCAAAAACACACTTGAGGAAATGGTGCAAGCCGCAATAAATTGCGGAATGAAGGAAATCGGATTTACCGACCACGCCCCAATGCAATTTTTTTGCGATTGGAGTATGGATGAAAAGAATGTTCAAAGCTATAAAAACGAGGTTTTAGCACTAAGAGAAAAATATAAGGACCAAATCAAAATCTTTTTAGGCATTGAACAGGATTATTATTCAATCCCTGCCGACCCCGATTACGATTTTATTTTAGGCTCTGTTCACTATGTTTATAAAAACGGACAGTATCTGTCCGTTGATATAAGCGCAAGCGAGGTTCACGATTTTATAATGAAGCAGTATAACGGCGATGCATACGCATACTGCGAGGATTATTTTAAATTAGTTGGCGACATCTACGAAAAAACAAAATGCAATATCATAGGACACTTTGACTTAGTAACTAAGTTTAACGAAAGAATACCAATGATAGATATAAATAACCCACGCTATGTAAAAGCATATACCGAAGCGCTTGACAAGCTCTTAAAAACCCCCGCTATTTTTGAAATCAACACAGGCGCTATCTCCCGTGGATATAGAACAAATCCATATCCCGATAACAATATGATAGACCTAATCGCAAAAAGGGGTAAGCCTTTCGCCATCTGCTCCGACACCCACAATATAGAAAGTGTCGCTTGCAACCTAGAAATCGAGCGTGAAAAGCTTGATAAAAAAGGCTATAAATACATAAAATCACTACTTGAAATACTATAAAAATCGCCATTAAGGCGATTTTTTATATATTGAAAATTTGTATAAAATATGCTAAAATTACTATATAAATAAAACAACGGAGAACCATATGTACGAACTAATTCAAGTAAGCGAAAATTGCTATTATATAGATTGCCCATCAAAAATCGGCATTATAAAAATAAACGATACAGAAGTATGCTTAATAGACAGCGGAAACAACAAGGACACAGGCAAAAAAATTCGCAAAATTTTAGATGCAAACAGTTGGCAACTTAAAATGATTTTAAATACCCACGCTCACGGGGACCATATCGGCGGAAATAAGTATTTACAAGACCAAACAGGATGTAAAATTTATGCTCCATCAATCGAGTGCGGCTATACCAACCACACAATTTTAGAATCTGCATTTCTATTCGGCGCATATCCCCCAAAGGAGCTTCGCAATAAATTTCTTGTAGCCGAGGAAAGCAAAGCCGAATACCTAACTCCCGATATTATCCCAAACGGAATAGAAATAGTCAATTTACCTGGACACTCATTTGATATGGTAGGCTTTAAAACTAAGGATGATGTAATCTATCTTGCTGACTGTCTGTCAAGTAAGCAAACATTAGATAAATACCGTATCGGCTTAATCTACGATGTAAAAGCATATCTTGAAACACTTGAAAGTGTTAAAAATATGAAAGCAAAATGCTTTATCCCATCCCACGCTGAAGCTACCGACAATATTAGCGACCTTGCACAGTATAATATAGACAAGGTAAATGAGATAATAAACCAAATTTTAAGACTTTGTAAAGAGCCAATAATATTTGAGACACTTTTGCAAAAGCTCTTTAATGAATTTGAATTGCCTCTTACAATGGAGCAATATGCTATTGTGGGCAGCACGGTAAAATCCTACCTTGTTTACTTAAAGGAGCAAGGCAAAATAAAAGCCACCATTGAAAATAATCAACTTTTGTGGCAAGCAATAGAGGAATAATATGAAATCAATACTAATTACAGGTGCATATGGTGGAATGGGCAAGGAAGCTGCCAAGCTTTTTAGTAGCTTAGGCTATCAGGTATTTGCATTAGATATTAAAACAGAGGAAATACCAAACAATGTTATTCCAATTCAGTGTGACATTACCTCGGAAAGCTCCGTATTCAACGCATTTGAAACAGTTAAAAGTCATACCGAAGAATTGTATGCCATAATCCATTTTGCGGGAGTATATATGCTTGATTCCCTTGTGGAAATGAAAACGGAGCAATTTAAACGAATATTTGACATCAATGTAAACGGCGTTTATCTTATAAACAAAATTTTCTTGCCTTTGCTAAAAAGGGATAGCAGAATTTTAATTACCACAAGTGAGCTTGCCCCTCTTGACCCACTTCCATTTACAGGCATCTATGCGATAACAAAAAGCGCACTTGATAAATATGCATATTCTCTCAGAATGGAGCTTCAATTACTTAATATCAAGGTATCTGTCCTTCGTGCAGGCGCAGTAAAAACAAATATGCTCGGTGCTTCAACCACCGCACTTGACCGCTTTTGCGAAAAAACAAGGCTCTATTCCTGCAATGCAACTCGCTTTAAAAAAATAGTAGATAACGTTGAGGCAAAAAATGTCCCACCATCAAAAATAGCTGCAAAATCTCTAAGCATAATAAAAAAGCGCAATCCAAAATTCGCATATAGCATCAACCGTAATCCACTTTTACTTATGCTTAATATCCTACCTAAACGACTTCAACTTTTTGCAATTCGCCAAATTTTGAAAAACAAGGAGAAATAAAATGAAGCTTCTATTCAGTGCACTTTCAAAATTTATTTTGGGACTTTTATTTGTAGGACTTTTACTTTTTCTCCCTGCATGGACATTTAATTATCCCAATGCATGGCTTTTTATAGCATTACTTTTTATACCAATGCTTATTCTTGGCATAGTCCTTTTTATAAAATCCCCCGACCTACTTAAAAAACGACTAAACGCAAAAGAGAAGCAAGCTACACAAAAATCAGTTGTTGGCATATCTGCACTTCTATTTTTAGTAGGCTTTATTATAGCAGGACTTGACTTCCGCTTTAATTGGTCATCAGTCCCTAAATGGTTAGTAATAATAGCATCTATTGTCCTTTTTATCTCCTACTTGCTTTACGGGGAGGTTATGCGTGAAAATGCATATCTTTCAAGAACAATAGAGGTGCAGGAAAACCAAAAAGTAATAGACAAAGGACTATATAAAATAGTTCGCCACCCAATGTACTCAGTTACAATATTTCTATTTTTGTCAATTCCGCTAATCCTTGGCTCTTGGTATTCCTTAATATGCTTTATACCATATATCCCTGTAATAATAGTGCGAATAATCAATGAGGAAAAGCTCCTTGAAAAAGAGCTTGAAGGCTATACCGACTACAAAAATCGAACAAAATATCGCCTTATTCCATTCATATGGTAAAAACAAAGGACTGTTGCAAAGCGACAGTCCTTTTTGATGCTATCCGTCACACAGAATAGCGTTACGGAGTGGGAAATTAAGATGCCCTACGGTTTAACCGTTACTCCTCATCCTTTTTATTATTGTAAATAAGAAGTCGGATCGTAGCCATGTCGTTCTGTGAGCCAAGGAGTTGAACAACTTGCTTGTCTTCCTAAGACCGCTTGGCCTCCGACTTCACAGAATAGCGTTACGGAGTGGGAAATTAAGATGCCCTACGGTTTAACCGTTACTCCTCATCCTTTTTATTATTGTAAATAAG
>JAZSHT010000046.1:0-2414 GCA_045533435.1 Eubacteriales bacterium | reverse complement strand
CAATCAAAAGCGTTGGGAAGATGACTTGGGCGGTGAAACGGAAGAAAATCCATGGAGTTCATTTAAGCTTGGAATTGAGCTATAAATTTTAAAAATCGGTTACCTATCGCGTAGCGATAATTTCCTCATGGACACGCCCCCGTCCCCTGTCCGCGTTACCTAAATTTGCTTGCAAATTTAATTTACCTGTTGCGCTAGCAACAATTTACCTATCGCAAAGCGATAATTTACCTACAAAGCAACGCTTTGCAATTTACCTGTGAGCGAAGCGAGCTGCTGACCACTGACCACTGACCACTGACCACTGACCGCTGTTCGCGTAGCGAACCACTGCCGCTCAAAAAAATACGGCTACCGAAGTAGCCGTATTTTCTAGTATATTACTTAATTTCGCGCATTGAGTGGTTATATCCGTAGATTTTGATGTCTCCATTGTCATCAGGCTCAAGCTGATACATAGTATCGCGAGTGTTGGCAATGAGGCGGTAGAAATCATCACTTGCTGAGCAAATTGCGGAAAGGAGCAAGGAGCGACATGATTGCGCATCGGAGTCCTTATCATCAAGAGCGCTGATTAAGAGATATAAAACGCCCTTAGATTTCATCTTACGCTTAACGAAGCTTACCGCTTGCTGCTCAATCTCACGGCAATCGTGCATTTTAGCAGTCTTTTCCTTGTCTGACACAAGGTGCATAAGGCTGCGAATTGCAGAGAGCTTAGTCTGATGCTTGTTAAGCTCCTTAATAATTTCCTTTCTGTATCGGTAATCGTTATCCTTAATCTCCACATCAAGCTCTGGTAAAAGCTGCGAAAGTGTAGTCTTTTCATCGTTCTTGCGGCGTGGGGACTTGTGGATTTCGCTCTTAATTGCATTTACAACCTTTTGCATTGAGGTTTCAACCATGTCATCATACTTAGCGCCCGAGGATTTGCTCGCCTTCTTAGCGTACTTAAAGAACTGTGGCTTGTTAAGGGTGTTGCCGTTTGCATCCTTGGTGGAGCTACTACGGATGGACTTAATAATATCTCCGGACTTAATGCCGTAATCACGCTTTGCTCTGTCAATTTCCATACCGGAAAGCACCGCAAGCTTGCATATTTCAAGGTAAAGCTCCTTATCATCCTCGCCCCTTGAAAGCTTGTCCCAATAGATACTGTTAAGGAACTGTGAAAGGTTTACAATTTCGCCGATTTTGTTATCGGAAATATCATTATCCATTTGATAGATAGGAAGGCTCTTGGACTTAGATTCAGCGCCGCAATATGGCACTAAGAATCTATTATATCTCTTCTTTGCTGACCTTAACATGATTTCATTATCAGTAATGAGCATAGCATCGGAGTCAAAGTCGCAGCCGTTTAAGCGTTGAAGTAGGTTTTCCTCGATGGAGTTGATACATACAATCTCGTTAGTTAAATTGAAGTATCTTGAATATACATCGTTTTCATCAATGCGGTTTTCGCACACATAAAGGTTGCCCATTGTAATGTGTGGGCTTCTTGCGCAAAGAAGCTCCTTGAAATTTTCAAAGCGAGCTACACGGATTTGTCCCTTGTCAAGTCCAAGTCTTTGAGGGCTTTTCAGGTCATACTCCTTGTTGGTTAATGCATAAAGCATTTCGTAGCCGTTACCAAATAGTGTGGCGTTTGTGCCGTTGACTAAAATGTGTCCCTTGCGAAGGTCGCGCACTATCGCCTTCTTAGTTTGTGTACGGAACTCAGCGTATTCATCGGTATATGCAAAGCTATCGTTATACGAAAGAAGCTGCATTATGACATTCTTGCGCATGGTGTTAACCATTTCAGGCTCTGAGTCATAATTGCCATCCTCAAATACCTCCTCGCACTCATCAAAGAGGGATTCTGAGTCAAATTCATCCTCGCGAAGCTGCATTTTGATAAAATATCGCATATACATAGGGTTGGATTGGATTTGCCATAAATAGTCAAGGGAGTCTGTAAGCAATAATTTAACCTCATCATCGCTTAATTCAAGGGTGTTTATAAGCTGATAGCTTGTTTGTACCATTTTGCCATACATATGCTTTGTGGGCTTTTCGGTCTTCACTAAGCCAAAGGAAAGTGTTAGTGTATCAAGCCAAGCGTTAATAGCATCCTCACGGCTACCATTATAAAGCTTAATATACTTAATACTTGAATCGGTAACAACCAGCTTAATGTCCTCAATGCTCTTAGCGCGTGTAATAGCTTGCTTATTAAGGTCGGAAATATCCTTAATGCCTCTATCCTTAAACCACCTTTGAAGCTTAGTGTTAAAGGCACAGGTCTTAAAGAAGCGGTTACGAAGAAGCATCATGCCCTTATCTGCGTAGCCATTCTCTTCAAACACGCTTTCATCTAAAAGAGCTTGACCGTCCCAAATTTTGTTCTCTACCTCTACTAACTTTTCGCA
>JAZSHT010000038.1:0-2934 GCA_045533435.1 Eubacteriales bacterium | reverse complement strand
TAACCCATACCTGAACGAAGACCGCCCATTAACTGATATACAGTGTCCTGAAGTGGTCCTTTGTAAGGAACACGACCTTCAACGCCTTCTGGAACGAGCTTCTTGTTGCCCTCTTGGAAGTAACGGTCCTTTGAACCCTTTTCCATTGAAGCAAGTGAACCCATACCACGGTAAACCTTAAAGCGTCTGCCTTGGAAAATTTCTTCTTCTCCTGGGCTCTCCTCACAACCTGCAAGTAGAGAACCAACCATGATTACATCACCGCCAGCAGCAATAGCCTTAACTAAATCACCACTATATTTAATACCACCGTCTGCAATAACAGGAATACCGTATTCCTTAGCAACTGTGTAAACATCAAAAATTGCAGTAATTTGTGGAACACCGATACCTGCAACGATACGAGTTGTACAAATAGAACCAGGACCGATACCAACCTTAACTGCATCCGCGCCGGCCTCAATAAGATCACGAGCAGCCTCACCTGTTGCAATATTACCTGCAACAATTTGTGCATTTGGATATGCTTCCTTAACCTTCTTTAAGCAAGTAACGATATTTTTCGAATGACCGTGAGCAGAGTCGAGAACTAAGAAGTCTGCACCAACTGCAAGTAAGGCACCGGCTCTTTCAACAACATTATCTGTAACACCGATAGCCGCACCGCAGAGAAGTCTGCCGAATTCATCACGAGCAGTATTTGGATACTTAGCAGCCTTTTCAATATCCTTAGTTGTGATAAGTCCCTTAAGAACAAAATCATCATCAACGATAGGAAGCTTTTCAATTTTATATTTGCTAAGTAAAACCTTAGCATTTTCAAGAGAGGATTCCTTTTCGTTAATTGTGATAAGATCCTCTTTACATGTCATATATTCCTTAATTGGAACATTGTAGTCTGATAAGAAACGGATATCTCTGTTAGTAATAATACCAACGAGCTTTTTACCCTCTGTACAAACAGGAACACCGGAAATTCTGTATCTAGCCATAAGCATATCAGCCTCAAGTACAGTATTATCAGGTGCTAAGAAGAATGGATCACGGATAACACCGTTTTCGCTTCTCTTAACTCTTTCAACCTCTTCAGCCTGTCTTTGAATAGTCATATTCTTATGTATTACACCAACACCGCCCTCACGAGCAATAGCAATAGCAAGCTCGGACTCTGTAACAGTATCCATAGCCGCACTCATAAGTGGAATATTAAGCTTAATTTTCTTTGTAAGGTGTGTTTCAAGATTAATCATCTTTGGAACAACATCGCTCTTTGCAGGAATAAGAAGAACATCATCAAATGTGATACCCTCTTTACCAAATTTGTAATCGAATAAATCTGCCATAAAAAATTTCCTTTCAAATACAGAATATTTTAATTATTATAAATCGTAAATACAATTTTGTCAACGAATTTCATAAAAAATTTTTAATTTTAGACAGTTTTACATAAAAAAGCATTTATTCCGTGTTTTTTTAGTACATTAAATGCAGAAATTTGCGAAATTTCATCGCCAAATATACCAAAAACCGATGGGCCGCTGCCACTCATAAGCGCACCCAAAGCACCGCAAGACAGCATAATGTCCTTAATAGCTTGAACGTTTTCAATTTTAGGAATAATAACGCTTTCAAATTTATTGTAAAGTCCGTTACATACCGCCTTTAAATTTTGACTTTCAATACCGTCAATAACAGAGAAAATATTTCCACTATCCGTACATTCTGTTCCGTACCTTTCATCAAGCAGAGAAAAGGCGTAAGGCGTTGAAACACTTGACTCGTCAATAGCGCAAACTAAATAAGCATCTTTAAAGCTTTTTAAAGGTGTAATTTTCTCTCCAATGCCCTCACAAATGCAAGTGCCACCCTTTATGCAAAACGCAACGTCTGCACCGATTTTAGAGCCTAAAATCACTAACTCCTCATAGCTTAGCGGACTACCAAACGCTTCATTTAAAAGCGACAACGCGCAAGCACAGTCCGAGCTACCGCCAGCCATTCCCGCCGCCATTGGAATGTTCTTTTTAAGTGTAAATACACACCTTTTTCCAAGTATTTTTGTAGCCTCAAAAAATTTAAACCACGCTTTATAAATAAGGTTACTTTTATCGCATTTTAATCTGTCATCAGAGCAAATAATTTCAATTTCATTTTCCCCTTGAACATCAGTTATTTCAAGAGTGATTTCATCACAAAGTGAAACGCTTTGCATAACCGATTTTACATTGTGATAACCATCCTCACGCTTATTTAAAATATCAAGATATAAATTGATTTTTCCGTAGGCATTTTTCTTTAAAATCATTTTGCTAAAAACCAATTAGAGCCCACACCCACATCTGCCGTTAAAGGCACAAGAAGTGAAACTGCGTTTTCCATTTCCTTTTTTAAAATTTCCTTTGCTTTTTCAACACAATCCTTGTGCGCTTCAATAATCAATTCGTCATGCACCTGTAAAATAAGCTTAGCATCAATTTTAGCTTCATTTAACGCTTTATGCACATTTATCATTGCAATCTTGATTATATCAGCAGCAGTGCCTTGAATAGGGCTGTTCATAGCAGCTCTTTCGCCAAAAGCCTGCGTAATTTTATTTGAAGCCGCTAGCTCAGGAATATAACGAATCCTGCCGAACATAGTCTTAGCATATCCGTTTTCCCTTGCATACTCAATTAAAGCGTTAATGAACGCGT
This sequence comes from Eubacteriales bacterium, assembly GCA_045533435.1. Classification (GTDB taxonomy): domain Bacteria; phylum Bacillota; class Clostridia; order Oscillospirales; family CAG-272; genus RGIG2000. The sequence continues at coordinate 241 of JAZSHT010000038.1, read as the reverse complement.
GTACGTCTGGATAAGTAGCAAAATATGAATTAATATATTCCTTTGCTTCCTTTTTGCTAACATGTAAATCCTTACCAAGAGAGAAGTCGCCAATACCGTAAACTATACCGAAGTTTACCGCCTTTGCACGCTTTCTCAATTCATCACTTACGTCGTCTAAATCAACCTTAAATGCCTGTGAGGCTGTAATTGCGTGAATGTCCCTGCCGGTTCTGAAAGCATTTATCATCTTAGCGTACTT
>JAZSHT010000108.1:0-13768 GCA_045533435.1 Eubacteriales bacterium | reverse complement strand
AATGCTTAAATTATATATTACTATTTATTTGAGGTAAAAATGGCTCTTAAAAAGATTTTAGGCGTTGACTATGGAGATGCCCGCACAGGTCTTGCTTTGTCCGATTTAAGCGGATTTTTAGCAAGCGGAGCTGGATGCATTAAAAGCACCGGATTTTTAAAAACTGCCGAGAGTGTGTCGGATTTTGCAAAGAAAAATGATGTGGGACTTATAGTTTTAGGTCATCCTATCAACATGAATGGCACTCTTGGTCCAAGAAGCGAAAAGGTGCAAGCATTTGGCAAGCATTTAGAAGAAATTTCGGGAATTAAGGTTGAGCTTTTTGATGAAAGGCTTTCAACTGCAAATGCCCATGTAATTTTAAATCAAACTAATACAAGAGGGCAAAAAAGAAAGGACATTATTGATGAAATGTCAGCGTGTCTTATCTTACAAAGCTATCTTGACAGAGAAAGAAACAAAAACAATTAACGAAAGGCAAAAACATGAGTGATAAGAAATGTACGCCCTGCAAGGCTAACAGCGTTGGCGGTCAAGCGGTAATTGAGGGCGTTATGATGAAAAATGTTACCAAGGTTGCTCTTGCTATAAGAAAAGAGGATGGTAGCATTGAAATTAAAAAAAGCGAATTTCATCCTGCAAAAGAAAAACATAAATGGCTAAATATTCCTATTTTAAGAGGAATTGTGGGCTTTGTGGAATCTATGATTTTATCCTTTAAAACTCTCGGGGACTCTACCGATATGCTTGGTATTGATGAGCTTGAGGAAAAGGAAAAAGCAGAAAAGGACGCAAAGAAAGCAAGAAGGAAGCTTGAAAAGGAAGCTAAAAAGCAAGGTATTAGCATAGAGGAGCTTGAGGCTAAGAGCGCTAAGAGCAACGAAAATGACAATGCTACACAGGAAAACACCGAGGAATGTGTAGATAAAAACGAGGAAGAGATAAAGGAAGAGACTAAAAAGAAGGACAAAAAGGAGTCAAGCGCAGCAACAGGCTTAATTATGGCAATTTCACTTGTATTTGGCTTACTTCTTGCGGTGGTATTATTTATCGCATTACCAACATATGTAACTGACGGTCTTGACTTTTTAACAAGAAAATATATTTCCGAAAATGGAATTAACCACTATTTGCAGGCTGCCATTGAGGGAATTATTAAGATTTCAATCTTTATTATTTATATAGCATCCGTATCCTTAATGAAGGATATTAAGAGAACATTCTCTTATCACGGTGCTGAGCATAAGTCTATTGCTTGCTATGAGCAGGGCTTAGAGCTAACTCCCGAAAATGCAAGAAAATGCTCACGCTTCCACCCTCGTTGTGGCACAAGCTTTTTATTTGTAATGCTTCTTATATCAATTATTGTTGGTATGTTTATCCCCGAATTTAGCCATTCTTGGATAAGAAGCCTTGTAAAATTAGCTACCCTTCCTATTATTATGGGCGTTGGCTATGAATTTATTATGCTTGCAGGCAAGCATAATAACTGGTTTACAAGAGCGTTATCTGCTCCAGGCTTATGGATGCAAAGGCTTACAACAAAAGAGCCTGATGATTATCAGTTGGCTGTTGCAATTTGTGCAATTAAAGCCACAATGCCGGAAGAATTTCCAGACTTTGACCCAAGTGAATACAAAATCACTCGTGAGGAAAATAAGGGACATATAATGATTGACAACTAAACAAAAAGCGAAATCCGTGTGGATTTCGCTTTTTGTTTTTATTTTGCTTTATCAAGCAATGGACTGATAACTCCGTTCCATGCGGCGGACAGTCCTGCGGACAACGCGCCTATTAAAAGACCGATAAATGCATTTTTTAATGCATCTATATCGAATGCATCTGCTCCTGCAAGCTGAGTGCTAAAGGTGGCGATAAAATAAGCTACCGTGGCTTGCCAGAAGGTTTTAAACGCGCGCGTTGCTACGTCCTTAAGCTTTTCCTTCATAATGCACCTCCTTATGCTCGGGCAGCTCCATAACCTCTTCATACAAAAGCGTGGCTATATCGTTGCCCTTCAATCCGTGATAAGAAGCGTACTCCCGATTTAAGGCTTCCTTTATACTTAGCGGGCAGTAGCCCATATCTACGTATTTATCGTGAATACGAATTATGTCGCTTCTGAGTAGAGCCTGAAGCCCTTGTGATATTGCTTTTTGCGATGTGCTTTGACGTTTAATAAGATTGAACACAAGCCCTAAGGCAGAAATTGCCGTGCCGCAAAGAAATGGAATTAACCAATTTAAAAAGAATTAAGCATTTATACCACCTCGCATTTAAATTTTGCGATTTTTAAAAAATTTTGCGGATATAATTCGTTGCGCCGTTATTTTGCTTTATTTCGTAACGTCCGGCAACGTTTTGGCTATAAATTTCAATGCCCTTAAAAGCAAGATTGCTACCTAAATAGGATTCGGTTTTTTCAACGATTTTAACGTATCTTGCTTCGGTTCTTGCTCGCAGTTGTAATATGCTAAGAGCGTTTGGATCGTTGGTTTTGCTAATATCAACGCTATCGATTAGCGTATACTGCTCGCCGTCGGTAGAGGTATATAGCTCAATCGTAGCATTATGTGAAATACTGTATATATAGGGCTGAACTACTCCAACGGATTTTACCGCGCCTAAATCTACAATGAAGCCTGAATCCAAGGGTTGTCTTGGCATAATCTGAAAGAACATATTTTCGTAATTTTCAAGAATTCCGGGGTTTTTTAGGTTTGCTTCATCAAGATGCGACGTCATTCCCGATACTGTAAAATCGGATGAATACATTAAAAGCAAGCCCTCCGGCACCGCGGATACGGATACGCCGGTTGAGTTCGGGCCGTTAAGCAAGCATTCGCTTGGCGCTTTATAGCGGATATAGTCAATAGCCTTGCTGTCTGCTTCATTATTCAAGCCTACGGAAAGCGTGGATAAATAATCTAAAATTTGAGCATATACATCTTGCGTCGGCACTTCGGGAAGCTCAATAGGAGCACCTGCAATAACCTCAAATGCGCTTGGGTATGTATTCTGCACCGTTTCATTGCCCGTGTATAGAGTAAATTGTGCTTCTACAACGCCTGCAAATTGCGTAATAACGCTATCAATGGATATGTACCATGCATTCAGACTTTTTCCCTCGGCAAGTGCGTCTAATACCGCTTGTTCAAAGCCATCAACAGGCGCCATATAATACGGACCTGACGCTATTCCGTTTGGCAGCTTAAACGATACCGTAACCTGTGACGTGCTTGCAAACGGAGCCAATAATACAATTCTGTTTGCGTTGTTGCTTCCTTGATATACGTTTTCGTATATCGCCGACGTGGTTGTTCCTTCGTTGTTAATAATAAAAATCATTTTTGTTTCTCCTTTATTGTTTTATTCATTGTATGGGTTACTTGTTGCCGAAAAATAGATTACGTCTATATCCGGATAACCTTTTCCTATTTTAAAATCATCCAAATAATCTTCGTTGCTTTTATTACAAGCGATTAATATTTCTCCACCGTGTTTTTCGGTAATTGTTTCTATATTTCCGTTTTCATCTTGGTAAGTTATTTCTTCGCCATCATATGTAGGAGTTACTATAGCCCAAGATTTAAACGATGTTACAATTCCATTATTGTCAGTAGGAAAAGTAACCGATATTGCGTTATATTCTTCACTATATTGAAGAATACCTTTCGTTCCCGTTTCGGCATCAATAGTCTTATCAAACGTTCCTATTTCGTGATCAAAGAAATAAACTTCCGGTGTCCCCGCATTTGTTTGTAACTGAACCAAAGGACAATTGGATGCTAAAGCAGAACCTATAATCGTTTTAGGTCTGTCAGTTACAAATTCAACCTCATAATTAAAATTTAATATTTCTCTGCTATCTTTACGTAAAATATAACCGATATTACTTTGCATATCACAGTCAGAATAGGAACCGCTATTATAATTTACTGTTAATGCTTGATCAAGTCCTAAATCAGACATATTATTAAACAGTGAAAACAAATAGTAATATACCCTGCCATAATAATCACAATATGGCACATCGGTCTGCCAATAAGCGGTTACTTTTTCTTCCTTTCCATCTATAAGTTGATATTGTTCACCCTTAAAGACCTGCTCGCCTGCTGAATAATTATCCTTGTATTTCCAAGAGAACAAAATTGAATTACCAAATGAGCTCGATATAACGGGTAATTTTACACTTGTTCCATTTATCGTTTCGCCGTTATAATCAAGATGCGTACAAATTGCTGCGGTAACAGGTGTTATTTTAGGGCTTGCTATATAACCAAACGCACATTTTATAGCGTCGTAATTTTCAAACGCAATAGGCTGTTTGGTATATTTTGACGGTTTATCGGTAAATACGATATAATCCTTTAACAAAATATCTCTTTTGTATGCTTGTCTTTCGCTTACCTCTGAAATTCTCTTGTTAGAATTAATTCCCACATACCGTGAAATACGGTTAAAGTCCTTAGATAATGCAACTGTACATTTAATGTAAAATGGCATTATTTCAGTCGTTACAGCGGAAATAACGTATCCATCAAGCATTTGACCCGCCTTTGGTATTTGTGATATATCGCTTAGCATATACGTTCTTGTTTGTTCCACGTTACCAAGTCTTTGTGCCACTCCCTTGATATTTTCACCGTAGTATGATGTTTCAATTAAATTTTCACTTTGATTGTAAATCCGTGAAAACCTCTTGTTTGTCGGTATAATTAACTGTTTATTATGGCTGAATTTAGCATCATATATAGGCAAATATGATACTCTAAAAGTAAGGGTTGGAAAATATTGTTCTATCTCTTCTTGAAGTTTTGAAACATCTGATATACCCATTACCGAAGCAAGAATATTTGTAATTGAATAGTAACTCCACATATCACCTTGTGCATTATCTGATTTAAAGAATAGTCCATCAAGTCCTTGTTGTCCTTGTGTATAGTAAATTGCATAACATTTAGCATATGGATATGTACCCTCATAGCTTGATAACGTGCTATGATATTCGTGGGCTTCAAATACATATGACGTAATGTCTTTAGGTTTTACAATCCAATTTCCTTCGTTGTCATAAAGTCCACATTCAACCTTTGTGATCTTGTATATAGGCAATATGGTTGACACTCTTGAATTGCTTTCAGTTAACTTAACGTTAATGCTTTCCGTTCTTAACGTTTGTGTGTTAGTGCTATCTGGGTCGATAATAACACCTTGCGCATAATTAAGAGAGTTTACTATATTGCTTGCGTTTGTTTGTATATCCGTGCAGTATTGGGATATATCAGTTGAACTACCTTTATATATGTAAGGTGCATTTGCTAATGATGCTTGTTCGCCTGTTCCGTATTCATCAAAGAATATCCAATTTTCTTGATAAACTCCGTTTTCGTCATATCCACCAAGCCTCGGTTCTGCGTGTATATATCCACCAATAATTTTCAATTGCTCTCTTAATGTGCATTGTGTCATAGTAAACTCTGGTGCTTTAATTTTATCAAACTTTTCTGCTTGTATTGGATTTAATGTATATGTTGGTATTTCTCCCCAAAATTTCGGTTCTGCTATTTCTAATACTCGATTAATACAATCCGCTATACTCCAAGGCTTAAGAGGATGTTTGTTTTCTACTCCTGCAATATTGTAATAGATGTCAATGTGGCTTTGTTTTGCTATTGGAGTTCCTGATGCAAATTGCGTTTCTGCTAATGTTATTCTATATTTTATAACTAAATTAAAATTGAAATTAAGTGTTTCGCTTTCATTAAATGAAAGTTGTTTTTCTTCAGAGTTATCATACGAATATGAAGCAGTGCATTCATCGAAAACAAGTGATAGTTGCGTATTTGTTTTATTGTTTGTATGTAAAATAGCGATTGCTTTCATTGCTATTTCCATTGGTTGTATAATTGTTACAGTTGAATTTTTGAGAAGCGGTGTGGTATATTCTTGTTCTAATGCTTTACGCACAAATCCATCATATTCATTACTTATATACCCTTTTGCATCAAAGTAAAAATAAGAGAGCGCGCCATATGGATATTTCGTATAATTACGCTTTAATACATTAGTAAAAGTTGTACTTTGACAGCAGATGCCCTCCAAAAGCTTTGTTCGTTCTATAAGATACAAATCATGAACATAGAAATTAGAACCTGTTGGAAATTCTCTTGGTTTATCTTGCGCCAACACTAAATATAATTCTTTTACTATTATATCATCTTGCTTTAATTCTATTTTGAATTCCGTCAACGGATCATATGTTTTTTCCTTTGAATTGCGAATAATTAAATGCGCCTCATCTAATTGTTCATCTAATAAATTTGCGAAATTAAGCGGAAACACTGTATTACCATCAACAACACTATAGTTATTTTGTTTTTTTACTAAAACTGAAAATTTATTCATATTTCTCCTTTCTATTGACTTATTTTAACGATTGTGTTATTATATACATATAATTATAAATAAGTGGAGTGTCATATATGAGAAAAAATTTAAAATATATATATTTAGGCTTAATGTTTGCTTTCTTTATTCTTTCTCTGTACGGTCAAATTATCATGTCATATATTTTGTCATTGTTTAATGAAACAAAAGTTACATTATCAGGCTTTTTATGGATTTTGTTTATTTTTCCAATCCTTTTTGGTTTAGTAGGCATAATTTACTTCGCTTTTACACTGCGTATGTTGATCAAAAAGTCTAATCTTTTGAATTTTACTAAATATACCTACGAAGAATTTAAAGCAATAATGGATAAGAAAAAAGCCGAAAAGCAAGAAAAGAAAAAGCAAAAATTACAACAAAAATTAAATGATTTAGACAAGACCGAATAGTCGGTCTTGTTTTGTTAATCTCTTCCCATTCTACCACCACTTGTGCCGATTCTTATTTGATTTAGATACTGTGTAATACTTTCCTGTTGTCTTGCAACGTTGATTTCATTTTGTCTTATTGCCAAATTAACAAGCTCACTTCCAACGTTCAATGCTCCATTGATTAAAGCTCCCGGCACACCCGCTACCATACCGCCTTGTACCATACTTGTGATAATGCCAATTCCTTTTTTAGCATAACCGTAGTTTGTATGTATTCTTTGTTGTAAAGCTTCGTGTCCTGTGCGGAGACTTACCATATTGATACTACTTGTAATAACTCTATCAGCCACGTTTGCAGCATATTTAACAGCAGCCATTTTTGAAAAGATTGATTTGTTTTTATTTTCATCCTTGGCTCCGTCATTAAATACGTTTGTGGCTGTTGACTTGCTTTCCTCTCCTGCTCCCGTATCATTTACAAGAGTGATTTTGTATTCACGTTCAGCCATTACGCTGTACCCCCAAGCTTTGATTTAGCATAGTCTGATAACTGTACAAGATTGTTATTAATCATCGCTTCAACCATTGTTACGGAAGTAGATGCATTTAAAGTGGTTTCGGTATTTTGGTTTGCTTCGTTAAATATCATATATTTGCTTATAGTGGTTTGCCCGTTTTCCGTCGGCTCTGTTATTTCAACGTAATGGGCTTTTGTTGTGCCATTTAATACAAAATCAGCAATAATATCATCTAATTTACTTTTTTGTATCGGTTTATCAAAATTTATCGTAAATATAGTTGATCCTGTTACGTTGGTAGCACATCCGTCTGTGGTATTACTATCAATATCCGCTTCTTGATTTGCTATTCTTGAATAGCCCATTCTTGGAGAATTGACGTCACAACCGTCAATTTTCATAGTAATTTCCGTACTGTTTACTCCATCTGCAACAAAAGAATAAGATACGTAACAGAAAAGACTAATGCTATCGCCAACCATTGCTCTTACTTCTCTTTGTCCCGTTCCTGCAAGAGAATACGTAACTCCTACATTATAATTTTCAATTTTTTGATAAGCATTTAACGATAACGCTTCATCAATTACGTTGCGAATTGTTCCTACAATTTCCATTGTATTATTGGATGCATTCTCAAGCGGAATAAGTAATTCAAGCATTGTTGAAAATGTTAAATTTTGGCTTAAAGCTCCCTCTATATTACTTTCCAATACTGTCATCAGACCGTTAATATATTTAACTCTTTTGTTTATATCCACATTTCCCTTTTCATCAGAAAAATAATCATATCCGATATAGTCGCCTGCATCTAAAAACAATTTGAATTTATATGATTCGCTACCATTATCAAGCGCAGTATTTTCGCTTGATTTTTCAATCAATGAAGAATTTAATTTATCTTCAAGATTTTTTACAATATCTAATATACTAATCATTTTTTGTTCCTCCATATTTTGATGATAATCCTGCTACAATTTGGCTAACGATTTTATCAAACCAAGCGTCAGTTTCTTGATTTTGATTTTCGTTATTTTCATTACTCACGCAAATTTCGCAGGTATCTTTATTTGTCCGTCTTAGCTTCACTGAATAGCTTTCCGCGCTTTTTGGAAGCGCTTTCTTTAATTCAAAAGCAAAGTCATTGCAAAACTGTTGAAATTTATTTTGCGTCATTACATTAGCCCCCAAGGGTTATCGATTTGCATTAGCTTTAGCTCATATTCAATTAATGATTTGCCTGATGACGCACGGCTTTTTTCGGGAGTTAATTGGTCGGTGTTTTCCTTTATTGCTTCAATTAAGTAAAAGCTTCCGTCTTGTAATGATACGAAGCCATTGATTTTAAAGTCCAATAAATCGTTGGTTTTGACGGTTACTGACTTGCATTGCGCAGAAATATTACCGATAAGCATTTGAGCCTTGCTTTCGTTTTGAGACGCAATCTCATAATTAAATTTAGTTCCTGAATTTTCCTGAGTTAAAGGCAATTTACTGTAATAGGTGCCTACAAAGCTTTTTTCGTATTTGCCTTGAAAGAGACTTATTAAATCGTACATTATTCATCCCCCCTATCAGAAATCATTTTTAAAAGACTTTTTGCGGCTGTGTCAATGGCAATTTGTCTTTTTCCTTCATCAACTGAAAGTGATAGGTTTCCAACGGATAAAACGTAGATTGCTTGCTTAATCAAGGCTCTTTCAAATAAATTTCTTGCAACGCCTACATTATCAATTTTACTTGTAACGTTTAATGAATTATCATAAACGTAGCCGTAAATCATTTCGCTTACGGTAAGCAAAAATTCATTCACGATATTTTCAGGTGTTGCGGCTTTATTGCTTGCTAATCTTGCTCTTAAGCTAACGCCGCTATTTGTTAAAGCGTCCTCCTTTAATACGTACATTTCTGTGAATTCGTTAAATTTCATTGTTTCTGTGTTCATTTTCTTTCTCCTTTCGTTTAATAAAATTTAATTAAGTTAAGACGATTGAATTTGCTATGTCATTTTTCTATCCCCTTTCATTTTTAAATTTCCTATTGCAATTATTCACATTTTGTGTTATAATCGGTATAGGATGATTGATACAACTACATTTTAATGCACATTTGTGAATTTGTCAACAGATAAATTGCATTTTTGTGCATATTTGTAGGGTTGTACAAAAACACATATTCACATTTGTGAATTTTAACGAAAGGATACAATTATGCTTAATGAACAAGACAAGCTTACGTTAATCAGAATAATTGAGCTATTAAAGGAAAAGAAAATATCAAAAAGAGAGTTTTGCCAATATTTGAATGTTTCACCCTCAAATTTTGGAAATTGGGTTTCCGGAAGAAATACATCATATATGAAATATATTCACGCCATAGCAAGCTTTTTAGATGTTTCCATTGACTATCTTTTAGGAAAGGAAACTGCAACGTTGAATGCCGACAAGACCAATCTTGTGGGAATTGATCAGAGCAGTGTTTATATGATACCTGTTTTCGAGAGTGTTTCCGCGGGCTTTGGCGCTTATGCCAATGACGTTATAACGGATTATGAGCCGCTTTATATTAAAAGCGTTTCTGAGGCAAGAGACACAATTTGTATTAAGGTAAAAGGTGACAGTATGTATCCGTTGATTGATGACGGAGATATTATACAGGTGCATAAGCAAACAAGTGTTGATAGTGGTTCTATCGCCGTTGTTCTTCTTGACGGAGAAGAGGCTTTAGTTAAAAAGGTGATTTATGGGGACACTTGGATTGAATTACATTCTATAAATCCAATGTATAAAACTATGCGTTTTGAAAATGAAAATGTCCTAAGATTAAAGGTCTTAGGACAAGTCAAAAAAATTATTAAGCTTTGCTAACAATGTTGCATTCTCATACAAAAAAGCGAAATCCGTGTGGATTTCGCTTTTGTTTTTATTTATTTTCCTTTGGAATTGCGTTATAGGAAATTACGCTTAATGCGTTTGTTTTTTGCTGGCTTTGTAGATAAACTACTGATTTTTCATTATTTTCGGTTACTACCTCTACATAGGTTGCAATAACAAGCTCTGTATCAAGCTGATTTTCATTCATGCATTTTAAAATAAAGTCGTATGCTGCATAATCTTTAGATGTTTCGGATTTTACTACGTTACCCTTTTCAAGTGTTACTACATTTCCGTTTATATCAAGTGGGTTATTTTCGCCAAGATTTTGTTTTGCGGCTGCTACTATACCGTAATTTAAGGTTGTGGCTGTCAATGTTTCATACTCTAATATTGCTTTAAGGTTAAGGGTATATGATGCAACGATGCCGTATGAACCGTCCTCAGGTGTTGAATAACCTAAAAATACAAATAAAGGTAATGCGGTGCTTTGGTCTGCTTTAGCATTTACATTACATCTTTCGCAAGGGGCAATATATGTTCCGTTTAAAAGATAGCTTTCGTAGGTTACTCCAACTATTTTTGTTAAATCAGCACTATGCCCAAGCTTCGGGGAGCTAAAATTAGCAACCTCATCATCATAATAGCTTGTTGGATAGCCCTTATTTGTGCTACGCTTAACTGTAAGCGTTCCATCCTCGGTACATGTTGGGCTTGTGTAAATTCTTACAAATTGGTCGCCCCAGCCATCGCCACCTAAGCTCCATGTTGCTTCAGAAAGGTCGCAATCCTTGAATACATAATGAGTTCTTCCTGTGCTTGAGCTTACTTTTGCAATGGTACAGTTTTCAAAGGTCCATGTTTGAGGTGAGCCGTGCCATGAGTCAATCCAAACACCGAATTTGCCAATGATGGCATCCTTAACTAAAGAGCCATTCACAACAGAGACAGCGCTTATGCCCGAATAATAGCCCTTATTAACATTAACGGTTTTTCCGCTTTGTCCGCCTATACTAATAGCGGCGCAGTTACTATCACAAGCGCAGGAATTGAACTCGTACATTCCCGTTGCGCTATTATCACCGCCATACACGATCTCCTCGTGAGTAAATGACCTTAAGTTTTCGGCGTAAATTTCACCAAGCATAAACCACACATAAACCTTACCGCTATGATATACATCAAGATTTCCGCGCTCGGTAACTACGCCATCCTTTATAGTCGGTCTTATAAACTCCTGTGATATGACACCGTTTTCATCGGTTGCCATTGAACCTATTAGCTTTAATGATGCTCCGCTATTATTTACCACAATACCGTTATATCTGCTTCCGTTAATAACCGCATGGATAAATCCGTTATAGCGCATTGTAACCGATATTGCTTTATTGATTAAAATACACTTATAATCTGTACCATTTGTTACGATATTTTCAGCCAAAACAAACTCAACTGATGCTCCATCTGACAAATTGTTAAAAAACTCGCCAGGCTCTGTGCTGCTATTGCTTGTAAGCTCAGCTATGGTTACAATATTACTTTTACCCTCTGCTTGTAAGGCTGTCGCCGCTTCGCTATCCATTGATTGCACAAGATAATATGTGTTTGCATTTTCCTCTGCACCTACAAATATCGTAAGCATACATACAATCGCAAAAATTGCGATTAAAAATAATGCTCTTCTTTTCATATATTACTCCTTGGGAATAGTATTATAAGAAATTGTGCTTAAATTTTCTGTTTTTTGAGTTGATTGGAGATAAACAACTGACTTAGTTACATTTTCTCCGTCCTTTTCGGTTATTTCAACATATGATGCGATAACAAGCTCTGTATCAAGCTGATTTTCATTCATGCCTTTTAAAACGAAGTCATAGGATGCATATTCGCGTGTGATTTCCGCCTTAACAACTGGGCCCTTTTCAAGTGTAACTGTGTTACCGTCCTTATCAAGGGGGTTATTGTCCCCAAGTAATGATTTGGCGCCTGCTACAATGCCGTAGGAAAGCACTTTTCCTGTTTTTTCCTCGTATTGAGCTATTGCTTTTACATTTACAATATATGAAGCAACAATACCGTATGAGCCATCCTCAGGGGTTGAGAAGCCTAAGAATGTAAAGAGTGGCTCTGCATTAAGATTTTCATCTGCCATTATCATTCCACATCTTTCGCATTTAGCAACAATACCGCCTTCAAGATAGCTATCGTACTTAATGCCTACCGTTGGGTCAATATTTGGCTCGTGTCCAAGAGCAGGGTTTTCGTTTGCATATGCGGTATCAACCTTACCAACCTTATCGCCAACCCCGTAAGTAATTTTTGAACCTGCTTCCGTACAAGTTGCGGTTTTATATGACGTAAGAGTACAACCACCGCCTCCGTCGGAGCCAAGACCTAACTTAGATGGGTCAAAGGTACAATCTGTAAACTTAAAGCGTGTTCTTCCTGTTGCGGTAGAAATATTACCGTTTACTGTGGTATTTTCGAACTCAAATAACTGACCTGAAATATCCCAGCAGTCCATATAAAGTCCACCGTCAAGGGTTGAATCCTTAACATATGAGCCATTCATTACCGTACATGTGGTAATTTGCTTATTAAGGTAGCAATTATCAATTCCAATTATTTTTCTGCCTCGTCCGCCGCCATCAAGTTGAAGAGATCTGCTGTTTCCGCCGATGGCGCAGTTTACAAAGTGATAATTATCATAAACATCATAATCGCTTCCCTCAAGGGAATAAACCACGGCTGAGTTAGCATAGGCGCGCATATTTTCCATATAAACAGAGCCATCATATGTATAAACATAGTATCCTCCGTTGTAAGCATCAAGGTTTCCGTTATCTAAAATATTGCCATTAACATATGTTGGCATTTCAAAGTCCTTTGATACTAAGCCGCTTTCATCGGCTCCGTTTGAACCTATTAAGCGAAGTGTGGCGTTTTTATTTGACACATAGAATGCTGACTTCTCATTTGCGCCGTCCGCAACATGAATAAATCCGTTATATCTTACAGTTAATGTAATTGCTTTGTTTATAAGAATACCTCTGTTTGCTGCGCCATTTGTATAAATATTCTCTGCAAGAATAATTTCAATGTGGTCGCCACTATTAACGCTTGCAAAGAATGTACTCATATTTGAGCCATCCGTTGTCATTAAATCATCAACAACAACAATGCTTTTTCCCTCAGCCTGAGCCAATATGGCTGCTTCACTATTATATGATTGTACAAGATAGTAGGTGCTTGTTACTTGGGGTGTCTCTTCCGCGCTAATTACGGTACACATAAGAACCATAATAGCAATAAGACTTATTATAAATATTAGCTTTTTCATTTTTTACTCCTCCGTTTTTGGGATAGTATTATAAGAAATTGTGCTTAAATTTTCTGTTTTTTGAGTTGATTGGAGATAAACAACTGTTGTTTCTTCCTTTTCTGTTACCTCTACATAGGTTGCAATAACAAGCTCAGTATCAAGCTGATTTGCATGCATGCGTTTTAAACTAAAGTCATAGGATGCATATTCGCGTGTGAATTCCGCCTTAATAGC
>JAZSHT010000131.1:0-10644 GCA_045533435.1 Eubacteriales bacterium | reverse complement strand
AGGATTGCAATATATGTTTTCAGAATTTTTAAAAACCAATATTTTTTCATTATTATTAAAATAGCACTTGACAAACGGATTAAAGTGTGATACAATACATAAGCAAAAAACAAAACAACTTGTATTGGGATGTAGCCAAGCGGTAAGGCACCAGACTTTGACTCTGGCATTTCGATGGTTCGAACCCATCCATCCCAGTAAAATAAAAAACCGACCCTCGTGGTCGGTTTTTTATTTTCTGTGATTGTAAAGGTTCGACCACTTTATTTTCGCCTTGCGAAAATAAAATATGCTTCGCAAGCAAGGCAAGAGCCGTTGTCAGCTCGCTAGCGTAAGGCTCGCCGCAGCTCTTTTTGCATCGCAAAAAGCCTCCATCCATCCCAGTCCATCACGGTGTCCTTTTTGCGTTGCTGGGATGGATGTTCTCTCGAACCTTCCTCTTGCTTCGCAAGAACAAGGTTCGCAATCAAGCCGAAAGGCGTTTGGGAGCTCTCTCACAAGCACCTCGCCGCAGCTCTTTTTTTGCATCGCAAAAAGCACCAGCTATCTTAGAATGATGTCTTTTTCTCTTGCAATCCTACCTTTTTTCTGCTACAATAAAACCAAGAAAGGCGGTAACAATTATGGAAAAATACGCATGGAAAGCAAAAATAGTTGACGGAGCATTAGAGGAATACATAAAGCGCCATGATGCAATATGGGATGAAATGAAGAAGGTCCTATCAAACGCAGGCATTGTAAACTACACCATTTGGAATGTAGGCAATGAGCTTTTTGGCTACTACGAATGTGAAAAGGGCATTGAATACGCCACCAAGGTGCAAAGAGAAAGCCCTGTGGTTGATAAATGGAACGAATATATGAAGGACATTCTTATAATGGAATTAGACCCCGAAACAGGCGCACAGCCTCAGCTTAAAAAAGTATTCTCATTCAAATAAAATAATCTCCTGACAAATTTGTCAGGAGATTATTTTATTTAGTTGTCTCATCAACAATTTCAGCATCTGGTGAATTAACGCTTACACTCTTAATTCCGTTTAAGCATCCACTTTTAGACTTGTAGCCTTCCTCACTCATTGCAATGCTTTCGCCGTTGGATGCAATAAGACGGTATCTGTATAGACCGGCTTTGTCCAAGTAAATTTCAAACTTAGGACATGTCTTGCTTTCCACATTCTTTAATGTCTGATCCTCAATTTTTCCTTCCTCAATACAGCGTACTGAATGCTTTCCGATGCTTGCAATACCGTTCTTACATGCAGCCTTAGTTGTGTATATTTGTGAGGAAACAGCAATTTTCTCCATATTGTTAGCATAAAGACTAAAATTGAATCCACCAGTTGGTGTTTTCTTGATAATAAATTTTCCCATATTGTATCTCCTTTATGATATTTTATTCTCTAATTTTATTCTATCAAAAAAATGTCGATTTGTAAAGAAAAAAGTTTAAAAACAACATAAATTTATACCATTATTTAGTTGATTTTAAATACATTTTATGCTAAAATTACATTACAAATGTAAAAGGAAGCAAAAAATGAAAATAATAGATTTAACACACTATATAACTGAGGATATGCCTGTATATCCAAACACCGAAAGACCTAAGCTCAAAACCACTAATACCTATGAGGTTGACGGCTTTAGAGAAACACTTCTTACCTTAGGCAGTCATACAGGCACTCATATGGATGCCCCTGCCCACATAATTAATGGAAAGCCAACCCTTGATGAATTCCCAATTTCCCAATTTGTAGGCAAAGCGTTAGTGATTGATTGCCGTAGCTTAAAGGACGGCGAAGAAATTACACCTGAGCATATTTTAAAATATGGCGAAAAATTAAACCAAGCTGAATTTTTACTCTTTAATTTAGGATGGGACAAAAGATGGGGCAAAAACGATTATTTTGGCGACTTTCCGTGTCTAAATAGCGAAGCCGTTGACATAATAGCAAAAGGAAACTATAAGGGCATCGGCTTTGATGTAATCAGCATTGACAATATAGGCAAGCCACTAAAGGTCCATACAGAGCTATTTTCTAAAAAATCACTTATAAATATAGAAAATCTTAAAAATCTTGACCTCTGCGGTAGCGAAATATTCACATTCGTTTGCTTACCGTTAAAATTAGTAAATGCAGACGGCTCCCCTGTAAGAGCCATAGCTATGATAGAAGAGTAATTTTTTCAAAGGAGTAATTATGTACGATATAGCAGTAATAGGCGCAGGCGTTGTAGGCGGAATGATAGCAAGAGAGCTATCCTTCTACAATCTAAAAACCTGCATTGTTGAAAAGGAAAACGATGTTGCCACAGGCGCAACAAAGGCAAACTCTGCCATAGTTCACGCGGGCTTTGATGCCAAAGAGGGTACACTCAAAGCAAAGCTAAATGTAAAAGGCTCAAAAATGATGCCTAAAATCGCCAAGGACTTAGGCGTAAAATATATAAATAACGGCTCACTTGTTGTAGGCTTTAACGCAGAGGATGAAAAAACACTTGAAAGCCTTCTTGTTAGGGGCAACGCAAATGGTGTTGAAGGACTTAAAATCTTAAATAGAGAACAAATCCTTGAAATTGAGCCAAACATTGGTAAAGCAGTTACATGCGCATTATATGCTCCCACAGGCGCAATTGTCTGCCCATATGACCTTGCTGTGTCCGCAATCGGTAACGCTATGGATAACGGTGTTACACTAAAATGTAATTTTGAAATTACCGACATTCAAAAGGAAAATGACCACTACATTTTAAAATCTAATAATGAAGCAATCCTATCTCGCTATATTGTAAACTGCGCAGGCGTTTACTCTGATAAAATCGCAAAAATGGTAGGCGATACCACATTTGATGTGCATCCAAGAAGAGGCGAATATGTGCTTCTTGACAAGGAATCAGGCAGCCACATCAAGCACACAATTTTCGTAACGCCAAGCAAAATGGGCAAGGGAATTTTAGTATCCCCAACAGTTGACGGAAACCTTCTTTTAGGACCAACCGCAGTTGATGGCGATGATAAAACCGATAAATCTACAACAACCGACTTCTTTGCATCAATTTTCGACATTGCCGAAAAAAGCGTTAAGGATATCCCAAGAAACAAAACAATTACATCCTTCTGTGGACTTCGCTCAGTAGGTAGCACAGGCGACTTTATTATAAATAGCCCAATAGAAAACTATATAAATGTTGCCGCAATTGAGTCCCCGGGTCTTTCCTCAGCGCCCGCTATTGCTGAATACGTTTGCGAGCTTTTAAAAAATGCAGGACTTACACTTGAAGAAAACAAAAACGCTTCAAGAACAAGAAAATCAATGCATGCATTCAGAGAAGCATCTATTGAAGAGAAAAACAAAATGATAAAGGAAAATCCATCCTACGGCAAAATTGTTTGCCGTTGCGAGGGAGTAACCGAGGGCGAAATTCTTGATGCAATTCGCAATAATCCAAAGGCAACCGACCTTGATGGTGTAAAAAGACGCACAAGAGCCCAAATGGGCAGATGCCAAGGCGGATTTTGTAGCCCATATATAATTGAGCTTTTATCAAAGGAGCTTAATTTACCATACGAAAAAATCACAAAATCAGGCGGCAAATCCTATGTTGCAGTTGGCAAAACAAAGGAGATAAAATAATGACAGATTTAGTAATTATAGGTGGCGGTCCTGCGGGAATGAGCGCCGCAATCTCCGCATATGAAAACGGGATTAAGGATATTTTAATTCTTGAAAGAGATGATGATTTAGGCGGAATTTTACGCCAATGCATCCATAATGGCTTCGGTCTTCACAAGTTCAAGGAAGAGCTAACAGGTCCAGAATATGCACACAGGTATGCTGAGAAAGTAAAAGAGCTTGGCATTAGCTACAAGCTAAACACAATGGTTCTTGATATTACCAAGGACAAAAAGGTAATTGCCACAAATAGCGAGGATGGTATCTTTGAAATCCAAGCAAAAGCAATCATTCTTGCTATGGGATGCAGAGAAAGAGCCAAGGGCGCATTAAATATCGCAGGCGATCGCCCATCAGGTGTATATAGCGCAGGCACTGCCCAAAAATTAGTTAATATAAAGGGCTATATGCCAGGCAAGGAAATCGTTATTTTAGGCTCAGGCGATATCGGTCTTATAATGGCAAGAAGAATGACACTTGAGGGCGCAAATGTAAAAGCCGTGTGCGAGCTTATGCCATATTCCTCAGGTCTTGCAAGAAATATTGAGCAATGCTTAAACGACTTTAATATCCCACTTCGCCTGTCTCATACAGTAGTAGAGCTTCACGGCAAGGAAAGATTGACAGGCGTTACCATAGCTAAGGTTGATGAAAATCGCAAGCCAATAAAGGAAACATACGAGCTTATCCCTTGCGATACACTCCTTCTTTCCTGTGGCTTAATCCCCGAAAATGAGCTTACAAAAGGCGCAGGCGCAACGCTTTCAGGAGTTACAAGCGGAGGCATAGTTGACCAAAACAGAGAAACCGATGTTGAGGGCATTTTCTCCTGCGGCAATGTGCTTCATGTACACGATTTAGTTGACTATGTGTCCGACGAAGCTGAAATTGCAGGCAAGGGAGCGGCAAATTATATTAAGGGCATTAGCGAAAAAACAGTTAATATCCCTATCAGCACCGATGGTAAAATCCGCTATACAGTCCCACAAATAATCACAGAAAAGAAGGATGTAACCGTATATTTTAGAGTATCAAATGTATTCAAAAATGTAAAGGTTAATGTCTATGCGGACGGCAACCTCGTTCTTTCAAGAAAAAAGCAAAAGGTAGCGCCTGCCGAAATGGAAACAATCAAGCTAAATAAAGACATTTTTGAAAATGCCAAATCATTAACCTTTAAGCTGGAGGAAATACAATGAAAAGAGAATTAACATGTATTGCTTGTCCCTTAGGCTGTAGCCTAACTGTAACGCTTGAAGGCAAAACCGTAATTAGCGTAGAGGGAAATACCTGCCCAAGAGGCAAGGACTATGCTGTAAACGAATGTACCGCCCCTGTGCGTACAGTAACATCAACAGTAATGTGCGAAAACGGCGACCTTGTGTCTGTAAAAACAAAAAATCCTATCCCAAAGGATAAGATTTTTGAAGCTATGAGCATAATCAACAAAACAGTAGCAAAGCTTCCAATCAGCGTAGGCGATATAATCATTGAGGACTTGTTTGGTAGCCAACTAGTTGCAACTCAGGATAAAAAATAAAGAGGACATAAAATGAATACAATAAAGTTTGACAAGAAAAATACACTTGTAATAGCCCATAGAGGACTTTCAGGACTTGAAAAGGAAAACACCAACGCCGCATTTGTTGCCGCAGGCAATCGCTCCTATTACGGCATTGAAACCGATATCCATAAAACCAAGGATGGACATTTTGTAATCAATCACGATGATAATTTTAATAGAGTAGCA
Source organism: Eubacteriales bacterium (assembly GCA_045533435.1). Classification (GTDB taxonomy): domain Bacteria; phylum Bacillota; class Clostridia; order Oscillospirales; family CAG-272; genus RGIG2000. Next base: position 5,217 of record JAZSHT010000131.1, on the reverse strand, counting down.
GGCGAGGAAATTATTATAGAAAAATCAACTCTTGAAGAAATACAAAACTTAGTTTTGTACGATGTTGATAATCAAAAATCCCGCATTGACCTACGCCCAACCACGCTCCAAAATTATCTCTCTATCTGCAAAAAGTACGAAAAGCACTCAATTTTAGAGCTTAAATCCGACTTTACCGATGAGGATATTGCAAAAATTATTGATATCATCAAGTCCTATGATTACCTTGAAAATGTAACCTTTATCGCATTTAATTACGAAAATCTTTTAAAGGTTCGTAAAATTCTACCAAACCAATCCTGTCAATACCTATTTTGGAAGCTTACCGATGAGGAAATTTCCCGACTTGTAAAGGATAAAATAGATGCAGATGTATGGTGCATTGAGCTTACCGAGGAGCAAATTGCAAATGCTCACAAAGCAGGCTTAAAGGTAAACTGTTGGACAGTAAACGAAAAAGAAAACGGTGAAAAATTCGCCTCCTGGGGCATTGACTTTATTACAAGCAATATTCTTGAATAAAAGAATAACTCAATCATATTTATATGCACCTCAAAAGTGTTTAACTTTTGGGGTGCATATCATTTTGTATAAGCTTTTTCTATTCCTTTAATGCATCTCTTACAGTGTAAATGCCTGCATCCTTATTCTTTGCAAGCTCTAATTGAAAATTAATCACCGCTTGAATTGTTTCATCATTAAACTTACGGTCTGTAAATTCTGAAATTACTTTTTCAAAATCGCCGCTTCTGCGTAGAATATCTACATATTGAGCAATAATATTTTCATTTCCCTTTTTTAATCTTGGAAGCTTTTCAAACATATTAACCGCCATTTTTCTAATGTGCTTGGCGTTATTGATGTCTCTGCGGTCATCGCAGCTCCATGCACATCTCAAAAGTGCAGAATATGCATCCATATACTTTCTGTCTAACATCATAATCTTATAATGCTTATAAAATCTGTCTGCTAATTCGCTCTTGAATTCTAATCCGTCATTGCTTGAATATTCATAGGACTTTAAAAATTCCTCATTGGCAGATGATTCACTTTCGATGTCGTAATTTACATAGTCGCAGCACGGACATCTTTGAATCCAAAGCCACATGGTGCTTCGCCTCATTTCAGGTGGTCTTAAATCTAAATCAGGACTGCCGAAGCTATTGGTACTCATAAGTATATTGTGCTTGCTTTCTGTACCGCAAATAGCGCATTTTTTGTTAAATTCTCTAAAAGTTGACATATATTACTCCTTTAATTGTTTTTAATTGATTTATAATAAGAAATCGCCATGTTAATTTTGCATAGCTCAATTCCGTGAGCTTTTGCAAACATGTATCTAATGGAACAAATAAATTCCTCAAACCATTTTGGCAGCTTTAGTTGACTATACACCTCATCAACATCAGGCGAAACCATATTAAGCGTAAATCTACCCATGCGAACTTGCCTTGTTATCTTTTCCGCATATCTTAAATCTGCTCCAATTCTTTCAACCTCAGGCTTTACAATTTCAAAAATATCATCTCTGAAGGCAGGAAGCTCCGATAGCGTAATAATTCCTTTTTGAAGTAGATTTTCGCCATTATCAGCCCAAACATTAGTTCCATGCAGTAAACCGCAAATTTTAAGCAGCTCCAGCTTGCTTTGAGGCATAATATTAGCTATTTCAATATCCTCTAACAATCCAAAATCAAGCTTTACTAAATCTAAATTAATCTTGCTAAAATCAATATCCTCATATTTAATTTCATGCTTGCTTTCAAGCATTCTAAGCTCATCTAAAAACGCCTTTGGAGTAACGGTAATATACGAATATCTTTTGTACATAGGCTCACTATCTGTTGACACTACCGCGTTTTTAGGCAAAATAGTAAATATCTTATCAGCCGTATAGCTGTCTGCTTCCTCAATGTAATTGTAATCCTTAAGTATTTCTCTTATTGTATTATAAACTGCATCTAGCCCCTCAAATCCCACAAAAAGAGTACACCCAGGCGCATCAATCAATGTTGAATGTATTTCATAGGGAATATTAAATCCCTGCGCATTCATTTTTTCACCGCACTCACATTTTTTAGCTTCAATATCCCACATCGTAAGAGTGCTGTCAATCATTTCAACCTTTTTGCAAGCAGGGCAATAGTAGTGAAGCGGTAAAGGATTGTTATCCGTAACCCCAAGCAAATAAGAAATTAAAGTTGAGCCGTATGTAATACTGTAATGGGAATGGTATCTCATATTTCTAAGAGAGGACTTTATTTTTCCAAGAATCTCATCAAAAAGCAGAGCCTCATATCCAAGCAAATATTTTGCTTTTTCCATCTCAAGCCTTTTTAAAAAAGCCTTAGGAGCATTATTTCCGTAAATATCCTCAAAACGCGCTTTAACAATATCTAATATTCTAAAATTTTGTTCATTCATATTTAGCCCCCATTGTAACTTATCAATAATACTGTTACTTATAATCATTTTAACATAACAATAAAGCCTAAGCGTTTTGTATTTTCCAAAGTAAAAAACGGGTGCTGAAAGCAAACCCGTTTTATAATGTAGTAAGATTTTAAGACCTTGATTTTTTTAATTTTGGAATAAAATAGTATGCGTTTATATAAACAAAAATAAATAGTAAATAGAGAGTTAAATATAATCCGTAACCCATACCAACTATTTCCTGCACCTCATTATCGCGCATAAAATAAAATGGATCGGGATCAATCTTGAATAAGTAAATTTCTAAAAATGTGTATAGTAGCATTACACCTAAGCAAATTCCTTCCTTCCAAATATTGCAGTATTTGAAATCAGTAAACTTATAGGTTATAAAGCAAACGGAAATAATTAAGAAAAATGAATGTGTAAGAATAGAATATAGATTTTCAAATAAAATCAATTCATTTGTAAAGCCTGCGCTTGGATAAGCGAAAAATATTGTTGCACAAAGTATTCCAACTATTGAAGTAAAATTATAAAAGAATTTTTTTCTTACAATTAAAGCGATTATTACAAGCCAACATGAAATAGCGCATCCGGGTCTAGGCAATAAAATTTTTAAAACTCTGTTAACAGTAAGCTCATCTGCAAGAATAAAACCGTTAATTCTTCTAACCACGCCTAAAACAAAAATAACAATGGCAAGCGATAAAAGAATATAATATTTAATTTTTTCGCTCTTATTTCTTAATAAAAGTGATGAAGTAACAATGAATCCAATACATAAAACTAATGTAATGATATGCAAATCCCCCCACGCCCCATCAACCTTAGGATTAGGATATGTGCTAAAAAGCCATTCTGTAAAGCTCATACAAATATACCTCATATAGAATTTTAAACAAGAATATTATACCATACACAATCCGAAAATGTCATTTTTATGAACAAATTTCCAAAAAGTTCACAAGTCTATTCATGGCAAAGCCACGAGCAGAGTCGAATCTACCGATTCATAGTAAACAAAAAGGACACCATGAAGGTGTCCTTATTGTTTTGGCGCGCCAAGAGGAACATAAACCGAACCCCACGGTTTGCGTTCTCTTTTATTTTTATTGCAAGCCAACAAAATTCTTAAAAATTTAAGCAACGCTTAAATAAAATTTTAGAGATACTCTCTTTTATTTGATAAAATTGTGTTGTATAATGAAGGTACAAAAGTGCTTTTGAATGATTTTTAGGAGGTTGTTTATGAATATCGGAACAACTATAAAAAATGCTCGTAGAAAACTAAATATGACACAAGAGCAATTAGCTGAATACTTAAATGTATCAATTAGTGCAGTTTCTCAATGGGAAAGTGATAAAACATCACCAGATATTACTATCATACCATCAATTTGCAATCTTTTAGATATTTCTGCTGACGAATTGCTTGGAGTAGATATTTTAAAAAAGCAAGAAAGAATTGATGCAATTGATAAGAAAGCAACGGAATATACTGTTGTAGGTAAAAACGAAGAGGCTATAAAAATTCTTCGTCAAGGTTTAGTGGAAATTCCTAATAGTTATCGTCTTATGGCGTCATTACAGTGGGCTTTGCACAGTTATGGAATGTCAACAGGAAAATTAAACGAGGTTTTAAACGAGATTATTGCATTAGGAGAAAAGATTCTTAATGAGTGCACGGAAGATTGTTTGCGACATAACGTAATTCAAATTTTATGCTATGAGTATCCAGAAGAAAAAGCTGTAAAGCTCGCAGAAACAATGCCGACACTCGAACTCACATCTGAATCTTTACTTGCTCAAATTTACAAGCAAGGAGATAAACGCTTTGAAAAAAGAAAAAATTATATAATACGTTTGATTTCTAAGGCTATTTTTGATTTGCACAGGATAAATACAAGGCTTGATAGTGGCAAATATGCTTATACAATTGACGAAGAAATATTATTATGCAAAAAATCTCTAACTCTTTTAGATGTTCTTTTTGAAAACAAGGATTACGGAGAGTACATTACTAATATAATCAGCATAAATGTTCAGTTAACAAAATTATATTGTAAAAAGGGTGATACAGAAAAAGCTCTTGCTTGCTTTGAAAAGGTTGTAAATGAAGCGATAGCTTTTGATACATCATACAATAAAAAAGCAAAACACACTTCTTTGTTATTCCGAGATGAGTCATATGACGGTTTTCTTTTTAACAATACAAAAAATGAATCATTTTACACAATCGAAGATGTTGATAGTCATACAGAATATGACCTAATTCGTGATACAGACAAATTCAAAGAGCTATACGCAAAATTAAAAGCGGTTGCTTCTGAAAATAGAGATTTTGAAAGATACAAACCTATATAATGAAATAGCGAGTGCTGATTTTTCGGCACTCGCTTGAATGGTTTATGTTTAAAATCAACTATTGCGTTATTGAAATGCTATATGTGGTGTGGTATAATTGAAACGACTTAGGTGAACCAGGGGAGTGAACCAGGGTGAACCAGGGGGTGAACCAGGGGACGGTTCTATGGCTCACGCCTTTATTAAAAAAATATCAGAGATACATTCCCTTTGGGAATGAGCTTCGCTGAGTCCCTTGTGAGCGAGCTCCCAGATGACTCTGGCTCGCTTGCGAACTCTATTCGTGGAATAGCCACGAGCAGAGCCGAATCTACCGATTCAAAGTAAACAAAAAGGACACCATGAAGGTGTCCTTTTTGTTTACGCAGAATCAGAGATTCGAACTCTGGAACCGTGTTACCGGTTACACGATTTCCA
>JAZSHT010000174.1:0-7451 GCA_045533435.1 Eubacteriales bacterium | reverse complement strand
TGTGTGATGATTTAATTATTTAGTCTGCAAAGCCATCAAGGATGTTTTGGAGATATACTCTATTTTCCTTTGAGTAGCTCTTTAAGTTAAGCTTCTTTGTTACATCGCAAATTGAGATTTCTTCGCTACCATCAAGGGTTGCAGTAGTATATGCAATTCTTTCCTCGCCTGTTTCTTGATTGGTAATTTTTACATATGCCTTAAAGATAAATTCATCATAAGCGCTTACATCTGTTTGCTTAACGAATAGGATACCATCCTTCAATTCGTATGTTGCGCCCTCGCCAAAGAATACCTCTTCATCGCACTTAACGCCGTTTTTATAAACAACGATACCTGCATCAACCTTACATGATGAATTAAGAATTCTAACAGCATCAAGCTCCTCACTGTTAACCTTAAACATTGGAGCAATGCCTGATGGCTTGCCTGTGTAGTTAATTGATGTGCCTAGATATTCAAAAGCGTTGATTGCGGTAGCAGGCTCATATTCTGTTTCTGTATAATTACATGTGGAGCAAATTCTGTATTTATAGCCATTTGATAAATAGCTCTTTGTACCTAAAATTACATATTCTCCAAATGTATGATTTTCGCCACAGTGATTTGATGATGCAGCGATTATTTTTCCATTTACTATATCAAATTTCTTGGAAGAATCAGTTCCTGTTGCTAAAATTGAGGCTTTTTTATCAATTTCAACCTTGAATTCCTCGCCATCAGTAGCATCGGCAGGAATTTTAAAGTTAAGCTTTAAAAATTCGCCTCTTACCTTTGATGAATCAGTTCCATCGTTAATACCTACATAAAGGTATTCGCCATTTACGCCTGCTGTATCCTGCATATATATTGCAGACTCAGCAATATTTGTAAAGAAATCGCCATTTGCAACGGAAATAAGCTCTAATCTTTGGTCATATTTGATTTTTAATGTTGCAGCGGATAAGCCAAGTGTTTCATCTATTCTTACTACTACGCTAACGGTTTGTGATGGGAAACCGGTTGATTCCTGTACGGTTACTGTTGAAGCTTTGACATTATCTGCCAAAATTGTACTACAAAGTGTAAACACCATAATTAGCGCAAGAAGTAATGAAAGTGTTCTTTTCATATTATTCTCCTTTTGATGTATCAAGTGAAGCATTGATATTACTTACTAAATTATTTTAACATATAATATATACAATGTCAAGAAAAATCTATTTTTAGGCAGCTTGGTTATTTATTTTCCTTTTCAAGATAATATGTAGCTTCCATATCGGCAGTTGATAATGCAAATGCAAGTGGGAACATTTCATATGCCTTGCTTATATTGTTCATTTCCTGTGGTGTGCCTGCGCCTGAAAATCCCATATGGTAGCGAATAGCGAATGCTTCTTCTCTTGTAAGCTTCATAAATGGGGTAATCATATATACGCTTTTTTCACCGTGTCCATAGGGGAGTTTGTCATCGTATTCAAAAGTAGGTACTTTTTCCCATATGCCTTGGTCATTTTTAACGTTTCTAAAGCCGGGCTTATAAACATTCATTTTACAAAGGTCATGTAAAAGTGAAACTATTGCAATTGTTTCCTCGCTGTAATTAAGTCCGTATTTTTCCTTTGCCGCAGGTCTATCAAGATATGCTACTAAGCATTCATAAACATTGATAGAATGCTCACAAAGTCCGCCTGCATATGCGCTATGATATCTTGCGCTTGCAGGAGCGGTAAAAAAGTCTGATGAGGTTGAGCAAATAAAGTCTAACAGCTTGTCCGCTCCCTCTCTTTTGATTTTTGATTTATAGATTTCAATAAATTTATCTCTTGCGCTCATTTTGGTATCTCCTAGTTATTCATTATAAATTCAATCATATCTGCAATTCGGTTGCATTGATGGTCTGCGGCTTTTTTAACATCTTCCTTTGCATTAGATACTGCAAAGCCACAAAATTCCTCAATCATAGCAAGGTCGTTTACATTGTCGCCTACTGCATAAATTTCGGGATTATCAAACATTTTTGCATATTCATATACGCCTGTTACCTTTGATGTATTGACAGGTGGCATATCAACCGCTCCGCCATTTCTAAATGCGCTAATTTTATCGCCGTAGGTTGCATTAACATAATCAATAAATTTCTGCGCGTTTTCTTCCTTTGAAAATCCTGTATTAACTTGAGTAAACTCCTTTAAGTTATCTATTTGCATTGGGATTTTGCCCTTAATATCAATGGCGCATTTTAAGAAAATATCACTTGCGGAAAAGCCATATGCACCAAGCTCCTTTGCTTTATCAATAAGGTCATAAATGAAGTCTCCCATTTCGCCCTTTTTTTGATAAATAATTTCGCCCTCTCCGTTTCTTATAACCGCGCCTGTACAACAAATAAGATAGTCAAATTCAAGTCCGTTTTCAGGCTTTATCCATTGTGCCATATCAACATCTCTACCTGTTACAATGCCAAACTTGTTGCCTGCTTCTCTAAATTTGTGTATGGCTTCTTTATCTTCATCACTAATTTTTCCGTTATAGCTAAGTGTACCATCAAAATCCGTTGCTATAATTTTCATATTTTATCTATCTCCGTTTCGGTATACACCTTTATATTATTTTTTATAAGTAGGTCGGTTAAAACGCCGTTGCCTTCAGTAAGCACACCCGAATAGGTGCCGTCATAAATTTGACCCTTACCGCAAGAGGGACTTTTTGCTTTTAAAATTGCTTTTGTGCATCCGTTTTGAATAGCAATTTTTAAGACCTCATTTGCTCCCTTATTATATTCATATGTTACATCAACGCCATCTTTTCTTATAACATTATTCCCCACTATTTCCGCAGGCACTCTTGGGATTGGAAGTCCACCAAGCGTTTCTGCACAGACAGGAATTAATTCGTATTTTTCTTGTAGGCTTATAACCTCATTTACAGGCTTTGATTTTCCATCATAGCGACATGGAACGCCTAAAAGGCAAGCGCTTACTATTATTTTCTCCATATATTGTCTCGCTTTTTCACTAATTATAATGTAATTTTAGCATATATAAATTAAATTTGCAATATTATATATAAAATTAACTTATTGACTTTTTGCGGATAATATGGTATAAAGGTTATATAATGCATTATTGGAGTTTAATATGTTAGAAAATATAATTTCACAATCTTATCTTTTGATTGATATTCTGCTTTCGGCTGTGCTTGGATTTTGCATAGGTCTTGAAAGAAAAAAGAGATTTAAAGAGGCTGGAATAAGAACACATACTTTAGTATCTGTTGGCGCTTGTCTTCTTATGATAGTAAGTATCCACGGCTTTGGTCCTAACGCTGACACGGCAAGAGTTGCGGCTCAGATTGTTTCGGGCGTTGGTTTTCTTGGCGCGGGTATTATTATTTACCGTAAGCAAGAAATCAAAGGTCTTACAACTGCAGCAGGTGTTTGGGCTACGGCAGGTGTTGGTATGGCTTGTGGTGGCAGACTATATATAGTTGCTATTGGCGCAACTGCTATTATGATTGGTCTTCAATTATTATTCCATCTAAAGGTTAGACCATTTAAGACTGTAAAGCACTTCTCTGTAAATATCGTATTTTTACAAATTGACGGTGCTAACAAAAAGGTTAAAGAGATTTTCGGTGTTGACAGATTTAATCATTTGAATATTAAGCGTGATGGAGATAACATTACATATAGCGCTACGCTTAATACAGATAAGGAGCTTTCCTCTACTCAGCTTGATAGAATTATGAGAGAAAATGACTTTATTTATTCTATTGAGAGATGTGATGATAATTAGGGTATAGGATATAGGATATAGGGTATAGGGTATAAGAAAAGCAAGTGCTTCAAAATGCACTTGCTTTTTGTGTTATTGCTTTACGTTATCAATATAGACATCTGTTAAGGTTTCGCCATCGTAGCAGAGCTTTAGTGAAAAAAAGTCGGTGCGCTTTTCAAGCAAGTCAAGAAAAACCGTGTCGCCCTCCCACATTGGGAGTGATTTTAGTATGGATTTATCGTACCAATCAAGCTCCCCCTCATCGCACTGACAAAGAGTGCCTGTAAATTCGGTTGAGGTAAAGAGGTGCATTTGCTCGGTTTCATATTTGTCGGAAACAAAGGTAACTATGGCGCGATATTTAGGAATCATCTGGAGTCCTGTTTCTTCCTTTACCTCACGAATGGCGCAATCGTATGGGCTTTCATTTTCCTCAAAGTGTCCGCCTACTCCCATATATTTGCCTTGGCTACCGTCATTTTTCTTGTTGCCTCTGTGGATTAAAAGGTACTTGCCGTCTTTTTCTAAATAGCATAAGGTTGTGTTTTTCATTTAAAACATACTTCCTTCATTTCTATTGCACCCTCTCCCTCGTAAACAAAATAGAGTGGGTATGTACCGTTTGGTATTTGCACGGTTGCTTCTGCTTTCGTCCAATTTTCCTGGGGCTTTAAGTCTATTTGAGCTATTTTTTCGCCGTTTTCGGATAATTTTATTGCTAATTTGCCGTTTGGTGCTTTGTAACCGCTACGGTACTCTATGCCGATTTTTTGGACATTTTGGAAATCAAAATATTTGTAGCCTATAAGGGTATTTTGTTCAATTTCGGCAATATATCTGTCCTCGCCTTTGTTTGTAATATGAGGATAAATATCGTAGCAGTCATCGTGTGGCATATTGCCATTTGTTAAATTACAACAAATTACAGCAGGGTAAGCGCCCTCTGCTTTTAAGGGTCCGTTATTTAGTCCACTTGTGGTAATTTCTACTTGCTTAAAGCTTCCATCCTTTTCCATTTTGATTTTTTCTGCACAGGCTTGGCGCGAAAAATCGTTTTTATGAGTTTGGCGGTGGTAGAATATATAATATTCTCCGTTTATGTATTCAAGGCTTCCGTGGTTGTTGCCTGTTCGTGCGAGACGGTCTTTTGGGAGTCTGCCGTTTAATTCAATATCGCCGTTAGAGATAAGCGTACCGCCGAATACAAAGTCCTTGTCGGGGTATTTACTTGTGGCGTAGCAAATTTCGTGATTACATTCTCTTGGGGAATACATAAAGTAATATGTATCGCCAAATTTACGCATTGAGCTTGCTTCAAAGAATGTATGTCCTTCAAAGGAAGTGCCCTTTGTATCGCTTGGTAAAAGCTGGCGCGGTTTATGCTTAACGGTTATCATATCATCCTCAAGCTCAACATAGGCGGAGACATACGGATTTGCAAGAATTTCTTCCATTGTTTTATCGTGGAATGGTCCTTGCTCCTCAAGGGGTAATTCGTTACCGAAGCTATTAAAGCCGTAGTACATAAATATTCTGCCGTTATCGTTAAATACGCCCGGGTCAAACATTAAAAAGTCCTTTACTATTGTGCCGTCTTTATACCTAACATTACCTAAAAATTCAAATTTTCCGCATGGGGTATCGCATACGGCTACACTCATTATCCAGCTTGCCCAGGATTTTGTTTTTGTGCCGCCTGCAAGTGAATAATAGAGGTAGTAGCGACCATCGTTGCCCTTCACTACATCGGGGGCGTACATATATGGATGATTTTCGTAGTTAGGGTCTTGCTTTGCGCTATATATTACGCCCTCGTAACGCCAATTAGTTAAGTCATCCACGGGTGCGGAATAGGTTACGTAGTCAAGCATGCAGAACGCTTCTCCGTTTTCCTTATCGTGTGAGCCGTAAATATAAACGCGTCCGTCAAACACATGTGGCTCGCCGTCGGGTACATGCTCGTATAGTGGTAAATATGGATTATATATTTGCTTCATTGCTTTCTCCTAAAATTTTATATAGATATTTTAGCATATTATTATTTACTTTTCAATAAAGTAGTGATAAAATAGTTTTATAATTTTAAATTGTGAGGTATTTTATGTTAGAGATTATTAAGGGCGTAAAAAATGAGATGCCTTTTAAATATTTTGAGGAAATTTCAAAAATTCCAAGAGCATCGGGTAATGAGGCAGAGATTGCCAATTATTTAGTTGAATTTGCGAAATCACTTGGCTTAGAATGGTACAAGGATGAGAGCAATAATGTGCTTATTATTAAGAAAGCAAGTGCGGGTCGCGAAAATGATGAAAGCATTATGCTTCAAGCACATACAGATATGGTGGCAGAAAAGAACGTGGCTACTGTGCATAATTTTGAGAAAGACCCTATTAAGCTAATACAAGAGGGAAATATTTTAAGAGCTGATGGCACTACACTTGGCGCTGATGACGGCTTTGGCGTTGCTATTATGATGGCGGTACTTTCTGATACTACTATTTCAAATCCTAAGATTGAATGTTTATTTACATCAAGTGAGGAAATTGGTCTTGTTGGCGCTTCTAAATTTGATTATAGTAAGATAGAATCAAAGAGAATGATAAATCTTGACTCTGCCGAGGAAGATACTGTTATTATCGGCTGTTGCGGTGGTGTAAGAACGGAGCTTAATGTTCCTGTTACATTTAAGTATGGCGAATTTGATGGCATTAAGATTACTATCGGCGGTCTTTGTGGCGGACACTCGGGAGAGGATATAAACAAAAACAGACTTAACTCAAATGTGATTATGGGTAACGTTATTAAGGATATTGCAAGAATGTCTAAGGTTGGAATTGCTTATATTCACGGTGGAGATAAGGATAATGCTATTCCAAGAGAATGTGAGGCTGTTATTGTACCTGAAAATAAATTAGAGGAATGTTATATGCTTGCTTGTTTAATTGAGGGTGCGTATAAATCTAACGGAATTGTAAAGACTAATGAGGATAGCGGTTTATTTATTAGATTTGAGTATGCAAAGACAGATAGACAAACAAGCTATGAGGATACAGACAGAATTTTGAAGGTGCTTTCTATTCCTAATGCTATTTTGAAATTCAGAGAGACTCCGCCTATTTTACCTGAGATTTCAAGAAACTTGGCAAGAGTAAGAACGAATGAAAGCTCTATTGATGTATGCTTCTCTTCCCGTTCATATCATGATGATGGATTAAATGGCTCTACAAATGAGCTTGATGTATTGGCACAGGAAATTGGCGCTACTACATTACATCACGAAAGATATCCCGGTTGGGCAAGTGATAAGGATTCAAAGCTTGTTACAGATTATCAAAATGCATTTTACAAGGTTGCAGGCAAAAAGCCTGAAGCAACTTTAATTCACGCAGGACTTGAATGCGGTTTAATTTCGGGCGCTATTGAAGGTCTTACCGCTATTTCCGTTGGTTGTAATGTTCACGATTTACATACACCAAAGGAAACAATGGAGCTTGACTCTATGGACAGAGTTTATGAAGCAATTATTGAAGTATTGAAATAAAGTAAAACATCGCCTATTAAAAGGCGATGTTTTACTTTATTTGGTCACATAATAAGATAAGTTCTTTTTCAGAGTCTATATCAATTTGATATGGGTAGTTCTTTGAAATTTTATCAAATTCTTTTTTGATATTGCTGGCTTTTTCCACGTTG
>JAZSHT010000013.1:0-12745 GCA_045533435.1 Eubacteriales bacterium | reverse complement strand
ACGATCCGACTTACTTGTCTTGAAATGTCGCTATCAACACCCCAAGAAAAATTAGGCTCCCATACTCCTTGCTCGTTTATAGTGTCAAACATAAAATTAATTGTATCTTCAATTCCTTTCTCTACATCACTATACCATAATGAATTGGGCGAATAAACATAGTCAAATGGATTAAAATAATACTCGTTCCATTTACTCTTGTCAAAACAGGTGTTTTCTACTATTCTTCTACGCAAAGAAGAAATGATTTCTTCTGTAATAAGAGTAGATTTTATGCTATATAATTGTTCAACCAATGCTTTAATATTTAAAGTATCGTGGTCGCCACAAAAATTGTTACTAACCAATAACTCAAAGCAATCCTTAGCAATTTTATAACCTAATTGTTTTTGTATTTCTGTCCCATAAAGAATAAAAGCTGAAGCAACAACAGCACAAGGATTTGGATTGAATACTGTGCAAGGCCAACAATTCCACCAAGGAGCGTGAGGATATTCCATAGCTTCTAAAGGTAAGTCCTCCCAATACTTTGGAATGTCTTGAATTGAATTTTCAAAGTAATCAAGTATTTTCTTGAACCAAGGATCATTACAATCTAAGTCATATTCATATGCTTGGAAAATTGCTTCTGCCGTTACAATAGCAGAGGATGATGGGCAAAGCAAATCGGCTTCAAAGCCGTTTCCCATTCCCCCGTCATTATTTTGATATTTCAACATTTCTTCAACAATGGTTTCTTTTGTACCATTATTGAATATATAATTCCATTTTGCCCTATCAAATGGTCTTGCGTTTTTCTGCATCCAAGCATCCATTTTTTGAAATTGCTCTTTTGATAACTTTCTCATAAACTTTTCCTAATTGTAATACCAATTAAAACTGTGTTGGTTTGGAAATGTCAACTGATACATCCATACCAAATTGATTTTTTGATTTAATTATCAATGTGTTTCTTACTAATTCAAAATGACTTTTTTTGTTTGTGAATTTATTAGGAATGTCATACGAGCAATTATTGTCAAGCTCGATAATAATGGTAGCAATGTCGCCTTTCAACTCTGCGAAAATATACAGAACTCCACTAAAAGAGTTCTTTTGATTTATCGCAATTAAAGTATGTGCTTGATGCCTATTGCGATTGGTGGGAGTTAGATTCATGTACTCTTTTACAGCATTATATGATTCGATTGAATTGTTTAATTTCATACTACCTCTTTCAAAATATTATTTTAACGATTTTCTTCAAAAACAATGCCTGTGCTATATTTAGCATTGTTAATATCTTCTTTTTCTTTGATTACTGACTCAATGTCAATATCATAGCAATTTGCCAAAGCTAAAGCATAATAGATAACATCCCAAAGCTCTTCGTCTATCGTTCCTTTTATGCTTTCGCCTTCTATTTTAAATTGATTTTTGCGAATTGCATTAGCAAGCTCGCCAACCTCTTCGGACAATTTCAAAAAGTAATCCTTAATAAGCTCAGGCTTGAAATCCTTCGATTTTATGTAATTTTGCAGATATTTTATGGTTGTCTTTCCGTCCATGCTTTTTACCTCGCAATCAGTTTTTTACATTATAACATTTAATACAGATATATTCAATAGAAATATGAATTTTCTATGAAATGGCACTGTGGCGTGTGCTTGTATATATACAAGTGGCTCGGCTTCGCCTCGCCAATACAAGCCACGCCACAACCGTCTGAACAAATAAAAAGGCAACGCAAATAAACTCCAAATGAGTTAAAAAACAAAATACGAAAGCGAGCGAAGTGGGGTTTCGCGCTGAGCCGCTTGAGAAAACACCCACTTTCTCGCTTGTCGACCTATTCCTATAGTCTGTATATTTTAAGCTCTACGAAAGTGGATTTTCTTTTAAGTATGTAGCAAAGAAATCGTAAAAAACGAGTGCTGATTTTTCAGCACTCATTTTTATATCCCATATGTCCCACTTATAGGGTCCTTAAATATTCCAATTTCAGGTGTTCTAAATGTAAATACCACAAAGAGTAGCGCAATAACTAAAATAACTCCGATTGCTAATTTTTTTGACCTACATTTTAATTCGTTTTTTTCAAAAACAATCGTTTCATAAGTATAGGCTATTGCTGCTGAAACAAAGAAAATAGCAATGTTTATCCAATCGGGAGATTTACCGATAACGCCGTTATATGTGTAAAATAATACGGGAATTAAAGCCAAACCAAGCAAAATTCCGCGTAGCTTTACACACCAAAAATCATCACGCTCCTTAAATAAAAATCTCTCAAAAATGGCGTAAATAACCATAGGCCAAAATAAAAGCTTCATATGCTCCCAGGTGGATTCATTTACACCCGAAAAAGGCGCAACCCATGTGGGCTTTCCTAACCAATCGTATAAAAAATGTAAAATTGTTCCTAAAAGTGATGTAACTCCAAAGCCTAATAATTGAAAAATTTTAATTGACCTTTTCATAAAAAACCTCTATTAAAGTAATCTTATAAAAAGTATATTCATAACTACAAAAACTATGCAAAATGAAGGGCAGGAGAAAATCCCGCCCTTTCATTATTCATTTTCAACTAAAACCTTTAGTTCACTTAATTTTTCAATGATTTTTTCGTAGGACTCCAAATTCTTAATTGCTACCGTATGAATGTGCAATCCACCAGTAAGTAAGTAAAGAGGAGTAACATTTTCTTCGGAAATTCTCTTTACAAATAGGTCAACCTCATATCTTGATGATAAATTAAGCTCAGCTGAAATCTTTCCGTATATTGAATGGTCAATGATAACATCAAGCACCTTTCCACCGTTATCTACCACAGCGTAAAGCTCCTCTGTAAGCTCTTTAGCCCCATGCTTAACAACAATTCTTTTACGAATTTCATTGCTTTCAACCTTTTCTAAAACATATCCCTTATGCTCAGCTCTTATAGGATATCCCGAAGCACGCAAAAGAGCAATATCGGCAACGATAATCTGTCTTGTAACAGAAAAATCCTTTGCAAAGGCACTTGCGCTAATTGGAGAAACGCTTTCCTTTAAAACGCTTAAAATTTCTATTCTTCTTTGTTCATTATTCATATATAGTATTCCTTTTTTTCAGTTTTGTTTATTATAACATACAAAAATAATAAAATCAATAATTTATGTTTGACAAAATGAAAAAAATGTGTTATCATCTGTATATACACATAAATACACAAATTCAAGGAGAAAACAAAATGGAAAAGAAATATGCAGTTTTAGTTGTTGATATGCTTAACGACTTCGTTACAGGCGCATTAAAGTGCGACAGAGGCTTAGCAATCGTGCCAAAGACAAAGGAGCTTTTAGCAGGTTGCCGTGAAAAGAACGTTCCTGTTATTTTCTGTAACGATGCTCACATTAAGGGCGTTGACCACGAATTAAAATTCTGGGGAGACCATGCAATTGCAGGTACATACGGAGCACAAGTAATTGATGAGCTTGACCTTTGCGAAAAGGACTTCGTTGTTCCAAAGCGTCGTTACAGCGGCTTCTTTATGACAGACCTTAAGCTTTTACTTGATGAGCTTGGAGTAAACACAGTAATTATGACAGGTCTTCATGCTCATATGTGCGTACGCCACACATCAGCAGATGCTTACCAATACGGCTACGATATCGTTGTAGCAAAGGATGCAACAGACTCCTTCACAGAAGAGGACTACAACTACGGTATCAAGTACTTAAAGGAAACCTACGGAGCAGAAATCTCCGATGTAGATTCCATCTTAAAAATGCTTTAATTTAAAAACCACTCTGCAAAAGCAGAGTGGTTTTTATGGTAATAAGGCTTACTTTACAACCACCGCATAAGAGCCCATTTCTGAAAATCTTGTCTCAAAAAGCGACATGTCAATTTCAAAAATGCTCCCTGCAGGGTCAGAAAGCGTAACCGTATTATTTATTAGGTCATAGCCAACAAGCACCATAGTAGCCATATTTGACTTTAAATATAGATTTTGTCCATCTACAACCCAAATGCGAGAAATTGAGGGGGTAATATCAAAATCCTCGCATGCCCATACTATAACAGGATTTCCAGACGCTACCTCATAAAGTAGCGCATCAATATTATATGATGTTAAATCGTAAGATTTATGTCCGCCACCGTTTACTGTTGTATAACGATTTCCCGCCTTTACTATAACAGGAGCAAGACAACCATAGGAATTATAAGCGCTTCGTGGATTACCTACATTGGCCTCATAAAAGCTAGTAAATCCAACAGGACCCTTATCAAGATATAAATCGCAAAGCTCGTTTTTGTCAACCTCATATCCTAAATACTTCAACACCATAGCAAGAGAAGTGATTTCATCTCCTGATGGTAAGTCAGGATATTGTGAAACATGCTCCATGTTTATTAAATATGAGCTTGGCATTTTCTTATATTCCTCGCTTGCCACAATAGTTCCGTTTGCCTTTAAGCATGAAAGTGAAACCCCAGCGCTATCGCTAATTTGCGTGTTTAAAAAGCCCTCTATATTGATTTGTTGTCCCTCTTTAAATTCAAATGAAGATGTAACGGATGTTAAAAGAGCAGTATTACCAACCATTTTCGTTATAGTAAATTCCTTTTTAACTCCGTTAATAGACAAATACCCCTTAGCCTCATTTGTAATGGGGCTTTTCGCATCTAAGTACATTTCACAGCTTAAATATAAGTTTTTTTCATTTTCAAGCTTATAAACCGCATACTCAATTCTTAAATTAGTATTAGTATAATATTCGCCTAAAATCGTGCCCTCTTTTTCAATAGTAGCAACCTGTATAGAATCAGTAGTGTCCCCCACCATATCATCATTTGAAGTGCCAACATCATTTGATAGGCTTGAATCACTGCCACTATCCTTTGAGCCACTGCCAAATAAGTCATTTGCGCTTACATAGAATATCATAGCGCAAGCCAAACACAAAATAATCAACAGAACGATTGAAAAGTATTTTTTCATAATTTTTTACCTCTTTCTTTTTATGTATCCTAACTGTGAAAAATTTGCTTTGCAATATTATTATACAGTAAAAAATTACCAATTCAACAAAAACAGTTAGACACAAAAAGACAAAATCCGTAGTTTCGCCACATATTGACAAGGAAAAAGGTCATAAAAAATCACTTGTTAGAAAATTGTGCGAAAACTTGCATTTTAAATATCAATATGATATACTAAATACATAAAGTTTTTTGGAGATTATTATGAATATTGAAGAAAGAATTAACCACCTAAGAAAGCTTATTAAGTACCACTCAAAAAGATATTACGAAAATGACGCACCCGAAATATCCGACTTTGAATATGATAAAATGTTTGAGGAGCTAAAGCAGCTTGAATTAGAAAATCCACAGTATTTTAGCGAAGCTTCCCCAACACAAAGAGTAGGCGGAAAGGCGCTTGATAAATTTGAAGAGGTAAAGCACCAGGTTAAAATGGGAAGCCTTACCGATGTTTTTGACATTGACTCCCTTCGTGCATTTGTACAAAAAATCAAAAGCGAAGCAGGAAACGATACTGTCTTTACAGTAGAGCCTAAAATTGATGGTCTTAGCGTTTCCTTAAAATATGAAAACGGCATCTTAGTTGAAGGCGCAACACGAGGCAACGGTATAACAGGCGAAAATGTAACCGCCAATGTAAAAACTATAAAATCAATTCCTCTTGAGCTTAATGAAAGCGTAAATATAACAGTCCGAGGCGAGGTCTATATGCCTCATAAATCCTTTGAAAAGCAAAACAGAGAAAAAGAACAAAAGGGCGAAAAGCTATGGGCAAATCCAAGAAACGCCGCCGCAGGCTCACTTCGTTGCTTAGACTCAAAGGAAACGGCTAAGCGCGGTCTTGATATTTTTGTTTTTAACTATCAAACCGGCGATTTTGATGAAACACAAATCAAAACCCATCAAGATACTATTAATAAAATTAAAGATTTAGGCTTTAAAATAATTCCATTCATAACCATAAGCAGTAATGAGGATGAAATTGTAAACGCCGTTATCTCATTAGGCGAGCAGCGTGCAGACCTGCCATACGATATAGATGGCGCGGTAATCAAGGTAAACTCTCTTGAAAAGCGTATTGAAATCGGAGAAGGTACAAGCACTCCAAAATGGGCAGTTGCATATAAATACCCACCTGAGCAAAAGCCAACAAAGCTCCTTGACATAGTAGTTCAAGTAGGTCGTACAGGCGTTCTCACACCTAATGCGGTATTAGAGCCTGTAAAATTAGCAGGCACAACCGTATCCCGAGCAACGCTTCACAATATAGATATAATTAAGGAAAGAGATATTCGCATTGGCGATATCGTTATCGTACAAAAGGCAGGCGATATCATTCCCGAGGTTGTAGGAAGCTTAAAGGAAAAGAGAACAGGCATTGAAGAGCCTTACAAAATGCCCGAGGAATGTCCATCATGCGGAGGCAAGCTTACCTATGATGATGCGGATGAATTTCTAGAGGACGATGAGGACTTTACCTTAGGCGCACTTCGTTGCACAAACCCAAGATGTCCTGCTCAGCTTGAAAGAAATATTATTCACTTTGCTTCCAAAAAGGCTATGAATATCGAGGGCGTAGGCGAAAAGCTTGTTAAACAACTTCTCGAAGCAGGGCTTATCCACGATGCATCCGACCTCTACTATATTACGGGCGAGGAAATAGCATCTCTTGAAAGAATGGGCGAAAAATCTGCCGAAAACTTTATAAAAGCAGTAGAAGCCTCAAAGGAAATGGGACTTGCAAGAGTAATATTCGCTTTAGGAATTAGACATATTGGCGAGGTTGCATCAAGCGAGCTTGCCAATAAATTCGGTAATATTGACGCACTATTTACCGCCACCGTTGAGGATATTACAGAAATCGGCGATTTTGGCGAAGTCATGGCAAAAAGCGTTGTGGAGTTTTTCTCAAAGGATACTACAAAATATATAGTTGAAAGACTAAAAAGCGCAGGCGTTAAAACAGAAAACGAGCAAAAGCAAATAGGAAACTCATTTGAAGGACTTACATTTGTATTGACAGGCACTCTTGAAAATATGACACGCGATGAAGCAAGCGATATGATTAAAGCAAGAGGCGGCAAGGTTTCATCGTCAGTTTCCAAGAAAACCGACTATGTTTTAGCGGGCGAGGAAGCAGGCTCAAAGCTTACTAAAGCCCAAGCATTAGGCGTTAAAATAATAAATAAGGAAGAATTTCTTGCAATGTGCGAGGAATAAAGAAAAATATGATATTAAGTAAGGGCGCATTGAAAGCAATAGAAATGCTTAATAATGCAGGCTATGAAGCATATGCAGTAGGCGGCTGTGTCCGTGATGCGATTATGAATATTGAAATCAACGATTTTGATATTACCACAAGTGCAACACCTGAGGAAATGCAACAGGTTTTCAAAAACGAAAGAACCTATGAAACAGGCATCAAGCACGGCACAATTACATTCGTTTATGAAAATGAAAATGTAGAAATTACAACCTACCGCTTAGACGGAGAATATGAGGACAATCGCCGCCCAAAATCCGTAGAATTTACAAAAAGACTTGAAAACGATTTAAAACGCCGTGATTTTACAATGAACGCCATCGTTTATAATAATAGCGAGGGATACATTGATATGTTTGGCGGTATTGAAGACATCAAAAATAAAACTATCCGTGCAATAGGCAATCCCAAGGACCGCTTTAATGAGGATGCATTAAGAATACTTCGTGCAATTCGCTTTGCATCAAAATTAGGCTTTGAAATTGAAGAAAATACAAAAAAAGCAATGCTTGAATGTAAGCACCTTTTGCATAACATTTCAGGAGAAAGAATTGCCGCTGAAATAAACAAATTCGTTCTTGGTAGTAATGTGAAAAAAGCGATTTTAGACCACTATGACATTTTAAGCGAAATTATACCCGAATTTGAAGCAATGCACAATTTTGACCAAAAGAACGATTGGCATGTTTACGATGTGCTAACACACACCGCCGTTGTTGTTGAAAATACACCGCAAATAGCGCATCTGCGCTTAACCGCACTTTTACACGATACAGGCAAGGTGCATACATTTACAGTGGATGAGAGGGGCATAGGACACTTTTACGGACATAACGATAAAAGCGCAGAAATTGCCGAAAATTATCTTACAAAATATAAGTATGATAACTTTACCAAGGAAAGAGTTTATAAGCTCGTAAAGGTGCACGATACACCCATAGAGCCTGATAGAATTCTCATTAAAAAGAGAATAAACAGAATGGGCAAGGATTGCTTCTTTGATTTAATCAAAATAAAAAGAGCAGACAATTTAGCTCAAAATCTAAATAAGGTCCGCCTTGATATTATTGATGAAATTGAAAAAATCGCAACAGATATAGTAAACGAGGATTGCTTTACATTAGGAAGCTTAAAAATCAACGGTGGAGACCTAATAAAAAACGGCTTTAAGCCTGGCAAACAATTAGGAAATATCCTAAACACTCTTTTAGAAGAGGTAATGGAAGAAAAAATACCAAACGAAAAGGAAGCGCTTTTAAAAAGAGCTGAAGAGTTAAAAAATGCTTAGCCAATAAAAGGCTAAGCATTTTTTGTTATTTATTGTTTTCATCAATTTTATATGTAGGAACTAGCTCATGAACTAATTGCTTCATTCTTGTGCTTTCTGAATATGCTTCATCATAAAGCACATTAAGAGCATCAAATAGCTTTTGCTCATCAATCTCAAGAGGCTTACCAATGCTAATTCTGTCATTAGCAGTTTTCTTAAGCCCTTCCTCAGCCAT
This sequence comes from Eubacteriales bacterium, assembly GCA_045533435.1. Classification (GTDB taxonomy): domain Bacteria; phylum Bacillota; class Clostridia; order Oscillospirales; family CAG-272; genus RGIG2000. The sequence continues at coordinate 3,967 of JAZSHT010000013.1, read as the reverse complement.
GAGTCTTTCCTCATATAGCTTTTCACCAGGACGAAGACCTGTAATCTTTATTTCAATATCCTTTTCAGGCTCATATCCAGATAGCTTAATAAGATTGTAGGCAAGATCATAAATTCTTACCTGCTCACCCATGTCAAGAACAAATATTTCGCCACCCTCAGCATAAGCACCTGCTTGAAGCACAAGACTAACCGCTTCAGGAATTGTCATAAAGTATCTTATAATGTCCTTGTGTGTAACAGTAACAGGACCGCCCTCTTCAATCTGCTTTTTAAATAAAGGAATAACGGAGCCGTTAGAGCCAAGCACATTACCGAAACGAACTGCAACAAATTTTGTTTCACTCTTTTTAGCAAATGCTTGAATAATCATTTCGCAAACACGCTTTGTAGCACCCATGATATTAGTAGGATTTACCGCCTTGTCTGTGGAAATTTGAACAAATCTCTTTACCTTATATCTGTCAGCACATTTAACAACCTTATATGTACCAATGATGTTGTTCTTTACAGCCTCATTAGGGCTTGTCTCCATTAAAGGAACATGCTTATGCGCTGCCGCGTGGAAAACAATACCTGGCTTATAAGTTCTAAATACATCATCCATTTTAACGCTATCACGAATGGAAGCAATAAGCGTTAGAAGATTTAAATTAGGATGCTTGCGCTTTAATTCTTGCTCAATTTCATAAGCACTGTTTTCATAAATATCAAGTATAATTAATTGCTTAGGCTCATGGGATGCAATTTGACGGCAAAGCTCACTACCGATAGAGCCACCGCCACCAGTTACAAGAACAACCTCATCCTTGATATATCCCATAATTTCATCAGTATTTAATTTTATAGGATCTCTACCAAGTAAGTCATGAACATCAACATTTCTTAATTTTGAAACGGAAATTTCTCCGTCAAGCATCTGATAAATTGCAGGTAGAATCTTTGTTTCACATTTTGTTTCAAGACAGAGATTAGAGAGTCTCTTTATTTCCTTAGCGCTTGCTCTTGGAATAGCAATGATAATTAAGTCAGCATCAGTAATATCTGCATAAAGCTTAATGTTTTCAGGCTCTCCAAGAACCTTAACACCAGAAATATATGTACCGATTTTATTTTTGTCATTATCTACAAATCCAACGACATTGTATTTAATTTTATTAGATGTTTGAATTTCCTTAAGAATGATATTACCGGCAGAGCCTGCACCAACAATTAATACCTTTTTATCAGGATGAGCTGTTCTTTCAAATTTTTTTATTGCATAATCAAAAAGTCTATTTGAAAAAACAAGACAAGAGGTTAAAATGAAGAAAATAAGAATTGTAACTATACTGTGGTTTACTGAAACACCCGGCATAATTAAGGAAACAATAATGTTAACAACCAAAATTATGAAGGATATAGCACCAAGCTTTACAATCTCCCCAACACTTGCGTGTCTATATGAGCTTAAATGCAAATTAGTTATGCACGATAATAAAACAATAAGCACAATTCCCAAAATTGCATTTACATAGTCGTACCTAAAGAAATTGCTTACTGAATAGTCTAGTAAAAAAGTAGTGAATACTGCTGAAGCAATGTAGCAAAGAATAAAACCGAGCAGTACAATCGCGGTTTTTAGATATTTGTTAATTTTGATTTTCATAAAATAGTCCTTTATATTTTTTTACATATTGATTATAACTAAAATTTGCTTTTTTGTCAATGATTTTTACAAAAATATGGCAAATAGTATAATTTGGCATAAAATATAAAATTGTCTAAATAAAATTTCAATAAAGCTCTTGAAAAAAATAAATAAAGAGTGTATTATATATAAAGTAAAAATATGTTATTTAGGAGAACAAAGATGACATTTGAATTAGATAATGATTTTGAATCAGGCGTAGATATAAGAGTAATTGGCGTTGGCGGCGGTGGAAACAATGCTGTCAACCGTATGATAAATTCAAATATAAAGGGCGTACAGTTTATCGCTGTAAATACAGATAGACAGGCTTTAGTAAAATCAGGAGCTTCTACAATTATTTGCATTGGAGAGCAAACAACAAACGGTAAAGGCGCAGGGGCTAATCCGGATATAGGAGAAAAGGCTGCACATGAAAGCGAAGAAGCTATCAAGGATTCAATTAAGGGAGCAGATATTGTGTTTATTGCTGCTGGAATGGGTGGCGGAACAGGTACAGGCGCAGCTCCTGTTGTGGCTAAAATCGCAAGAGAATTAGGGATTTTAACGGTTGGTATCGTAACAAAGCCATTTAGCTTTGAAAGAGAAAGAAGAATGCTTCAGGCTGAGGGCGGTATCGTTGAGCTTTCAAAATATGTTGACTCACTAGTTGTTATTCCGAATGAAAGACTTAAAGAAATCTCAAAGCAAAAGCTAACTCTTATGAATGCATTTGCCATAGCGGATGATGTATTAAGACGCGGCGTTCAAAGCATTTCAAACCTTATCAATGAAACCGGATTTGTTAACCTTGACTTTGCCGATGTATCAGCAGTAATGAAGGACGCGGGTCTTGCATACATGGGTGTAGGCGAAGCAAGCGGAGAAAATAGAGCAGTTGAAGCTGCAAAGATGGCAATAGCAAGCCCGCTTCTTGAAACAAGCATAAAGGGCGCGCAAGGTATTCTTGTGAATATTACAGCATCCCCTGAGGTTGAGCTTGATGAAATTGATGAAGCATCTTCAATGATTACAAGTGAGGCAGCAGCTAACGCTAACATTATTTGGGGAACAAACTTTGATGAATCCTTAGAGGATACTGTAAAGGTTACTATTATTGCTACGGGATTTGATAAAAAGCCTAATAAAATCGTGGCAGTTGATATTGATGAGGTTAATGCTGATACCATTATTCAAGGCAAGAAGATTTCTGCTGAGGATGATTATTCCGATATTATTGACATAATTAATAAAAACCGCGACAAAACAATAGCGAACGATTTTGATGAAAATTATTGATATCTCCCACATTTGAAAATAAAGACACAGGCAAATCTGTGTCTTTATTTGAGAAAATAAATCTTCATTATTATTATATTTGACTAAATGAATTCATGTGTTGAGCATAATATTGCAAAAAAGCATTAAAATGATTAAATTTTGTTAGAATTGTTCAAAAATATTACAAAAAGTAGAACTAAAGTAAACGCTTTTTTGTGCAAAAGTACAGAAAATTACTATTAAAAATTGTTGTGCTTGACATTATTTAATCTTTTTGTTATAATACAACTGTGTGCGACTAAGAATAAGCCATATTTACGCCTATTTTTAGCACACAATGAATGATACATCGTGCCAAAAGCACTGAAGTATAAACATTTATCTTTAAAGAAGGAGGAAAAAGATGCCAACCTTTAATCAGCTCGTAAGACAAGGTAGAAGCGAAAAGACCTACAAGTCAAAGACACCTGTTCTCCAAACTGGCTTTAACAGCTTAAAGAACAAGTCTATCGATCAAAGTGCACCTCAAAAAAGAGGCGTTTGTACAAAGGTTACAACAACCACACCTAAGAAGCCAAACTCAGCTCTTCGTAAGATTGCAAGAGTTAAGCTTACAAATGGCATGGAAGTAACTTCATACATCCCTGGTATTGGACACAATCTTCAGGAGCACTCTGTTGTACTTATCCGTGGTGGGAGAGAACGAGACTTACCTGGTTGCCGTTACCACATCATCCGTGGTACACTCGACGCACAGGGCGTAGCTAATCGTAACCAAAGCCGTTCTAAATACGGTGCAAAGCGCGCAAAGAAAAAATAATTCATTCTTTGCAAGGTAACAGATAAAGTAATTTAATCGTAGTTCCTTAAATGTAGCTGAATAAATGTTTATATCAGTGACTAATTAACGGACACGACGGGAGAATTTCTTTCGAGTACCAATGATATCATGAAAATTAATGAAGGAGGGAAGTAAAGTGCCAAGAAGAGGCCAAATCGCAAAGCGTGATGTTCTGCC
>JAZSHT010000152.1:0-10565 GCA_045533435.1 Eubacteriales bacterium | reverse complement strand
AAATCATATAGATGAGCATTATTACGATGTTTCATACCAGAAGTAAAACCAGGCAAAAATGAATAATCTTTATTAGCGTAAGCAGTAATAATTTTATTTAAAGATTGCTTGGTAGTAAATTTTCTGATAGCATTATCATTTGAATTTTCTATATTAATGATGGCAATTTGTTTCAAATTCAACAAATAAAGATTAACATCAACATCATCAGATAAATCGTTATTTGAAGATATAAAATTAATAGCAGAATCCGCTAAATTAGAAACATTTTCTAAAGAAATAAAGAACGATAAAAAAGCATTACTTATTTGACCACTTAATACCTTAGAAGGAGTTGACACATCTATATCTGTTTGTTCTTTTGGATTGAACTTAAGAGTATAATCATATTGAGTATATAGACCTGCAAAAATACCAATGAATAAAACAAATACAATAATGGTAATTATAAATCCAGGAAGTTTGTCGCGTTTTTCAAGCTTTCGGTATTCCTTATTTGCTTTATACCTGTCCTTGGCTCTATCCTTTGGAGTATAAAGCTTGTCGTATTCCTTTTTAGTATCATAATTGTATTGAGCTCTTTCCGCAGGAGTTTTTTCATTTTTTGCCAATAATACCACTTCCTTCATAGAGTAATGGAGTAGTAAATACTCTTGTTGTTTGTAAAATCATAGCTCTAAAAGAAAAACCTTCTAAACCGTGATAAAATTCATAAGCTTCAAATTCGCTATTAAAATCCTTGGAGCAAATACCAACATCATCATTAAGACGGTAGCGAACTATATAAACATCATTTTTTGTAACTTCCATATGTAACTCCTTAAGACTTAATAACAAATTTAAGAATAAAAATAACTATAACTGCAATAACAAATAAACTTATCAGACTTAACGCAGATGTACCCATAAAGGATATATTTGTTGCAATATAGAAGAAGGTTGATAGCACAGTACCGGATATATCTGCCAAAAAGTCGGAAATGCCGCCATCATCGGTCATTTTGTTAAGTTGGTATAATTCGCCTGCTTCATAAGCTTTAGCATATAAAGTATTCAGAACTGTTAAATCAGGTTCATCAATACCCTCAGATAAAGAATATTCCGTTCCATAAATGTGATTAATCTCTTGAATGAATAGGTTATACATTTCAGTATTTCCGAGAGCTTGACCATCAGCTGCGCCGAGCTCATAGCCTAACGCCTGGCGTTCATCCAGAGCAAGAACAACATTGTTATTCATTACTTGATTTATGCTAACTAAATCTCCATCCTTGTAAGTTGTTTGCTTTAATAGATTCTTACCGGTTAACCAATCTTCCATACGAGTGATGGAAGCGTTTACACCATCGGCAAATGCTAAAGGATATACTTCATCAGAAGCTATGTTATAGCCTACATTATAGCCTTGATTATATTTATTCTGAAGTGCAACAAGAACATTATTTTCTAGTAAACTCTGAAGAGAATCTAATTTTCCAGTAGAATTAAGTGGCTCACTTAAAATATCATTGTTGCCAAGCCAATCAGAAACGAATTCATGTGATTTAGTAATATATAGTTCTTCAAGCCTATCAACAAAATCATCTAAAACTTGAAGATTTTCAACATCAGCGCCTTCTGCTTCTAATATATATAACCTCATAGCTTCATAAAAATTAAAGGTTAAAAGCTCTTCATCAGAAGCGGTGGAAATAAAATCATCAAGAAAAACAAGAATGTCAGAAGAGAGCTCAACCTTTGTTAATTCACAACGAGGACAAAAGTGAGAAATAACAGAATTATATGTTTTATTATTGTATATAAATGAGCTAGTAGTAGAATTAAAAACATGAATGTTTTGACAATCGACTAGAGTATAGAAATAGTCATTATTAAGCCATTTTTGATAAGTATTCCATAATGATTGTGAATTATATTTTAAAATAATATATAAGCTTTGAACTTCGGTACCTGGCCAAAAACCATTATTAACACCATAAGTAGCAAATTCAACTAAATCATCAGCACAAGTAATATCATAGAGTAAAAAAAGATAATGCCAAGAATCAATATTAATAAAACCGTAACCACAAACAAAAGACCAGTTTAAAATTTCAGCAATACCTATATTAAAATCAAGAGAGCTATCAAATTCCACTTTATTAAAAGCATCATAATCATTAAAACAAAAAGATGTAGTATAAGTTAATGTGGGATCAAAAGTTAAATCAAAATAATCACTTGCGGAACTAACAAGAGCAAGGCAGAGAGTTAATGCCAGGATAAAAAAAATAATTAGAAATTTATTCCTTAACTTCAAATTCCGTCACCTCAATTTCAACATTATTTTGTCCTTGCTCGGCAGGATGCTCGACATCAGATGTAGCATTTTTGCGTTTTGCAAGTATTTTTTGCAAAATGTCATTTGTGCTATTTTTTGGCTTTTCTTCATCTGAAGGCGTTTCATCAGAAGGAACTTCATCCTTCTTTGGCTCTTCCTTCACAGGTAAACCGAGAGCGGAACGAATCTTTTTAGATATTTTTTTGTAAAGAATGAAAAGTAAATCTGAAAAAATATTAGCTAAAAAGATGATTGCAGCTACAATAAATGCAAGAATTATAAAACTTAAAATTTTACTCATGTTTCTTTCCTCCAATAGAACGAACAAAAATTGAAATTGCAAAAGTGCCAAGGATAACAACACCAAAATCTACTATATCGACCTTATCAAGATAGTCAGGAACGGCGTAGCTAACCCAATTTAAAAATGATGTACAGAAATAGCGAAGAGCTTCTACCATACAATCACCTACTTTTTACTAAAAACTGAAAACAGACCTTTTATAAATGTAATCATTAAAAGACCTGTAAGAAGCACAAACATTTGTGCGTTATCTTGAATAATTTCCTCCGGGACTAAATAACTCCAAACATTATAGAAAACATCCCAGAGCTTATATGATACTTGTGTATCCATAAAAACCTCCTATTTGATAAAATAGCACCCTGTTGCCAAGGTGCTATCTTTTTATAAGTTAGATAACATGCTTACGGCACTTACCTATAATCCACTTGCCGAATACAGCAACGAGACCAACAACGCATACAATTGCGAAGGTTGATACTTTACCGTCAGAGGTAAAGACAAGATTATCATATACGCCTACTACTGTTTTGGCGAGGTTGGGAAGTAGAGCTTCTGCACCTTCACCTATTTCACCAAGTAATATTGCAGCCTTTGATACAGTTTCTTCCATAGTGCTTTGTAACTCCTTTCGTAAGAATAATTATTTAACTTATGCATAAGTGTATTTAACTAAACTTTTTAAGGTCATTTAAGACCGATTTTATCATATCAGAATCCTCTGAATAATTAACCCGTAAAGCAGATGGCAGATTTTTATTATATGCCAGGCGTTCGAACTTAATAGACAGAGCTTCCAAGATGTAAATGTAATCTTTTAAGATGTTAGCAGGAAACTCACTGCTTACTATCTTTTTTGTTATTAAAATTTCGTTTAAATTCATTTGTAGAAGCCTTAAGATATAGAGATTTATCTTCTGATAAGGAATTATCTAAGATTGAACTTTCAATAAGACTTTCAAAAGCATCTGGATTGTTCTTATTATTCTCAACAATCGCAGTATACTTTGGATTCTGCCGAACTTCGCGCTTTGCTATCTTCTCTAAAAAACGAGTAAGACCGTAACACTGAATAGCACAATCAATAGCGTTGGCTGCGTTACGGAATACAAAATTATCTACATTGCTAAGATTGTATTCCATACCTGGCTTAGAATAAATCGAAATTGCATATGCATTTTCCAGGAGATTTGCCCAATAATCACGCAGCTCCCAGCGAGATTTATTTGTATCTTTGCCAGGCGTTACATAGCAGAGATAATTACAAAGTACATTAAAGAAGCTTTCACCGATTGTAAGCGGAATTTTCAAGAACTCAAAAGCACGACTATCGCGCAGCTGCATTTCAACACGGACCCAGTGCATATCACTATCCTTGAAGCCGCGTTCAGCAGCTTTATCATAGATACGAATTAAAACCGAGCTTGTTTTACTTCCAATGTCAACGGACTTACCTTTATTCGAGCAAGTCGTACACCAGGAGCGAAACGGAGTTACAACGCATTTTAAATCTTCCGTATCTGATACAATTTGGTTAATATCAAGAATACCGGTATGGTCATCAAATGCAATATCTAAACGAGTTACGCGCAAGTCCTCTTCCTCAAGTATCTTACTGAAGAAAATTTCAAAATCTCCTGCACCGACAGATTCAAAAGCACGACAGCCTTGACCAGACATTTCAAGACATACGCCCATATCTTTAGTACCATCATAATGTATTGAAATACATTCATAATACTCACGGTGGCGGTAGCCGTAATATCCTTTGGTTGAAATCCAGGGACAAGAATCCATTCCAAGAAGCTTTTTGAAATCATCTACATCAAGTGTCTTAGATGTAACTGTTAACCAGTCTATAAGAATTTTGTTTTCCATAAGCTTTTTGTTTCATATGTAGATTGTACTCCCCTGTTAGCGGGGGGGAGCCAGGGGAAAACTGCGTTTTCCCCTGGTGTTTTATGAAACAGTAACTAAAGAGGTAATAGATTTGTGAGATTTCTATTCATATCAAATACCATTTCATATTCGGCGCCGATTTCAAGAGAATCGAACCACTGCTTATCAGGTGAGAACACTCTAAAAGAAGCAGCCATCATGCCATCAATAAAAGGTGTTTCGTATGATAGAACAACATCACAACTGGTATAAGGTGTTTGTTTTGCTTTAGATATGCCTTCTTTAATACTCTTGCTTTTTCCAATTAATATTGCTTTCATTACCTTTTTATCTCCTTTCATAGCAGTATGAAAAGGTTTTTACCTCTTCGCATTTAATATTACCTCTAAGAAAAATAAATATAAATTTAATAAACTGTTGACAAATTCTCTTTAATTTGCTAAAATTACATATATATTATAAGAACAAGAAAAAAGAGGACTTAAAATGAAGATTTATGATGAATTAGTAGCCCGTGGTCTTATTGCACAGGTAACCAATGAGGCAGAAATAAAGGAAATGGTTGATAACGGCAAGGCTGTATTCTATATCGGCTTTGACCCAACTGCAGATAGCTTACATGTAGGACACTTTATGGCTCTTTGCTTAATGAAGAGACTTCAAATGGCAGGCAATAAGCCAATCGCACTTATCGGTGGCGGTACTGCATATATCGGCGACCCATCAGGCAGAACAGATATGCGTTCAATGATGACAAAGGAAACCATTCAGCATAACTGTGATTGCTTCAAAAAGCAAATGTCTCGCTTTATTGAATTCGGCGATGACAAGGCAATCATGGTAAACAATGCAGATTGGCTCTTAGACCTTAACTACATTGAATTTATCCGTGATGTTGGATGCCACTTCTCAGTTAATAATATGTTAAGAGCAAAGTGCTATGAGCAAAGACTTGAAAAAGGACTTTCATTCCTTGAATTTAACTATATGCTCATGCAATCCTATGACTTCCTAGAGCTTTTCAACCGTTACGGCTGTAATATGCAGTTCGGTGGCGATGACCAATGGTCAAATATGCTTGGCGGTACAGAGCTTATTAGAAAGAAGCTCGGCAAGGATGCTCACGCTATGACAATTACACTTCTTCTTAACTCCGAGGGCAAGAAGATGGGTAAAACTCAGTCAGGTGCAGTATGGCTTGACCCTAGCAAGACAGCCCCATACGATTTCTACCAATATTGGAGAAATGTAGCCGATGCTGATGTTCTTAAGTGCATTAGAATGTTAACGTTCCTACCACTTGAGGAAATTGACAAGATGGATGCATGGGAAGGCGCTCAGCTTAATACTGCTAAGGAAATCCTTGCATACGAGCTTACAAAGTTAGTTCACGGTGAAGAGGAAGCAGAAAAGGCACAAACAGCCGCAAAGAGCATTTTCGGTGCAGGTGGCGATGCTAATATGCCTACTACAACACTTGCAGATGCAGATTTAATTGATAACAAAATTGATATTCTTTCAATTCTTGTTAAGGCAGGACTTGTACCAAGCCGTAGCGAAGCAAGAAGAGCAGTAGAGCAAGGTGGCGTTACTGTTAATAACGAAAAGGTAACGGATATTAAGAAGCTTTATACTAAGGAAGAATTAAGCGAGGGCTTAGTTGTACGCCGCGGTAAGAAAGCATACAAAAAGGTAAATATTTAATTATAAAGGAGAGATATTATGGCAGAAAACGAAATGAACTTTGATCCTGAAATTTCCCCAGATGAATTTGCAGATGATGATATTGTAACATTACTCTCAGCAACAGGCGAGGAAATTGACTTTGTTGAAATTGCAGGAATTGCACATAAGGGCAACTTCTACGCTATCCTTCAACCGGTTGAGCTTTTAGAAGGCATGGCAGATGATGAAGCACTTGTTTTCAAGGTTTCAAGAACAGAGGATGGCGAGGACAAATTTGAAATTGAGCTTGATGATGAAATCATCGATGCTGTATTCGCAGAATACAACCGCCTACTTGATAAGTTTGAAAGCGACTCCGATGAGGAATAATAGTAAAGCATCGCAAGAAATTGCGATGCTTTTTATATATAATATATTGTATTTTCAATGCATTTATGGTAAAATTAAGAAAACACGCATTTGGAGGCGCAAATGAAATACGAAAATAATACCTACAAAAATTACGAATTGGGTAGCTTACCTAAGGACTCTATAAAGGAGCTTGAGGATTACTCGCGCATATCAGCAAGCGAGGGAGCTGTCCTTCTTGAAAATAAAAACAACCTTTTACCACTTAAAAAAGGCGATAAGGTGTCTGTATTTGGCAGAATTCAAAGAGAATACTACAAAAGTGGAACAGGCTCAGGCGGTCTTGTGAATGTTAAATATGTAACCAATATCGTTGATAGCCTAAAAGCAACAGGCGATGTTGAAATTAACGAGGAGCTTTTAAACATCTACGAGGAATGGAAAAAGGAGCATCCATTTGATGCAGGCAAGGGCTGGGGACAAGAGCCATGGTGTCAAGAGGAAATGGAAATTTCCATTGATACTATTGAAAATGCAAGAAAATTCGGCGATATTGCCATTATCGTAATCGGCAGAACTGCAGGCGAGGATAGAGATAACTCTGCATCCGAGGGTAGCTATCTTTTAGCACCAAAGGAAGAGGAGCTTATTAAAAAGGTTTCCTCTGTGTTTGAGAAAACAATAGTTCTTCTCAATGTTGGCGCAGTTATAGATATGAAATTCGTAAAGCAATACGATATCAAATCCGTTGTATATCTCTGGCAAGGCGGTATGTGTGGCGGTTTAGCTTGCGCAGATATCTTAACGGGCAAGGTTAATCCAAGCGGTAAATTAGCCGATACAATAGCATACGATATTAACGACTATTCCTCAACTGCCAACTTTGGTGCAAAGGAATTTAACCTCTATAAGGAGGATATATATGTAGGCTATCGTTATTTTGAAACATTTAATAAGGCTGCTGTTTTATATCCATTTGGCTACGGTCTATCCTATACTAATTTTGAAATCACAGCCACAGCCACCCAGAAAAACAACAAAATCACTGTTAATGCAACAGTTAAAAACATCGGCGATGTAGCAGGCAAAGAGGTAGTTCAAATTTACTTTGGCGCTCCAAACGGTAAGCTCGGTAAAGCTAACAAGGAGCTTATTGCTTACGAAAAAACAAAGCTTCTTGAAAAAGGCGAGAGCCAAACACTTACTCTTACATTTGATATAGATGATATGCGCGCATACGATGATAGCGGCGTAACAGGCAATAAATCATCATATGTTTTAGAAGCAGGACAGTACATCATTTATGCAGGCAATAGTGTTCGCAATGCTGAGCCTATCTATATTCACACAGAGGATGAAACACGAGTAGTAGAAAAATGCACAGAAGCATTAGCCCCCACAAAAGAATTTGAAAGAATGAAAAAAGGGGAAAATGGCGACCTTGTGTACGAAAATGTACCTACTCGCACATATTCTATCCCTGAAAAAATCAATGCAAATATCCCAACTGAAATTCCATATACAGGCAATAAGGGCATCAAGCTCGAGGATGTAAAATTAGGCAAAAATACAATGGATGAGTTTATTGCTCAGCTTTCTGATACTGAGCTTTGCTGCTTAGTTCGTGGCGAGGGTATGAATAGCCCTAAGGTTACCCCAGGCACAGGCTCTTGCTTTGGTGGAGTTACTGAGGAGCTTATTTCCTACGGAATTCCAATCGTATGCACAACTGATGGTCCTTCTGGTATAAGAATGGATAGCGGACTTAAAGCCACAAGCATGCCAAACGGCACTTGCCTTGCATGTACCTTTAATAAGGATTTAGTTTGCGACCTTTACGCGCTTGAGGGCGTTGAAATGACCGCATATGAAATTGATGTTATCTTAGGCCCTGGTATCAATATCCACAGAAGCCCATTAAATGGCAGAAACTTTGAGTATTTTTCCGAAGACCCATACCTTACAGGCACAATGGCAGCATCAATTTCCAAGGGACTTAATAAAGTAGGCGTATATCCAACAATTAAGCATTTTATGGCAAATAGCCAGGAATGGTATAGACATACAAACGATTCAATAATTTCCGAGCGCGCTGCTCGTGAAATTTACGCTCGCCCATTTGAAATCGCAGTTAAGGAAGGCAATGTGAAGTCAATTATGACTGCATACAACTCCATAAACGGCTACCATGCAGCATCTAACTACGACCTTACAAAAACACTCCTTCGTGATGAATGGAAGTATGACGGCTTCGTTATGACCGACTGGTGGGCGCATATCACTAACCTTGACGGAACAACAAGCACAAAGGACTTTGCAAGCATGATTAAATCTCAAAACGATATCTATATGGTTATGGAAAACGCTAAAACCAATCAGGATAACCTAATGGAAAGCCTTGAAAACGGATATCTTAAGAGAGCAGAGCTTCAATTCTGCGCTAAAAATCTTTGTAAGTTTGCTATGACTACACATGCATACGAGCGCTTTAAAGCAAACGGCTTTAAGTATGATATAAGCGACCTTGATACTTCAAATATGAATGTTATGGCATCATACGATAATGTATCGCTTGATACCCCAATTGATTTAAGCCTTGAAAAGTCAGGTAAATACATAGTTGAAATTGAGTTTACCTCTCCACTTTCATCTCTTGCCCAAATCGCAATTAATCTTAACCTTGACCACGCAGGCGCTTGCACCTTTGTTGCAAAGGGTACAGATGGCGGAGTTGGTATTATGAAATCCCATGTTTCAATTATGAATTGGAATAAGAAAATCGTTTTATCATCAAAGGCTGATGTTACCGTTAAGAGCGTTAAATTCTTAATGTAATGGGCAAAAAAACACGTATAAAATTATCTATCGCCGTAATAATCTTAGCATTACTTACGGCGATAGTAATAATAGGAAATAATATGATTGAAGTAACTAACTACAAAATCACAAGCGAAAATCTGCCAACGGAATTTAATGGCTATAAAATTGCCCAAATTTCCGACTTTCATAATAAGAAAAAATATGAAAGCATTTTAGAAAAGCTAAAGGAAGCAGCCCCAAATATAATAGTCATAACAGGAGACTTTATTGACTCTCGTAAAACAAAAACAGAAATATCTCTGTCCTTTGCAAAGGAGCTTATAAAAATAGCACCCTGCTATTATGTCATGGGCAATCACGAATCTCGCTTGACTGATATTTATCCCGATTTTGAAAAATCCTTAAAGGAAATCGGCATTACCGTTTTGCATAACGAAAAGGCAATTCTAGAAAAAAACGGAGCAGAGATTACACTAATCGGCATTGATGACCCTCGCTTACAAGGTAAAACCAATGGCAAGGAATATGCTTGCCAGGTGGTAAAGGATGAATTATCTATATTTAATAATGAAGAGAATTACAAAATTGTTCTTTCCCATCGCCCCGAGGTATTTAAGGAATATGTAAATGCAAATATAGACTTAGCTTTAACGGGCCACGCCCACGGCGGCCAAGCAATTCTCCCATTTATTGGCGGAATTATAGCTCCAAACCAAGGCTTTTTCCCAAAATACTACAAAGGCATCTATCAAGAAAATAATACTAAAATGATAGTCAGCCGTGGCATCGGTAATAGCCTATGTCCCATCAGATTTAATAACAAACCAGAGCTAATTGTTGTGGAGCTAGAGGCATAAAATCCTTCATTTAATATAAATAAATTGGAACGGTATAAATTTTACCGTTCTATTTTTATGCTTGTAGAAATGATAAAATATGCAAATGAAAATATTCAAGTGAATTGAATATTATTCAAAGATATTCAAAAAATATTCAATTAAATTTTGCTATTCACAGCCGAAAATGTCATGTAAAAGCCAATATATATAATAAAAGTAATATTTTTCAAAATATTTTCAAAAAACACTTGACAAATGAAAAAACATGCATTATAATAACATTCGTTAAAAATGAATAATCTTTCATTCGGAGGAAAATTAAAATGGATAAGAAAAACATCAAAAAGGT
>JAZSHT010000014.1:0-8672 GCA_045533435.1 Eubacteriales bacterium | reverse complement strand
AAGCAAGCTGTGTTGAGCTTTGCAAAAAAGCAACAAACGATGATGACTGTATCGCAGTTATCACTTGGATGCACACCTTTAGCCCTGCTAAAATGTGGATTAAGGGACTTCAATTTTTAAAGAAGCCACTTTTACACTTCCATACACAAGCAAACGAAAAGCTTCCATACGATGAAATTGATATGGACTTTATGAACCTTAATCAAACTGCTCACGGTGGCAGAGAATACGGCTTTATGTGCACACGCTTAGGCGTTAAGCGTGAGGTTATCGTTGGTTACTATAAGCATGAGGATGTTATTGAAAAAATCAAGAAGTTCCTTGATGTTGCAAGAGCAGTTGATTTCTCAAAGAATCTTAATGTTGCTATGTTCGGTAGCAATATGAGAGAGGTTTCCGTAACAGATGGCGATAGAGTAGAAAGCCAAATCAAGTACGGATGGAATGTAAATTACTATGGTATTGGCGACCTTGTAGCACTTGTAAATGCAGTTACAGATGAGGAGTTAAATGCTAAGATGGCAGAGTATAACGACCTCTACATAATGAACACGGATAATCTTGATGCAGTTAAGGAGCAAGCTAAGTACGAAATCGCACTTGATAAGTTCTTAACTGAGGGCAAATTTGGCGCATATACAGACACATTCCAAGACCTTCACGGTATGAAGCAGCTCCCAGGCCTTGCAACCCAAAGAATGATGGCAAAGGGCATAGGATTTGGTGCAGAGGGCGACTATAAGACAGCCGCACTTAATGCAATTTTCTGTGAAATGGCTAAGGGCAGATGTGGCTCAACAGGCTTTATGGAGGACTATACCTATGACTTCACAAAATGCGACGAAATGGTTTTAGGCTCACATATGCTTGAGGTTTCCCCTGACTTCGCTTCAACTCAACCAAAAATTGAGGTGCATCAGCTTGGTATCGGTGGTAAAGAGCCACCAGCAAGACTTGTATTTGACGGTGTTGAAGGCGATGGCGTTGCTGTATGTATGATTGATATGGGCGACAGATTCAGACTTATCTGTGCAGCCGTTGAGCTTGTAAAGCAGCCTAAGCCAATGCCAAAGCTTCCAGTTGCAAGAATTATGTGGAAGCTAAAGCCAAACCATGCAGATGGAGCAGCAGCTTGGATTTACGCAGGCGGCGCTCACCATACAGTAGTTTCAACTGCATTAACAGTAGAGGATGTTAAGCTTTTTGCTAAATTAACAGACACAGAGCTCGTTGTAATTGATGAAAACACAGACCTCTATAATCTCCAAAAGGAGCTTGAAATTTTAGACCTTGTGGCTAAATTAAAGTAAAATAACATAAAAGCAACCGAAACAATCGGTTGCTTTTAGATAATATATTTCTTGAAAGGAAAATAGTATGAGTTCATATAGGGCAGGACTAATAGCAAAGTCAACTGCATCATCAAAATCAACTGTCGTATATAACATTTTGTGGAGCATAGTTATTTTGGTATCTATTTTTGCAGTTATTATGGCGGTTATATCATATGCTTCTGACAATGACTACTATGAAACCGCAGAAATATATTCAAAATATGAGAATGACTGCTTGTATTTTAATGATTTAAAATTTAAATTGCCCGAAAAAAGCAGTCAGCAAATTAAAGTAGATTCATTATTAGATACTGTGCCTCAAAATGCTGAGGTACAGTTGAAAATTGCCAAAAATTCAAACAAACTGTTAGAGGTTAAATATAGCGGCACAGTAGTATATAGAGGAGCAGTAACAACGAAAGCATCAATAGTAATAGCTTCCGTGCTTTGCTTGTTGGTTGTTCCATTTTCTGTGCTTATGCTTGTAGCTACAAACATAAAAAATCCTAAAGGAAAATTTATGAAAAAATTATGGCGTTCGCTTTACTATAATAGATAAAAAAACTTGCGATTTATTCGCAAGTTTTTTGTTTAATAAATATTCTGTTGGAATTACGCCTTAATTGTCAGCATTTCATCCTTCTTAATTTTATGCTTTTTGCCCTTATAAATTAATGTACCGTTTTCAATAGGCGAAAGTACACAAATTTCCTCTTTATTTGCCTTAACGTAAATTTCGCCATTTGGCGTAGGCACCTTGCCCTCAATTTCATTAAAGCACATCAAATTAGGAGTAACCGTGTAGCTCTCAAACCCTGCTGATGTAGGCACAACACCAAGAGCATATTTGCCAAGCAAATAAATAGGCGAAGCACCCCAAGCGTGGCAAAGGCTCTTTTCATACTTGCCACCGTACATTTCATAATGCTCGATACCACTCTTTGTAGGGTCAAATTCTTCCCAAATAGTAGTAGCACCAAGGCGAAGCATGCCACCCCAATAGCTGTCAAGCATATTGGTAAAATACTCAAAATTACCAAGCTGACACATAGCATCAAGCTCATAAAACTCAAAATAAGGCGTTGTAATCGGCGTAATTTCCTTATTGAAAATTACATTTTTAGTAATCTTTTCTTTTCTTTCCTCGGTTGTATAATCATAAAGCAAAGCAAAAATATTCGCATGTCTTGTAACATTATTTTTCCCCGACCTGTAATCATCAATAAACGCGCATTTTTCCTCATTCCAATATAGAAGATTTATCTTTTCCTTCATATACTCAACGCGCTTTTTGCACTTGTTAGCCATAGCTTTTTCCCCAAGCACAGAAGCACATTTGCCAAGACACTCATATGCACGGCAAAGCACCATTTGCTCAGCACACATAGGACCGTTTGAATCAAAGGTAGACCAGTCAATAAATACCCAATCCTCAGGCTTTCTTTCATACATCTTGTCCTTGCCAAGTCGAGCCTCAATAAATGACATCATATCAAGCATATCGGGATAAATGTCAGTAAGGAAATCCTTGTCCCCTGTGTAGAAATAATAGTCCCAAATACTGCATATCCATAAAAATGTGTAATCACAAATAGTATTTATATGCTTTTTAATAGGGTCAGCACCACGAAGCATTCTCACAGTACGCCTTACAATATCCTTATCACAAGCAAGATAATAGTTTACTAAATAGCTTTGGTAAGCATCGCCACTCCATACCCATCTATCTCTCTTAATTCCATCAAAAAATCCCTCGCGCGAATTAAGCAGCATAGTGTAAGCGCAAACATCCCATAGCTTGTTAATTTCCTCATTATCACACCTAAATGAGCCACGATTTTCAAACGGTAAATATTCCAAATTAGCAAAAATTTCAACATTCTTTTCAGTAGGAATGAATACATACCTAAACGCCATCATCTTTGTGCACATAGGACTCTCATCAAGCTCCAAATGTGCCATAAGCTCAGAATATTTGTAGTCTGTCGCTTCCTCATAGGACTCCCCTAAATATAGGTCAAGCTCCTCTATGTGGTCAGACTCCTCGGATATGCAAATCTCGCCAAAAATCTCCTTTCCAAAGTCAAAAAGCAAGCCACCATTTTCCCGTTTTTTCGACACAGGCTCAACTATTTTGTAAGAAAACTTGAATTTTTCAACCTTATCACTTAACGCCGTGTAAAGGTCGCTGTATCCCGCATGTCGTCCTGCAAGCTCATCATCACTTGCCACAATATAGCTTCTATCGCTTGCAAAAACATTACCCCTTATGTAAAAGGCAGGGAAGCTCTCCGCCTTAAATCCACTAACATAAACCTTGTGATGTCCTGCTTTAAGCAAAATCTTTGAGTTAGGTGGATAGGAAACATCATCAACAGAAATACAAGCATCCGCGCAGTTGGCGTAAAATTCAATTACCTCTTCACGGTCAATGTCTGCTTCCTTAAATAAAATCGCATTTCTTTTAGGCCCATCTACTCTCCACATAGGATAGTAGTAAATGCTTTTTCTTGAACCATCCTTATAAGTCTTTGCATTCGTTCTTCTGTTTGTAAGTAGCATACCGTGATATAATTCAAAGCTACCGGGATACCAAATCCATTTTGCTTGCGCCATAATAACTCCTTAAAATTTTATTCTATGTATATTATACAACATTTTGCGTAAAAAATCAAGGCTACCGTATAAAACGATAGCCTTTTTTACTAGCCACTGACCACTGACCACTGACCACTATTCAGTACGCAATGCAATTACAGGGTCCTTCTTAGCAGCCGCTCTTGATGGAATAATACCTGAAATAAGTGTAAGTCCCATACTGATTGCCACTAAAATAACCGCCGCGCCAAATGGCAATACAGCCTTTAAGGTTGCAAGCTCTGTAAGTGAATAGAGAATAATATTGATAATCACTATAAAGAATAGAGATACAAGTATGCCAAGTAATCCTGCCCCAAAGCCCACAATAAGCGTCTCCGCATTAAATACTCTTGATACATCACGCTTAGATGCACCAATCGCACGAAGCACACCAATTTCCTTAGTTCTTTCCTGAACAGAAATAAGTGTAATAACACCAATCATAATTGAAGAAACAATAAGAGAAATTGCTACAAACGCAATAAGCACATAGGAAATTGCATTGATAATTGTAGTAACTGAGCTCATAAGAAGCGCCACAGTATCGGTGTAAGTAATCTTGTTTTCCTTTGTTGCTCTGTTGTTGTAATCGTTAATTAAATCGGTAATTTCATCCTTAGACTCAAAATCCTTAGGATAAAGAAGAATAGATGATGGAGACTCAAAATCAACATATCCAAGCTTCTTAAGATTGCTCTTGTATGAGCCGATTTGATCGTTTACCATTTCAATTAACTGCTCATCAGTTAAAAATCCAAGATAAGGAGCAATTTGCGGATTGTTCTTTAATTGCTCTCTTAACATGCCGGCCATTTCAAGTGTATATCCCTTAAACTCAAAGCCTGTAAATAAGTTTGTCTTTTCATTTTCAAGCTGAGCCTTAACAACATCGCTATTGTTAATTTCCTTAATAATAGATGTCATAAGAGCAGTAGTGTAACCGATTGAACCAACCTCAGAAGCATTTACTGAGCTTTCATTTGCACAAATAATACCAACAATTTCAAGCTCTCTTGCATTTTCCATTTTCTTGTCAATAAATGATTTGTTTTCTGCAACCTCTTGATTTTTTCTGTCAATGATAGCTTGACTAATAACCTTGCCATCTGCATCCTTAACCTCTACATATTCATAAAAGTCAGAATCAAGAAGCACCTTAAACTTGTAACCGTAAATATCGTCAAATGTGTATGAAGTTTGTGGAAGCTTTTCCGTGAATTCCTCGCCATTTTCCTTAGCCGCCTTCATTCTCTCAACATAATCCTTAAGCACATTTATATCCTTAATGCCAAGTGAGTAGAGAATATAGTCTGTAACCTGCTTGTTTTTGTCAACTATAAGCACAATTTGATTTTCATTTTCAGGAAAATGACCGTCAATTAAATCATATTGAGACTTAATGTATTCATCATTACCAATAAGCTCAACCCAAGGAGAACCACCCATCATAGGGGATGAAGCACCATCTTCGGATTCAAAAATACCTGCATCAACCATTAAATCTCCAAGATTTTCATATGTCCTATGGTAATCAAGCACATTGCCGTTTCCATCAGTATTAAACCAATAAGTATTCAAATGCGCCGAATAATTATACTTTATGTCAACACATAAATCCTTAATCTTAGATGATTCAATATAATCCTTGAAAAGATTTAAATTATTCGTTGTAACCCCTGCATTTACACCCTCAATTACAGAGGTCATAATATCATTTGAGTAAATCTTGTCAGGGTCCTGCTCCTCTACTTTGTTGCTGTTTGAAAGGAAGGAAGCAAGAAGCGCAGACGCATCCATTGTAGTCTCTTGAAATTGTAACGGATATGAGGACATTGTGCTTTCCTCAACGCTTGTAATGTAAGCGTTTACACCAGTTGAAACCGCAAGAATAAGCGCAATACCAATAATACCGATAGAACCAGCAAAGGATGTTAAAAATGTTCTGCTTTTCTTAGTCAAAAGATTGTTTAAGGAAAGAGCAAGGGCAGTTAAGAATGACATTGACTTCTTCTTTTTCTTTCCCTTTTTCTTTTCATTTTCTTGACTAGATTCAGCTTGAACCTCATTTTCAATCGCCTTGGCAGTATCTTCCTCAGCTACATATGGATTAGAGTCAGAAATTACAAGACCATCAAGTAAATTGATAATTCTTGTTGAATATTCATTTGCAAGCTCAGGATTGTGCGTGACCATGATAACAAGCTTATCCTTGGAAATTTCCTTGATAATGTCCATTATTTGAACGCTTGTTTCGCTGTCAAGTGCGCCCGTAGGCTCATCAGCAAGAAGTATGTCAGGATTGTTTACAAGAGCTCTTGCAATAGCAACTCTTTGCATTTGTCCGCCTGACATTTGGTTAGGCTTTTTGTGTATCTGGTCCCCAAGACCTACCTTTTCAAGAGCCTCAATAGCACGCCTCTTTCTTTCAGCCTTTGAAACACCCGAAAGAGTAAGAGCAAGCTCTACATTAGCAAGCACGCTCTGATGTGGAATTAAATTGTAGCTTTGAAAAATAAAGCCAATAGAATGATTTCTGTAAGTGTCCCAATCGCCATCCTTGTATTCCTTTGTAGAAACACCGTTAATTATAAGATCGCCACTGGTGTATTTGTCAAGACCGCCAATGATGTTAAGAAGCGTAGTCTTACCACAACCCGATTGACCTAAAATAGAAACAAATTCACTTTTACGAAACTCAAGCGAAACACCCCTAAGCGCATCAACATGCGTGTCGCCAGTAATATATCTTTTAGTAATACCTTTTAATTGAAGCATATTTTCTCCTTTCAACTTGTATTAGTATAATAATACACATTATACAATTTTTACAAAATACTGTCAATAAGAAAACAGTAAAAAAACAAAAAATCAGCCAATCATCACATTAGATTAAAATTCTATTCACATTTAAATTCATTATTGACAAATCGCAAGCAAAATAGTATCATAGAAAAAAGAAAACAAATGCAACCAAGTAGTAGAAGCAAGTGCGAAGTATAAAGCCGCCCTTAATGGTTAAGGGAGGGGGACCACGATAGTGGTGGAGGGTTCAAGAAAACTATGAACAAACTACGAAAAGGAAATGAAAATTTAAAGCCAAACGCAAAAGAACTCCGAAAAAATATGACCAAAGAAGAAAAACATCTGTGGTATGACTTTCTGCGTTCACATCCTGCACGATTTACAAGGCAACGAATATTAGGAAAATATATTGCAGACTTTTATTCCGCAAAAGCAAACCTCGTAATTGAACTTGATGGTTCTCAGCACAACGAAGAAGAAATCGCCCAACATGACGCGGAAAGAACAAAATTTTTAAAAGAATACGGCATTCAAGTATTAAGATTTAAAAATCACGAAATAACAAATAACTTCATTAATGTATGCACCTACATTGATAAAATAACAAACGAAAGACTATGAAAAATAGTATATAAGAAAACAAATCTCGCTAACAGCTAATAATAAATCAATAATCAAATCTCGCTAACAGCTAACCGCTAACAGCTAACCGCTAATACGCGACTGAAAGGAGCAACCCATGAAAACCGACTGGTTTTGCAAAGCCGGCTACGGCTTATTCATCCACTGGACATCATTCTCACTGCCCGAAAATGCAACCGAGGCAGACCTCAACAAACCCTACCACAAACGCCTTGAAGATTACTTCAAAGCCGTAGAGGAATTCGATGTCCAAGCATTCTGCGCCCAAGTAGTAGAAGCAGGCGCAAAATTCTTATTCATCACAACATCCCACGCCGATCTCCATCTCCCATTCCCATTAAAAGAGCTTGATGACATCGTGCCAAACCATACCTCAAAAAGAAACCTCATTGCCGAAATCTCCGATGAGCTTGCAAAACACAATATCAAACTGCTTATCTACTTCAACGGAGAGGGAAGCACCGACCCCGATTTCCATAAAGCCGTAAAATTCTACGAAGACCCCAAAACCCACGCCGAATATTGCTATAAGCTAACCGAAGCAATCTCCAAAAAACTAGGCAATAAAATCGCTGGCTGGTGGATTGACTGCTGCTATGAAGCTTGGATTTGCGAAGGTCGCGGTCTCCGCTATGACTATAAACGCTATGCCGATGCTTTAAGAGCAGGCAACCCAGACTCAATCGTAGCCTTCAACTTTAGAGGCGTAGAAGAGTGGGGAAGCGAATGGGGCAGAAATGTTGCCGACTTCCAAGCAGGCGAGGAAAATGATATTGTCCACTTGCCAACTAGCCGATTCTCAGGCGAAAGCGGACTCCAATGGTTCGGACTCTGCTGGATGGATGACTTTTGGGTGCATGAAAAGTTAGGCACACCTACCCCCGCCCACTCAAACGAAAAGGTAGTTGACTACATCAAAAAAGTCCTTGAAAACGAAGGCGTATTCGCCTATAATGTCGCTCCCTACCGTAGCGGCAAATTCTCTGAAGCTACCATGTCTCAGCTCCGCTATATCAAAAATGCTCTCAATTTATAAAAAACGCCGAAAGGCGTTTTTTGTTTTAACCTGCAATGCTTTGCATTGCAATTTACCTCGCGAAGCGAATTTACCTTGTGCATAGCACAAATTTACCTGCAATGCCTTGCATTGCAATTTACCTACCGAACATGTTCGGTAATATCGTGCTTTTTACAAAAACATATCGCGTCTTGCCAATCATATCGCTCTGCGAATCAGACTAATTTCCCCTACAC
>JAZSHT010000140.1:0-18840 GCA_045533435.1 Eubacteriales bacterium | reverse complement strand
TAACAGGCTTATCTCTTTGAATATCAAGATATTTTTGATCAATTTCTCGTACAAATCTAGATAACGGATTTCTTTGAGTCATGCCGTATAACATTCTTTCTCTTGCATGAGAAATAATAAGCATTTTTTTCGCTCTTGTAACAGCCACATATGCAAGTCTTCTCTCTTCTTCAATTTCTGATGGATCAGATATTGATTGAGTGCCAGGGAAAACATTTTCTTCCATTCCAGGCAAGAATACAATTGGAAATTCAAGTCCTTTTGCGGAGTGAATTGTCATAAGCGTTACAGCATCTGCCGCTTCATCGTATCTGTCTATGTCAGAAATAAGTGCAACTTCCTCTAAAAATCCTGATAATGTTGGAATGCAACCAGATTCTTCATATTCTCTAACAGCTGTGCATAATGCCTCTAAGTTTTCAAGCCTTTCTGCTTCAACCTGACCTTTAGCTATTAAGTCCGCCTCATAGCCAGTACGCTTAATTACTTGTCTTGTAAGCTCGCAAAGAGTCATATGCTCCATGTCCTCAATTAAGCCAATAATTATTTTTGCAAACGCCGTCATTGAATTAGCAGCACGCATTGGAATTGCATTATATTTATGCGCATTTTCAAGGATTTTTATAGTTGGGAGATGCAACTCCTCACCAATTTGAGATGCGGTATTATATGAAGTGTCTCCTATTCCACGCTTAGGCTCATTTACTATTCTATTTAAGTGAATATTATCGTTTGGATTGTTTATTACATGTAGATATGCAATAATGTCCTTTACTTCTTTTCTGTCATAGAATCGTAAGGCACCTAACATTCTATAAGGAATACCGCTTTTTGCAAACATAGTTTCAAGATTCATTGACTGTGCGTTTACTCTATATAAGATTGCAAAATCACGATAAGTTAGATTTCTTTCCTTATGAAGAGATACGATTTTATCAATTATATATCTTGACTCATCATTTTGTGTTGGTGTCTCTTTTACAATAATTTTTTCACCTTCATCATTATTGCACCACAATTCCTTTTGATGCTTATGATAATTATTTTTGATTATGCTATTCGCTGCATTTAATATATTTGATGTTGAACGATAATTTTGTTCAAGCTTAATTACCGTTGCATCGGAATATTTTTCATCAAAACTAATGATATTCTCGATAGTTGCTCCCCTAAACTTATAGATACTCTGGTCATCATCACCAACTACCATAACATTTTTATAAAAATCCGAAATCAAAGAAATTAAAACAAACTGTGCTCTATTAGTATCTTGATACTCATCAACACATACAAACTTGAATTTATTTTGCCAATATGCCAAAATATCATTATTTTTGGTAAATAATTGTACCGTTTTCATTATAATATCGTCAAAGTCAAGGACATTAGAGTCAATTAGTCTTTTTTGATATAATTCATATACCTGAGCAATTTGCTTATATTTGAAATCATCTCCTGCCTCAAGGGTGTACTCATCTGGAGAAATAAGTTTTTCCTTAGCTCTACTTATTTCATTCATAACCAGCTTAATAGGAAGCTTTTTCTCATCAATTTTTAAATCCTTTAAGCATTGAGAAATTACCTTTTTACAATCATCTGTGTCACAAACGCTAAATCCTGGGCGGTATCCTACCTGCTCACCGAATTGGCGTAATATACGCATACAAATAGAGTGAAAAGTACCTGCCCAAATAGGATCAGCTTTGTCACCTAATTGTGGATTTTTAACGGTATCAATTAGCCTCTGAATGATTTCATTCGCCGCCTTATTAGTAAAAGTAACAGCCATAATCGCTCTTGGATCTCCGGCATCTTCGGCAAATAAATCCAAATACTTTTCAATTAGTTCATTAGGTAAATTTATAGCTTCTTCTAAATCGTCTATTGTATCCTCTGTTATGCATTCGGGAATATTATTGCTATAATAAGCATTCCCATATTTGATTATGTGGGCAATTCTATTTACCAAGACTGTTGTTTTTCCGCTTCCTGCTCCTGCAAGAATTAAAACAGGGCCTTTTACTGTGTAAACTGCTCTTCTTTGCTCCTCATTCAAGAAGGAGTAATATTTATCAAAAAGCGCTTTTTTTGCTTTTTGTATCCTTATGTTTTGTTGTTCTGTCATTTCAAATTTCCATTTCTATAATTATCTTATTTAGTATATCATATCAATTGTTAAAAGTAAATAAGTAAAAGAAAAAACCGCAATAAATTTATTGCAGTTTAGTTTAAATCAGTATATGCTAAATTAAATAAATGTAAAATTCTTTCCTCTTCCTTAGCAAGCTTTAAAAATCCGAATATCGCTTCAAAGCCAGTTGCCGTTTTATATTCCTTGGGTGATGCACTTTTAGGAATGTTTAAGTGAGAGGAATTCTTTCCGCGACGAAAAATGTCCGCTTCCTTTTCGGTAAGAACAGATTCTATATTTGCATACGCCCTCGCTTGATTAACTGCTGTTACATATTTTAATGCTTCGGCATTTAATTTTCCTGTTTTTTCAAAGCCCTTTAAAATAAGTCTTTCACGAATTAAGCACTCAAGAACAGAGTCACCAAGATATGCAAGTGCAGCTGCACTAATTAAAGAAAAGTCAGACATAATTTACTCCATTTAGAATTTATATTGATATATTATCATATTTTTCAAAAAGTTGCAATATAATTTAAAAAAATTAGAAAAAACTATTGAAAAGTTTAATTTTTTATGTTACAATAACTTGCGCATGCCGGTGTGATGGAATTGGCAGACGTGTCGGACTCAAAATCCGATGGTAGCGATACCGTATCGGTTCGACCCCGATCACCGGCACCAGCCTCGTCTTTGACGAGGCTTTTTCTTTTTACTAATAAGACAACAAAATTTTAAAGATTACATATAAAATTTACACATAATATTTGTCTATATTTATTGACTTATATTTTAAAAAGTGGTAAAATGTTATATTATATTTTTTATTTGAAAGGATGTTACTATGTTTAAAATTTTTAAGCAACTTTCAAAATATGTTGGGAAATATAAAATTTACGCCATTTTAACTCCCATCATTGTTTCACTTGAGGTTGTAATGGAATGTTTAATTCCGTTCTTTTCCGCAGATTTAATTACATTCGTTCAAGATGACTATAATGTATCTGATGCAATACTAACAAAAGGATTTATCTATTTTATCGAAAATCTCGTTCCTGGCAAGCCTCTTGCTGTAGTTGGTGGATATTGCATACTTCTTATTGTTATGGCACTTATGTCATTATCATTTGGAACTATTGCGGGCATTACATGTGCAAAAGCCTCTTGTGGCTTTGCAAAAAATCTTCGTACAGCTTTATTTAATAAATCACAGGATTTTTCCTTTGAAAATATTGATAAATTTTCCACTTCAAGCCTTGTAACAAGATTAACTACCGATGTAACTAATGTTCAGCAATCATTTATGATGATTATACGAACAGCTATTCGTTCACCATTTATGTTTATTTTCTCAATAATCATGGCTTTTGTTCGTGGCGGTAGTATGGCGTTTATTTTTGCGGTTGTTGTACCAATTTTAATTTTTGGTCTTTTAACAATTGCTAAAAAAGCAATGCCTATTTTCAGAAAAGTATTCAAAAAATATGACACATTAAATGGCTCTGTTCAAGAAAATGTGCATGGAATGAGAGTTGTTAAATCATTTGTTCGCGAAAATCACGAAAATGAAAAGTTTGAAAAATCCTCATTAGATGTAGCTAATGATTTTGTAAAAGCAGATAAAATCCTTGCTTTTAATGATCCACTTATGCTTCTTTGCATGTACACGGTTATGGTTTGTGTTTGTCTTTTTGGATCACAGAATATTGTTACAGGCAAGATTATTATCGGAGAATTCTCTGCTCTTTTAACATATGGCATGCAAATACTCATGAGTCTAATGATGATATCAATGATTTTTGTAATGCTTACAATGTCAGCTGAATGTGCAAAGCGTATTTCCGAGGTGTTAAACGAAGAAACAACAATCAAAAATCCTAAAAACCCAGTTATGACTGTTGAAAATGGAGAAATTGAATTTAAGTGTGTAAAATTCAAATACGCTCAAAGGGCTGAAAAATATGCATTATGTGATATTAATTTGCATATCAAATCAGGGCAAACTGTAGGAATTATTGGCGGTACAGGAAGCTCCAAATCTTCGTTAATTCAGCTCATTCCGCGTCTTTACGATGTTAGTGAGGGCTCCGTTTTAGTAGGTGGTGTCAATGTTAAGGACTATGACCTTGTTTCTCTTCGCAACTCTGTGAGTGTTGTGCTTCAAAAAAATATTCTCTTCTCTGGAACAATCAAAGAAAATCTTAGATGGGGAAATGAAAATGCAACTGATGATGAAATGGTTCGCGTTTGTAAGCTAGCTTGCGCAGATGAATTTATTCAAGCGTTTCCTGATAAATATGATACTTACATTGAGCAAGGCGGTACTAATGTTTCTGGCGGACAAAAGCAAAGACTTTGCATTGCTAGAGCTCTACTAAAAAAGCCAAAAATCCTTATTATGGATGACTCTACAAGTGCAGTTGACACAAAGACCGATGCTCTTATTAGAAAAGCAATGAAAGAGGAAATTCCAAATACAACTAAAATTATAATTGCCCAAAGAATTTCAAGCGTTGAAGATGCTGATGTTATTATAATTCTTGATGATGGCAAAATTAACGGAATAGGAAATCACGAATTTTTACTTATAAATAATGAAATTTATAAAGAAATTTATGAATCACAGACAAAAGGGGGAAAAATGGAATGAGTAAACCAATACACAATCCCCGTCAGCCAAGCATGGGTAGGCCCATGAAAAAAGCTAGAAAAGGCACATTCAGTAGATTATTGAAATATGTCTTTTCGTTCTATAAAAAGCAATTTATATTAGTCCTTATTTGTATTCTATTAAGTTCAATGGCTACCGCTCTACCAGGAATTTTTCAAAATTCAGTTTTGACTGATGCCGAAACAGGTCTTGAGCTAGTAAAGAGTGGCATGGATAAGCAAGAGGCATTAAATCAAGTTTTACCTTCTATAAAAAAAGCTGTTGGTTTCTTAATTTTAATATATGTAATCGGTCTAATAGCCTCATATACTAAAACAAGAACTATGGCTATTGTATCTCAAGGCTTCTTGCATAAAATGCGTATTCTTATGTTTGGTAAAATGCAAACACTGCCTATTAAGTATTTTGATACGCATAAGCATGGCGATATTATGTCCCACTATACTAATGATATAGACACACTTCGTCAATTAGTTTCTCAATCAATACCTCAACTAATTACATCTATTATTATTATCTGTGTTGTTTCAGGTATTATGCTCTACTTTAGTGTTTGGATGACGCTTGTTGTACTCGTTGGTGTAATTGCTATGCTTTTTGTTTCTAAATTTATTGGCGGTGGCGGTGCTAAATATTTTATTCGTCAACAACAGTCCTTAGGTAAATGCGAGGGATATGTCGAAGAAATGATTAATGGACAAAAGGTTGTTAAAGTATTCAATCATGAACCAAAAACCAAGGAGGAATTTGACAATCTTAATGCTCAGCTTTGCAATGACTCAACTAAGGCAAACAAATACGCAAATACTCTTATGCCTATTATCAATAACCTAGGACACATTCTCTATGTGCTTCTCGTTTTAGTTGGTTCTATGCTCTACTTTTTTGAAATCCCAAATCTATCACTTTCAGGAAATCCCTTAACTATTGCTACAATAATACCTTTCCTTGGTATGTCAAAGCAATTTACAAATAATATTTCGCAGCTTTCACAGCAAGCAAATGCAATAATTATGGGACTTGCAGGTGCAGACCGCGTATTTGAGCTTTTAGATGAAAAATCCGAGGTTGATGACGGATATGTTACACTTGTAAATGCTAAATACGATGAAAGCGGTAACATCATTGAAAGTAATAAACGAACAGGAATGTGGGCGTGGAAGCATCCTCATGGAGATGGCACCGTAACTTATACGGAGTTAAAAGGCGATGTTCGTTTAAATGAGGTTGATTTTGGTTATACTGAAGAAAAGATTGTTCTTCATGACATATCAATCTATGCAAAGCCAGGACAAAAAATCGCTTTTGTTGGTGCAACGGGCGCAGGTAAAACAACAATAACCAATCTTATTAACCGTTTTTACGACATTGCAGACGGAAAAATAAGATATGATGGCATAAATATTAACAAAATCAAAAAGTCTGATTTAAGGCGCTCTCTTGGTGTTGTATTGCAAGATGTCAACCTGTTTACAGGAACCGTAATGGATAATATACGATACGGAAAGCTTGATGCAACTGATGAAGAGTGTATTGAAGCAGCTAAACGAGCAAACGCTCATTCATTTATTTCAATGCTTCCTGATGGATATAATACGGTTCTTTCTGGAAATGGTAGTGGATTATCACAAGGCCAAAGACAATTAATTTCCATTGCAAGAGCTGCAGTTGCAGATCCGCCTGTAATGATTCTTGATGAAGCTACTTCTTCAATTGATACAAGAACAGAATCCATTGTTTCAGCAGGAATGGATGCTCTAATGCAAGGTAGAACTGTTTTTGTTATTGCTCACAGGTTATCAACAATAAAAAATTCAGATGTAATCATGGTTCTTGATCAAGGCAGAATCATTGAGCGTGGCTCACATGATGACTTGATTGCTCTTAAAGGAAAATATTATCAGCTTTATACAGGAGCATTTGAACTTGAATAAAGGAGATTATTATGTTTGACACAAAAGAAATGAAACAAGAAAGATTTAAATCCCACGAAAATCTTTCCACAAGCGCTTACAACCTTGTTATAGGAGCTTGCTTACTTTACGGTTTTATTATAAATGCCTTAATGGTTAAATTTTTAAGTCCATTTTTTATAGATTTAAATCCTTTAGTATTCATTATAGGTTATTTTGTTTTAGCGATTTCGGGAATTATTATTTCTAAATCTAACAAGCCAGGATTAAGCTTTTTAGGATATAATTTAGTAGTAATTCCTGTTGGTGCCGTGCTTGCAATTTGCTTGCCAGATTATAGTACAGCTAACATATTTTCCGCTATTGTAATAACAGGCATTGTTGTGGCAGTTATGATGCTTCTATCCACTCTATTCCCTAACCTATTTTCTAGAATGGGAACAGCGTTATTTATCGCTCTTAGCGTTTCTATTCTTGCTGAGGTTATAGCAATGCTATTTTCCTTTGACGGTGGTATTTTCAACTGGATTTTTGTTGTAATTTTCTCTCTATATATCGGCTACGATTGGTATAGAGCGCAGCAGTTTCCAAAGAGTCTTGATAATGCAATAGATTGTGTTATTGATTTATATCTTGATATTATAAATCTATTTTTAAGAATTTTAGAAATAATTTCAAAAAGAAATGACTAATAAAAGCAAAAAACATATGCGATAAAATCGCATATGTTTTTTATTTACTATTCTTCTGATTTGCGCATTGCATCGCAATCTGAGCATTTTTCGTAAAGCTCACCATCAAACTCTATTTCTTCAACATAATTATGTAAGTCATAGTATGTACTATTATATGTGTTTCCACAATAAATACACTCCATTTTAACAAAACCGTGTGAAGTGCAAGTAGATTCAACTGTTTTACATTCGTTGTAGTTATGCATTAAGCAACCGTTGGTGGCATTCTTATTGCCTGAAAAATAAAGCTTTACCTCTGTGCCATCAGTTGGCATATCATAAAGATTAACAAATCTTGTGCTTCTTCCAAGCTTTTCAACCTTGGTGTCGTACTCAACGCCGTTGATTACATAGTAAGCTGATGTAGCATATGAAGGAACATAAACCTTTGCTGACATAGGTATGTTAAATATTTCTCTATCAAGGCTGGCATCAGTAGTAATTTTGAAGGTCATAGATTCCTTATCGCAAGCGACATACTCCAATTTGGAGTTTTCATATTGATATACATAAAGTGAAACCTCTTCAAAAGAGCCAAACCAAACCTTACCGTTATATTTTTTATAAAGATGCTCACAATGCTTAACAAATGTATCCTTGTCTATATCAGTATTATATCTTGTTCCATCAATTACGCCATGCATTAGCTCAATAAGCCATGTGCCATTCTTAACAGCCGCATCTGCTTGACTATTGATATAGTCAAGCGATTTACCCATATTAAATGAAGATGCTTGAATTCGGTACATGTTGTAGTTTTCGCCATAAATAACCTTGCCTCCACCTTGTTCAAGACGATTAGCAATGACAAGCTCTTTAAGCTCTGCCTCGTATGCATCAGTTGTAAAAGCGAATGGCGTAGCAAAGGTTAAAACCTTTTGAGTTGGAAATACTTCTCTTAAAAATTCAACCGCTTCCTTAGTTTCTCTTTTTAATGTTGCTTCATCAGTTATGTTTCTTGGGTCAACATGATTATATCCGTGACATCCTACATCAAGATAGCCCTTTGATAGCACTTCATTCCACTCATTGTATGTATTCTTAACATTATTAGCAGTTATCATCAATGTGCCCTTAAATCCATATTTTGCAAATAATTCATTAAGGATATGACCTGTTTGAACATTGTCTCCATCATCAAATGTCATTGAAATAGCAGCTTCATAGTTATGATAATACTTACCGAGCTCAGGCGCCTGCAATGTATCTTTACCATAATTAATTTTTGTTCCCGCCGCATTATATGTAGCATCATACTTAATTCTATCAGGCGTTACAACAGGCTTATATGTTGGGCTTCCACCATTATTTGTATCTGTGGAGGTGTCGGTTGAAATGCTACTATCGGTATCCACGCTTGTATCCGTATCTACAGACGAATTACCACATGATACAGAAGTAATTAAAATCATTGATAATAATAAAAATGCAACTATTCTTTTAAAATTCAACTTCATTATTTATAGCTCCTTTATGCAAGCTTATTTTCAAGTCTTGTGCGAATTTCTTTTATAAATGTTATTGTATTAACAGCTGTTGCTTTTACTCCCTGCTCAACTAATCCAACTAAATCCTTAGTCATAATTCCATCATTTAAGGTGTCAATGCAAGCTTCCTCAAGCTTGTTTGCAAAATCAACTAAATCTGACAATCCGTCTATCTCGCCTCTTTTACGAAGAGCGCCACTCCATGCATATATAGTTGCCATTGGATTAGTTGATGTATCCTCTCCTTTTAAGTAGCGATAATAGTGTCTTGTAACAGTTCCGTGAGCCGCCTCGTACTCATATTGCCCATTTGGTGAAACAAGAACAGATGTCATCATTGCAAGAGAGCCAAATGCAGTTGATACCATATCTGACATTACATCTCCATCGTAGTTCTTGCACGCCCAGATATATCCGCCCTCAGAACGAATAACTCTTGCAACCGCATCATCAATAAGAGTGTAAAAATACTCAATTCCAAGCTCTTCAAATTTTGATTTATAATCCTTCTCATATATTTCCTGGAAAATAAGCTTAAAAGTTTGGTCATATTGCTTTGAAATTGTATCCTTTGTTGCAAACCACAGGTCCTGCTTTGTATTTATAGCATAATTAAAGCATGAATGAGCAAAGGAATGAATAGATCTGTCCTTATTATACTGACCTTGAAGCACGCCAGGGCACTCAAAATCATAAATTGTTTTTCTAAATGATTCATTTCCTATAGAGTCAGTAAAAACAAGCTCTGCTTTACCCTCGCTTGGCACACGATACTCAGTTGATTTATAAACATCTCCATAAGCATGACGCGCTATTGTTATTGGCTTTTTCCAATTTCTAACCGCAGGCTTAATTGAATCAATAAGAATAGGAGCTCTAAATACAGTGCCATCAAGTATTGCGCGTATTGTACCATTAGGACTTTTCCACATTTCAGTAAGGTTATATTCCTCTACTCTTTGCTTATTAGGCGTAATTGTTGCGCACTTTACAGCAACACCATATTTTTGTGTTGCATAAGCTGAGTCAAATGTAACCTGGTCCCTTGTTTTTTCTCTTTCAGGCAATCCAAGATCATAATATTCAGTTTTTAGGTCAATGAATGGATAAAGCAATTCATCCTTGATCATCTTCCAAATAATTCTTGTCATTTCATCTCCGTCCATTTCAACTAACGGAGTTGTCATTTTAATTTTTTCCATTTGTATATACCTCTAAAATTTTGTACAGGTATATTATATACTATTAACTCAATTTTTGCAATATTAAAATCCGTAAATTTTCATATGCTGATAAGTAATTTGATATTTGCCACAAAATCTATACCATCCAAGCTCTCCATCCTCAGCAATTTTAGTTAGAGGCTCCTTTTCGAAAACATTATTGTCATTTATATATCCAATAGCATCATAATCCATAATCATATAGCCACCAAATATTTGTTTTTCCATTTCTTTAATAACGACAATTGACAGCACCCTTCCGTGGCTTTTGTGAAAGCATAAAAGATTATTCAAATCTACATTACATAAATAATCCCCATATGTTAGAAAAAATGGTTCATTGTCAACCAATAAATTAGAAATCTTTAAAATTTGACCACCCGTTTTATTTTTTCTTTCTAGCTTAACATCAATGATTTTGCAACCATATTTTTCATATTCCTCTATCATATCACATGATGAAGTTCTGCATAATATAAAGTCTGTTATTCCGTATTTCTTATAATTTTTTATTATCTCTTCTACTGTATCATGTGAATATTTATCAGCTAAAATTACCGCTTGCATATTATACCTCGCTTTTTTGCTTAGTTTGGATACTTTTGCTTCTAAATATACTAAAATACGAAAAAATCCGCAAAAAGCTTGCGGATTTTTAATTATTTTTGCTTTTTCAGTTTAAAAGCTATAACCAATACACCAATTACTGATGCAAGTAATACAAATGCAATAATCAAAGCAACGATAATTATTTTGCTACTTCCATCATTTTCACTTCTGTCGGTAACATCCGTTGCAGAATCAGTGCTATTATCGGTATTTGCATCTTCGCTTGTGTCAATATTTGTATCTATGCCTGTATCAGTAGATGTGTCGGTGTTTGGTGCATCGGGATATACAGGTGTAAATGTAGGAGCAACAGGCATTTGAATGCTTTCATCAATTATTCCATCCATTGAAATGCTTGGTGCTTCATCTCCATCACTATATGTCCATTCACTTCTTAACCAGTTAGCTCGCCTTACAATATAATCGTTTAGGTATCCTATAACAGTAGAGGTATCATCATCTACTCCGTCTGAATACTTTCCATCAATGAACTGGAACACTTGTCCTGATTGCCATTTGTCAGCATGCACTCCAGGAAAAACATAATCGCTATACATAGGCCACTTTGAATAGTCATCCCTATCCCATCTCTTTATATCCATAACTATGGATGAGCCGATATCTTCAACAAGCTTAGAAATAAACCCATCATCCTCAGTTAATTTAATAAGCTCAGGATAAATTTTTGCAAATGTTTGCGCTACAACAAAATTAAAATAATCATGTTGCAGAAGCCCTTTCCAAAGCTGGCTATTTACAGACCAATATGATTCAGGATTATTTTCCGGATCGCCATTTCTAAGCTTAACCATATTTCCCAAAGTATTATCGCAGTCCCAAAGAGGACCCTTGACAATTTTAGTAAACTCTCCATTTACATCTAAATCCTTGTAAAAATAAAGGCTAGATGAGCCCGAATCCCAGTTTCTGCCGTATTCCTGTAATATATATCCATACGCTAAGCTTTCAACATTAACATATTGGCTATAATGTACTCCTTTTGAGTTTTTACCACTAGGAGAATAAATCGCTTCTTCCATTTCAGCAAATACTCTTGCAATGTATTCAACCTGTTCTTGAGAGGCTAATTCGGGAGATTTAATTACATATGCGTTTCCGTTTGAGGTTTTAAAATAGCACTTCTCTCCCTCATAATAGTTATTGTCAAGCTCTACTAAGTACCCACCAGAAATATCCGATGGATTTATCATATTGCGCACATATTGATATTCTGTAATTATAGTTTCATCAATTAGTGTTCCACTTTTAACCCTGCGTGTAAAACCATAATTTTTAGGGTTTAATATTTCATTTTCTTTTTCCAAATCATAGATATCTACTCTTTCGGGATGAACTTGAACCTTTTCACATAAAAGATAAACGCCATAATATTCGCCGTTTACATACAAATCAACGCTTTTATTTTCGCAAGTTAAAATGCCTAACATTTCACCGATTTTATACATAACGCTGTTACGAATTAAGGATTGATCGGTATAGTTAGCAAGTAAAATCCAAGTTTTAGCCGCACCCATTCCAAACAAATCGCATTTTTGACTTAATTTTATTTGAAATGGCGGCTTTTTGTTATTCGCTGTTGCATTTCCACGCATTTTTAATTCGCATGTTGTATCAGTTGTATCATGATAATATACATTACCATCTTTATCTGTGATAAATGCTTTTACACCCTTATCTCTCACGCTTTTATCCTTTAAAAGATTTTCAAGAGGAATAGATGTTGTTGTATATATACTTGGTAGGCTATTGGCAAAATAAAATGTAAAGGTTGCTCCAAATATATTATATTCATACACTTCATTACCTTTTGAATCTTTTGTTTTAGAAGCAGAAAGATCAAGAACAGTTAATTCCCCGTTTTGTTCAAACGAAACAGCATTTGGAAGAATATGAGACGGTAGATAAAATACTTTATCATTAGTTGGTAAATATTCATTGTTATTTTCATCATAAACTGATGCCGAAAAAACATTTACAGTAAGAATAAATAAAACTGTCAAAATAAATGTTATTAAAAATAAAGCTTTAGTTTTTGTTTTCATTTTATATTCCTAGTTATATTATTTTCCGTATCTTTCTGAAAAATAGTCTCTGTCTATTGTCAACACTAAATTGTAATGGGGATTGATTTTTTTTACATCCTGTGAAATTCTTTCACAAAGCTCCTCGTTTGTTAAGGATAACTCATTAGAAACATTTACATCAAATATAACATTTGTGTGTGTTACTCCCTTTACTATTCTAAAGTCATGAATAGAAATAGGGGATGACATTTCTGCTCCAATATGAGAAACAATATCCATACATCTTGCCCTCAAATCGTTTGTTTCGGGATCAGAGATTGAAATTGGATCCATATGAATAACAAGATTGATATTATCTTTTAAAAAATCAGCCTCAATATTGTCAATTAAATCATGGCTTTCCATAATATTTCCGTCAGCGTCCACTTCTACATGTACAGATACAAATGTTTTATTTTCGCCATATGAGTGAATTACCAAATCGTGAATCCCTAATACGCCTTCGTATTTACGAATTTTTGATATGATATCCTTTAAGAAATCATCATCAGGAGCTTTACCTAAAAGCGTATTTGAAGATTCAACAACAAGCTTTATACCCATTACCATGATGTAAATTGCAATAGCAATACCTATAATACCATCTGTATATGGTCCTGTAATAGGTGTTAAAAGCATTCCAACTACTACTGCTCCCGTTGCGATTACATCGCTAATACTGTCAATCATGGTAGCTTTTAATGTGTCAGAATTAATATGCTTTCCTAGCTTTCTAAAAATTAGCGCGCAAGCAATTTTAACTACTATGGTGGAAGCGATTATAATTATAGCGACAGTATCATATTTTTCAGCACTCGCTTCGCCTGTCAGCTTATCAATAGAGCTTGTAAGCATTTCAAAGCCTAAAAATGCAACGATAATAGAAATAAATAAGCTACACAAATACTCCATTCTTGCATGACCGTAAGGGTGGTCCTTGTCAGCAGGCTTTCCTGTTAATGTATATCCTACAACAGTAAGTACATTCGCTCCAGAATCAGATAAGTTATTTAGCGAATCCGCAATGACAGATACGCTTCCCGTTAATAAACCTATTGTGAGCTTTACGGCAAATAAAATTATATTTGCAATTATTCCTATGAAGCCCGCAAATCTACCAACTCTAATACGCGTAGAGGGCAATTCGGGCTTATCATAATCCTTAATTAATTTATTCAGCATCATCTTTTATAGCTATTAATTCCTTTGCATATGGTAAAGACATTATCCAATCACATAGTATATGCCATTCAGCAAGCTTGTGTGTTTTTCTTGCATAATAAATATTGATAAGAGTTTCATAATTTAAAGTGCAAGTGCGCATTTGGTTGTAGCTTGATGGTAGTAATTGAATCATATCATGCCAATATTGCTTATCTTTTGTTTCAACAAAATTAAGTCTTGCCTCTTCAAGATATTCAATCATGTTGTCAAGGACTTTAAGAGCCTTTTCGCTCATTCTATCACAGCTAAAATCATCTCTCCCAAACTTCTTTGAATGAATTTTATGCATAGTAGAGGTTGAATTAGCAACAGTTGCAACCTTATATGTATCATATTCCTTCCACCAATAAAGTGGTGCTGTAATATCAACAGATACAAAAATTTGACGAAGATATTTTCTGTGGTCGCTTCCTGCTTTAGCAAGCTTTTTAGCTAAGCTTAAGTCGTTTTCGCCCAATATGTAATTGCCCTTTTCATCATAATAGCTGTCGCTTTTCGCCCATGAATTCATAGGGTTTCTTGCGCCTCTTATAGCATTTTCAAAGTTCATAACGCTTGTTCTTTCGATTAGTATCATATGTCCCCCCAAAATATTACATTTATTTCTATTAGTTTATCATATTAAAGACACATTGTCAACAAAAAATGATACGCTTGAATAAAAGCGTGAATAAACATGTCTTTTTAGGCAAATAATACATTTGCAATAAATAGAAAGGATTTTAAACAATGGAAGATAGCAAGAAAAATGTAAGAATATTTTATGTAACAATGGCTGTTGTTTTAGCGGTAGTAACTATACTTATTATAGCAACAGTTGCAGCAAGAAGGAATGTACCTGAGCCTGACCAGCCAAATAATAATGTTGACTCAGATAGCTCAAATGTTGATGAACCAACACTAAATGAGGATGAAAATATTTTACCAACATTCATTTTACCTGTTGATGGTTCTATCAGTATTGATTTTAGCGATACCGTCCCAGTGTTTTCACAAACAATGAATGATTATAGAACTCATTTAGGTGTTGATATAAGCGCTTCATTGGGCAGTGATGTGGTTGCAGTTGCTGACGGTACAGTAACAAATGTATGGGATGACCCATTTATGGGAACATGTGTTTCCATTGAGCATTCGGGAAACGCGGTAAGTATTTATAAAAATCTTGACCCAACTGTTAAGGATGGAATTATTATCGGTGCCTCAGTTAAGAGTGGTGATGTAATTGGAGCTATTGGTGAAAGTGCTATGAATGAAATCGCAGATGAACCACATTTACACTATGAATTAAAGGTAGATAATAAGCATGTTGATCCAAAAGGATTTTTAAAATTTTTAAAGCCTAATGATGAAGAAAACAAGGATAGCTCATCAGGCGAAACTAATCAAAAATAGAAAATCGGACACTATGTGTCCGATTTTTGATGATAGTAATCTTTCATTTTATTATTCTTCAATTGCGTATTCGCTAAAGGATATTGAGTACGCGCTTTCGTACTGTCCCACTACTCCATTATTAAAGCAGAGATATGATACCTTACCGTCATCATATACATATGCACACATAACAAGCGCTTTTGAGTAATACTCGCTTGTAAATCCGTTAAGGATAAGGTCAAAGCCACAGAAGGATTTGTTTACTTGCGCCATTACAACATTATTTTCAGCCTTAAGCTCACCGTTTACTACACTGATTGGCTTAGATTCTAATGCTTGCGCCACGCTTGCAACGACACCGAAGCTGATTGATTTTTGGTTTATTTCCTCATATGCTTTAAGTGATGCGTTATTTACAAGATAGCTCACTGTCATCTTATCGCCATTGATTTTTGCTGAATAGCCCTTGAATACGAAAATAGGCTCTAAGTCTGCTTCCCTTTCCTCGTATGTGCATCCCGCGTTTTGACACTTGCTTACTATTTTGCCACCGTTTAAAAAGCCATTTTCAAAAATTGCTACTTGCTTAATATTGTGGTCACCACCATTTGGACAAAGAGATTTGCCACAAATATCACAAATGCCATCAACATAATTATGGTTGTTTGTAGCTTCAAGGACTGTTACGATATCACTATCACAAATAATACAGGAAACCGTTTCACTTCCGTCCTTACCGCAGGTGTTTTCTATTATCATAGAGTTACCGAAATGAGTATGTCCGTCAATTACAAAAATTCCTCTGTCCGCTGTTATATCTGTTCCTGTATTTGTAAGCATATATGATGCTTGAACCTTACCGTTTTCACCACAGAAGAAAAATCTCATATGATTTTCTAAAATCTGTGTGGTGCTTGATGGAGATGCGCTTGCTACATCAAATTCAAGCTTGCCTGATTGAGATGTTTTACCGCCGAGTGTGCCTGTATCTATGTCGCTGAAGGCATAAACGTTTCCCTTGAAATCACTAATTGTATATTTAGCAAAATATACATTTACATATTTTGCCCAACCGGTATAGCTTGAACCGTCTAAAATTAATTTAGTGGGCTCGCCCAAGAATACAAGATTTAATGTTCCGTTTTCCGCATCAGCAATTGATGTATTTGAGAAGCCTTCATCAGTAATGGTTGTAAATCCTTCTGGGAAAATAAGAATTTCGTTTATATTCTTACAACCTTTCATAAAATATGTTCCGATACTAACAAGGTTTTTCGGTAAATACGGACTTGAAAATCTAATATTAGTACAACCGTCAAATGCGTTGTTTCCAATAGTTTCTATGGAATCTGGCAATGCTATTTCTGTAACATTTGAACAATTCAACAAGAAATTAGCAGGCAAGGATTTTAACTTTGTATTTTTTGAAAGGTCAATTTTTCCTGTTAAATTACAGTTTAAAATACCATCAATGCTTTCTAACTGCGATAAATTTTCAAACTGAATATATGTAAGATTTTCACAACTTGAGAAGGAGCCTCCCGATATTGTTGTCATTTGAGAATTTTCCTTAATAAACACCTTTTTAAGTGATGGTGCCGCACCAAAGCAATTGTTCTGCGCGGCTATCACAGTACTTGGAATAACGATTTCTGTAACATTTACCTCATACATCGATTTATTTCCACCAAATACACTATTACCACGCAGATGTGTCATTCCCTCCGGAAACTCAATATAAAGAATCGCTCCCCTGTTATAGTTTTTGCCTGACACTGCGTTCACATAACCGTATTCGATTTCACTAATTGCGACATAATCTGCGCTGCTACCTGATGGCTCGATAATGTACCATGACGGATAAGCAGTTAGGCTTCCATCCGTTGCTTTTAAAATTGCGTATGCACCATTATCGATAAATAATGATTGCATTGTAGCATTATTACCTAATTTAGATGCTACTACTTCTGCTGTTGCATCCTCATACTTTACAACGGGAACATTGTGAGCTACACCGTCAATATCGGTATAAGAAATGCTCGTTCTGTTTTCTGCGTTTACTGAAATTGCAAATAAGCATACTAAAATTGCAATAACAGTAAATGTTAATAGAATTTTCTTTTTCATATTCTTTCTCCTTAAATATAATATTTTAACTAAATATAAAAGACAAAAAGTTGTTCAAAGGGCTTTTCTTTCCTTAGGCTTTTTTCATTTAATTAGTGTTTAATTATGTTTTTCTTTTAATCAGCTTTGTTGGAACACTGTAACTATAAATTTTATTTTGTGAATTTCTTAAATTTTCGATAAGATCTCGGATCATCTCCTCTGAAATACTTTTAAAATCATACGATATTGTTGAAAGACCGCCAAAGCAAAACTTAGCAGTTGGTA
Source organism: Eubacteriales bacterium (assembly GCA_045533435.1). Classification (GTDB taxonomy): domain Bacteria; phylum Bacillota; class Clostridia; order Oscillospirales; family CAG-272; genus RGIG2000. Next base: position 994 of record JAZSHT010000140.1, on the reverse strand, counting down.
TATCATTTATGCCAATAACAGACACCTGCTCCGGTATTTTTACATTGTTTTTTTGAAAAATTTCTATTAATCCAAGTGCGATTTCATCGTATGCACAAATTATAACATTTGGAAATATATTATTCTTTATAAAATACACTCCCGCATCATAGCCTGCTTGTTCAAATCTTTTAGAAGAAAAGAACCTTTTGGTCTCGATGTTTGAATAATTCTTTGCCACCTTTGTAAATTCAATTTCTTGCGAAATAGACTCATCCTCACATACAATATAAATCGTATCATTTTCGTCAAGAGATTCAAATACTTCTCTGATTCCGAAAGAATAGTCGATAAAAAACGACGAGCAATGCGATTTGCCCCTAAAAGCAACCATAGGCATATCATCAAATAACGGAATATCGACTACACTATCTAAGCAAACAATAGCATCAATATTTTTGTCATTATGGCAGGCATTGAGTAGTTCTTGAAGTTGAATATTGTTAAATGAATAATCATAAATTACAGCATTACTGTCATATTTAGATAGTTCGTAGGTAATATCAATTATCATTTTTGAATAATAGCTACTTTCCAATTCGGGACAAAGTATTGCTATATTGAACCTATTTTTCTTGCGATTTTCAAGCTTTATTTGCTTTTTTCTTTGAAAATATCCTAAATCATTCGCAATTCTGAGAATATTTTCTCGAGTTTCTTCAGATACATCATTGCAATTATTCAGCGCTCTTGATACTGTTGATATTGAACATTTAGCAACCTCTGAAATTTTTTTTAGAGTTGACATTTTTACCTCTTTTAATTATTCTTACAATTAAATTTTAACATATAATTTTTACGAAAACAACTTAGATTTTACGGAAAATTTCCGTTATGATTACAAAAAATCACTCCGAGAAATCGGAGTGATTTTTATTTAATTATGCCCAACGCATTCCTGTTGGCTTTGCTTCCTTAATCATAACCTTATCAAGGAATTCAACAGCCTTCTTTA
>JAZSHT010000062.1:0-15332 GCA_045533435.1 Eubacteriales bacterium | reverse complement strand
TTCTACCGACTGAACTACACCCCTTTATTTTTGCCTATGTATTATATCATAAGTATTTCAAAATTGCAATAGTTTTTTAAAATTAATTTCAAATTATATTTTTAGCATTTTAATATTAAAGTTGATTTGATATTTGTGTTGGTGGTGCCATTGTTTTACAAATAGTTTATAAACATTTTAAAACAAGTCATTTCACTGGCTTGTTTTCTTTTATTGTAATTATGAACAAAATGAAAACTTTATTAACAATTCATTGACACTTTATATGATTAGTGGTAAAATTTGTTTGTAAAATATTAATTTTATTAACATTTTGTTTGCAAAAGGATTTTATTATGGAAATACAAATGTTTAACGGGTGGTATTTCTTTTGGATTTTTTTACTCACTTTTATAACTGCTGATTTATATTTGTTATTTAAAAATAAGAGCAAAAAAGCACAAGATATACTATTGTTTTCACTTTTAGTGGTGGGATTGATTATGCACTTTACAAAGAGCACTTATCCACCGTATTCTACCGATGAAGCAAGAATGCTGAGGGATTCCTGGTTTGTTAATATTTGCGGGGCGAATATTGCTCTATTTCCCTTCTTATATTTTTCCAAAAACAAGCATATAAGAGATTATATGTTCTATATTGGTGTAATCAGTGGTTTGATTGCGATTTTCTATCCACAAGAGCCAATGGCGAAGATTGACCAAATTAGCGAATATCTTGATATTGTTCGTTTTTATTTTCATCACTGGATGCTTCTTGCCGTGCCTCTACTCCGTCAACTTTGGGGACATCACAAGCTTTCGTACAAAAGAGTGTTAAATGCTCCTACGGGGCTTATGATTCTTGCGCTTTTTATAATTTTAAATCAAATTTTTCAAAGCGAACTTGGTTTTATTCCTTTAAGAGGCGAAAACATGATACCGAATTATAAAAACACATCCTACATATGGGGACCTTTAAGACAAGACGGTACAATGGACCCGATTGGCGGTATTCTTGCAATATTCACTCCCGAATTTTTTAAAACAATGCCTGTCGGACCGCACAAGGGCGAGCTTAAATATTGGCCGTGGTTCTGGCTTTTATGTCCAATATATTTAATTGTAACTACTCTTGCATTTTTAATCAGTTTAATTCAAGACCATAAAAACTTTGCAAGTGATATGAAGTTATTAAAATCAAAATGCGTTTGCATATTTAAAATGATAAAGGGAAAGTTTTCAAAAAAATCTACAAAATAGCATTTGTTTGGAGTTAGATATGAGTCCACAGCTTTTTGGAATTGAGCATATTTTATATATTATTATTTCTACGGCGCTTTGTGGTGGAGCGCTTATTTTAGCAAAGAGATATGCAAAAACAGAAAAAATGCAGAATGTCTTTTTAAAGTTACTCGCCGCTCTGCTTTTGATTGCAATTTTAACAAACAGGCTTTCACAGGTGTTTAGATATGATACTGTAAGGTGGTACCTAATTATTCCCGACAGCTTTTGCGGAATGACAAGTCTTGTTTTGTCTCTTGGCGTGTTATTTGGCAAAAGAGATAATGCGGTTTTACATTTTACTTGGTTGCTTGGACTTTTTGGCGGTATTTCAACGGTAATTTATGCTACATTTGTTGGGCAGGGCGCATCTATATTTTATTTACCGACTATTTCGGGGCTTTTACATCACAGCTTCTCGGCTGCTCTTGTTATTGCACTTTTGATGTTCAAGCAAATTGATATAACATATAAAAAATGGTACTGCACCATTTTCGGCTTTACCGCATACTTAACCGTTGGTGCGTTTTTAATGCATACATTTAATTTAAGTGATGCTTTCCATATTGCAGAGCCGCTTTTATCGGGTACAAATTTAACCGCTTGGGTTATGGCGCCTATGTATCTTGGCGCTTATGCGATAATCTTACTTGTTGTTGAAATAATAAAAAGAAAAAGGGGAATTCAATAAGCATAAAACGGACAGAAATTCTGTCCGTTTTCGCTTGTTTTCAAAAAAATGAGAAATAACACCTTTTATTTCTCAAAAAGTGCAAAATAGAGCGTGTTATTTTGCATTTTTTGTTATTTATTTTTGTTAAATTATATGCTATAATTACATTAAATTTATGAAATATTTTAGGAGTTATTATGCGAATTGCTTTAAAGGTATTATGTTATGCCATTATTCCTTTGATTGTGGGTGCTATTATTTCGGTGCTTAAAAAATCAAAGCCTAAAGAGTCTAAAAATGAAGGCGTTGTTTATCTTAATAAGTTTTTGCCTATTATTGGCGCTATCTGCTCTACTTTTTTCTTAGTTCCTGCATTTATTACGCTATACTCTAATGAGTCTATTTGGATTCCTATTTGCTTTTTCTTTTTCGTTCTGTTAGGCGCTATTCTTATAATTGCATATTTTAACTGTCGTATTTACTATAATGAAGAGGAATTTACGGTTAAATATTTTATTGGCATAAAAAGAACATTTACATATGACCAAATTATAGGGCAACGAAAGGAAATGCACGAAACCTATCTATATATGGGCAAGCATAGAGCAATGATTGATGAGTTTTCCGTTGGTAGTTACGAATTTCTAAATCTTGCTCAAAGAAAATACAGACAAAATAACAATGGAAAATATATTCCAGCTGTTTTGAAAAAGCACGATATTTTTAAAGGCAATATTAAGGATTCTGGCAGTTTAGTTGTTGCTTATATTATATTTGAAGTTGTTTTGATAGGTTTTTTAGCTTTTGTTTTATATCATACCTACGGCAATTTCACTACAAACAATTTGGAAAACACACAAGTGATATTTTCAGAATGCATAGAAAAGAATAATACATTGTACTTAGCCTCAAACGATGGCTATGATTACAGAATAAGATTTTTAACGGATGATTTTGACACCGATAAAATAAAATCTATTTGCGATGGTAAAACCGTTTGCAGCGTATATTCTCAAACAGTAACACCGGATGATGAGGATGACTATTTCAGCATTAAAGGAATTTCTGTTTCAGATGAATATATTCTTTCCTTTGATGAAACGAAAAAGCTACATATAAATGAATATAAGACACTTGTTTTGATTGCTACTGCATTTCTGGCTTTTTGGAACATCTTTGTTGTTCTTTCAATTATTGTAGGCAGAAATCCGCAAAAATTCAGCAGAAAATTTGTTAAGCTATTCTTCAAGGAAGGATATGTAAGATATCATTAAATAATAAAACGGACAGAATTTCTGTCCGTTTTGTTGTTATAAATGATAGTTAGTGAGTATATGCCCTATTCCCTACATCCTACATCCTAATTCGGCTTTTTAAATGATAGCATTTCCTTTAAAAAGTCGATGCTATTATTGTAGTCCTCATCGTTTGCGAAAACTGTTTTTTGGAGGACTAAAACAAGTGTATCGTTTGGTAGCTTATCAAAGCCGCGGTAATATTTACCGAAATCGGTTTTCTTTAGGTAGATTGCATATTCATCGTACTTTAGCGTATCATCAATTTCGGTGTCTGTTATCTCTTCAAGATTTACAAATACACCCTTTAGGCTTTCCTCGTAAAGTCCCTTATCTACAAGATAAATTGTAAAATCTCCCGATTGCATTTGCTGTTGAAATGTATTTAAAAGCTGTTGGTTTTGAGCAACCTGTGATGCATTTGGCTTTCTGCCATCCTCATCCTTTTCGGTAATTTGCTTAGAATTTAAAATTACATTTGAGGTAATATTTATAATCATTTCCCCATCATCGTTATAGTCCTTACCGATAACATTAAATGCGCTAAGCAGACTATTTCGTGTTTCATTATCAGCTATATAGGTTGGTCCTGCATATACGATTTTAATATCGTCCTCTGTTTTTGAGACAATTTGCACTATTAAAACTACTGCAATTACAAGTAAAATTGCGCCGATAATAATCGCCCATTTATAGCGATACCAAATGTTATCCCATAAATTGCCTTTTTTTATTTCATCCTCCTCGGAATGAATTTTTTCATTCATATCCAAGCCAAGTCCCTTTAGCTTTTTTGTAGCATTGGAGTCTTGTATTTCAAAATCGTTATTTTCCATTATTGCTCCTTAAATTTTGTGAATTAAAAGTCCGCTTCTTAATTTTGGCTCAAACCAAGTCGATTTTGGCGGCATAACATCTCCGTTATCGGCAACATCCATTAAATCATCAAGGGATGTTGGATACATGGAAATTGCCATAACCATATCCTTTTGACATCTTTCTTCAAGGTAGGAAAGACCTCTAATACCGCCTGCAAAGTCAATACGCTTGTCTGTTCTTGGATCATCAATACCTAAAATAGCACTTAAAAGATGCTTTTGTAAAATTGCACAGTCAAGGCGGTTTACTGCTTTTTCTGCATTACAAATGCTATCGTAAAATTCTACCTTATACCATTTGTTTTCAAGGTAAAGACCGATTTCGTGCTTCTTTTGTGGCTTATAAGGTTTATTTTCCTTATACTCGGTAACAGTACCGATTTTTTCAGCTACAATTTTTAAAAGCCCGTCTGGTGTGTAGTTATTTAAGTCCTTTAAAAGACGGTTATAATCTAAAATTGCCAGGGATTTTGACGGGAATATTACAGAAAGGAAATAGTTATATTCCTCGTTTCCTGTGTGATTTTTGTTTTCCTGTCTTCTCTTTACGCCAACCTTAACGGCAGATGCACAGCGGTGGTGTCCGTCGGCAATATAGAGTGCATTTAGATTTTTAAAGCCTTGCTCAATTTGACTATCAATAAATGAGTTATCGGTAGTCCATACGGTATGGCGCACTCCATCCTCGGCTGTGAAGTCGTAAAGAGGCTCTTTTTCTGTTTGAGAGATAATTAAATTATCAAGGATGGTGCTATCCTTATATGCTAAAAAGATAGGGCCTGTGTGAGCAGATACGGTATCAACATGCTTTATTCTGTCAATTTCCTTATCCTCTCTTGTAAACTCGTGCTTCTTTATTCTGTTTTCTAAATAGTCATCAATAGATGCGCAGCCTACAATTCCTGTTTGGGAATGTCCGTTCATAATTTGGCGGTAAAAGTAGTATCTTTTTTCGCTATCATTTATGTAAACGCCGTCATTTTCAAATTGGTTAAGCATTTCCTTTGCGGTATTGTAAACTTGCTGGCTATATATATCTACGGTTTTATCAAGATTGATTTCTGCCCTGTCAATTCTTAAAAATGAGTAAGGATTATCCTTTACCATTTCACGGGCTTCGCTACTTGACATAACATCATAAGGAAGCGCCGCGCATTTATCAACTAGCTCCTTTGTCGGTCTTAAAGCATTAAAGGGTTTTACTGTAATCATACTAAACCTCACACTAATTTATTATATATAGTATATCAATTTTGCATGTTGTTGTCAATAGATTAAGTGTTAACAAAAATATGCAGAGGGGTTACCTCTGCAATATTTTATAAATTGAAATATTTTGCGGAATTGTTAAAGCAGATGTCCTTAATTACATTGCCTACAAGGTCAAGGTTAGATGTCATCTCGCCGTTTTCGATAAGTGTGCCAAGATAGTTACAGAGGATACGGCGGAAATAGTGGTGGCGTGGGTAGGATAGGAGTGAACGGCTATCGGTAAGCATACCGACAAATGCGCCGATATGTCCTGTGGCGGTTAAGTCCTCAAGGTGCTTTTCCATACCGATTTTGTTATCTAAGAACCACCAAGCTGGTCCGTATTGGATTTTACCCTTTGCCTCGCTTGATTGGAAGCAGCCGATAAGAGTCATAATTTCCGCATTCATTTTTGGATTTAAGTTAAATATGATGAGCTTTGGAAGTGAATTTTCACTATTTAATTTATCCATTAAACGAGATAATTTTGAGATACTGTTTGTATCGGAAATAGAGTCAAAGCCTGTGTCAAGTCCTAATTTTTCAAGCATTTTTGCGTTGTTATTACGCATAGCTCCTATATGAAGCTCGGTTGAAATATTGTATCTTGCGTACATTTTCATAAGGAAGTATGTTAAATAGCCCTTAAAAATGTCTGTATCCTTAATGCTTGGCTTATTTCCTGCAAGCACGCTTTTTAACACATTGTCTGCTTCTTCCTTGCTTGGAACATCGCAAACATACTCAACGGCAATATCGCTTGCTCTTGCGCCAACCTCAATAAATGCTTTAAGTCTTAATTCAAGCGCTTTTTCAAGGTCGTCAATACCGTTAATTTTATGGGTTGCTTTTTCAAGCATACCTAAAAATTCAAGGTAGCGCGCTGCCTCAATATTCATAATTTTATCCGCACGGAATGCAGGCATTACCTTAAATTTGTAGTCCTTTTCTGCAATTTTCTTAAACACCTCAAGGTTGTCAAAAACCTCGTTTGTGGTAAATAAGCATGCAACATTTGAGCCCTCAATAAGTGATTTTGGAGTTACCTCGTTTTTTGCAATATAATCGTTACACTCATTCCAAATTGCTTCGGCATTTTCTGCATTGATTTCAAGCTCACAGTTAAAGTATTCCTTTAATTCTACCTGAGACCAATGGTAAAGTGGATTACCAAACGCTGTGCCAAGTGCGGTGCAATAGGTAATAAACTTTTCCTTGTTTGATGCATCTCCTGTGATATATTTTTCATCAATGCCGTAGTTACGCATTAAGCGCCATTTGTAGTGGTCGCCTGCTAACCAAATTTCAAAAATATCGTTAAATTGCTTGTTTTCTAAAATTTGATATTCTGAAAGGTGGCAGTGATAGTCGAAAATTTGCATATTTTTTGCATAGTCAAAATATAGCTTTTCTGCAGTTTTGTTTGTTAAAAGAAAGTTATCCTTAATATACATTATAAAGTTACTCCATCCTTAAAAATTGAGATTTCTTCAAATCCGTTTTCTTCGTTTTTAGTTTTCTTGCCTGATGCTACATCTATAACATAGCTTAAGAGAGAATTTGTTAAATTATCCATACTCTCCCCCTCTAAAATTGGGGATGCATCAAAATCAATCCAATTTGATTTTTTTGTGGCAAGGTTATTATTTGTGGAAATTTTCACAGTTGGCACACTGCTACCAAGAGGAGTGCCTCTGCCTGTGGTAAACAAAATCATATGAACGCCACACGCCATAAGATTAGTTACAGCCACAATATCGTTGCCCGGTCCGTTTAGTAATGAAAGACCGTTTTTTGTCAGCACGTCTCCATAATCAAGCACATCTACAACAGGGGAAAGACCGCCCTTTTGGACACATCCCAAGGATTTTTCCTCAAGTGTGGTAATGCCACCCGCCTTGTTTCCAGGAGATGGATTTTCGTAAATTACTTGATTGTGTCTTGTAAAATAGTCCTTAAAGTTGTTTATAAGGCTTACTGTTTTATCAAAGATTTCACGGCTTACGCATCTTTCCATGAGCAGATGCTCTGCGCCAAACATTTCAGGAACTTCTGTTAAAACACAGCTTCCGCCAAAGGAAACAAGCTTATCGCAAAGACTACCAACAAGTGGGTTTGCGCTAATTCCGCTATATCCATCACTTCCGCCACATTTTAAGCCAAGGCGAAGCTTAGAAATAGATATTTTTTCTTTTTTAAAGGTGCTTGCATATGCTTTAAGCTCGTTAATTAACGATACACCCTCAGCTATTTCATCCTCGTGGTCTTGACAGTTAAGGAATTTTACTCTATTGGGGTTATAGTCGCCAAGAACCTTTTTCATTTCCCCGATATTGTTATTTTCACATCCTAAGCCAAGGACTAAAACGCCGCCTGCATTTGGATGCTTAATCATACCGCAAAGTATTTTTTGGGTAACACCTTGGTCATCTCCAAGCTGAGAGCATCCATATGGATGTGGGAATGCTTTTGCACCTGTTAACTTTGCTAAATTTTCAGCAACCTTGTTTACACATCCTACGGTATTTACAATCCAAATATCGTTTCTTATGCCAACATCCCCATTTTCACGAATGTAGCATTCAAAGGTTAAGTCGGTGTCAATTTTATCAATTCCGTAATCCGTGTAATTGTAGGTGTATTCAAGGTTTCCCTTTAAATTAGTTTTTACATTGTGAGTGTGGACATGGTCGCCTTTTTTAATATCCTCTGTTGCATGACCGATTGGCGAGCCGTATTTAATTACATTTTCGCCTTTTTTGATGTCAATTAACGCATATTTGTGTCCGTTGTCCCTAACCTCAACATTGTCATTTTTATGAATTTGCATCTATTTTACCTCGTTTTCTACTTGGTCTGCAAATCGTGTTAAATCCTCGCCCCATAATGATACATCCGCTAAAATTTCTTTAACTGTACCGTTTTGGAGCTTCTTTGTTGCTTCCTCGCTATCGTTTGGAGTGCCTTTTTTGTAAAACTCAATAAGCTTTGCAAATGAGAAAAGAAGTGTTTTTGGCGCATAACCAAATTTCTTTTCATACTCTAAAATTGATGGCAATACTCTTACCTTGAATTTACTAACGGAGTTTAATGCGATTGACTGACACATATGCTTAATATATGGATTTGCAAAGCGAGTCATAACATCATTTGCATATGCTAATGCTTCGTTTTTATCCATATCAAGGGAAGCTACAATTTCTTCTTGGCAATTTTTAAGGTGGGTGGAAATTGTTTCATCCTTTAAGCAATCTCCCACAGTTTCAACTCCGCATAAAAGCGCATACGGAATCATTGAGGTGTGAGAGCCGTTTAAAATTCTTACCTTTCTTGTGCGGTATCTTTCAAGCTCCTCGGTAATAATTACATTAAGACCGCATTTATCAAATGGAATTTCATTACATAAGCTTGGATAGCCTGAAATTACCCATAGATGGAAATACTCTGAGGTATTAAGCATTTTATCCTCATAGCCAAGGTCAATTTTTTCATCCTTTGGATAGCCTGTGTTGATACGGTCAACTAAGGTGTTACAGAAAATATTGTCCTTTTCTATCCAATTTTTAAAATCGTTACCTAAATTCCATAAGTCCGCATATTTTAAAATACATTCCTTAAGCTTTTCACCGTTTTTATCAATTAATTCGCAAGGAAGGAATACGAAGCCGTTAAGTCCAAGCTCGTATCTTTTGTAAAGGAGCTGAGTGAGCTTGCCTGGGAAGGAATTTGCAGGGCGGTCATCAATCTTGTTTGTATCATCAAACACGATGCCTGATTCGGTGGTGTTTGAAACGATAAAGCGGTAGTCCTTGTTTTCTGCAAGTGCTATGTATTTATCAAAATCATCGTATGGCTTTACACAGCTCTCAATAACATCAATTTTTTTAACATCAACGCCCTCAACACCACGGCAAAGGTGGGTATATACACAGTTTTGCTCCGTCAAAACATCACAAAGACCGTTCTTTATTGGTTGAACTACTGTAACGCTACCGTTAAAATCTGTTTTTTCATTTACAATTTGGAGCATCCAATCAACGAAGCCACGGAGAAATCCGCCCTCTCCAAATTGTATTACCTTTTTATTTCTCATTTGTTTTCCTCTGCGTATTTATGATAAAGCTCTTTAATCTTGTAGTATGCTAATTTTGGATTTCTGTATTCGTCAACGATACCCTTGTTATTAAAGTATCTTACACGGTTAATATCCATTGATGGGGATGTACGGATGTTTGCAAATTGCCATGGATATGTACCTACCATATAAGGTGTTTTGTGGAAAAGCTCGATGGTATATTCAAATAAGTCTCTTTGATATTCCTCGCTCCATTTTACCTTATCAAATGGTGTATGGTAGCCTGCAAGGGCTGCTGCGCCAAATTCACTCATAAGAACAGGCTTATCCTCCCAGCCCATTTCCTTACGGCGCTGGGTAAATTGCTCAATCATCTTTTCCCAATCCTGCCATGTTCCGTCATAGCCGCCGTATCTGTACCAGCCGTGGTAGATGTTGATTGAAATAATATCATCAAAGCCCATATCGTTATCCTTCATTGGATGGCAGGATGCGTGAGTGATAAGGCGGTTGCCGCCGTTTTCTCTTAAATATTTGCTCCATTTTTCAGATACGTGATAAGAGTTTGGTGAGTATGTAGGAATTTCGTTATGCAAGCCCCAAAGCACGATTGATGGGTGGTTATAGTAATATTTAACCATTTCCTTGTGCATATTAAAGCCCTTTTCCATAAGCTCATCGTTAAGTAATGACGCTTCGCTAAAGCCTACACCCCACATAGGAATTTCGCTCCAGAACATAATGCCCTTAGCATCAAGCATATCAACGAAAGCTTGTGAGTTTGGATAGTGGGAGCCACGAACTGTGTTACAGCCCATATCTAAAATAAGGTCAAGGTCCTTCTTCATAAGCTTTGCAGGGAAAGCAAAGCCCCAATCTGCTTGCTCCTCGTGTCTGTTTACGCCAAGGAACTGAATCGCCTTGTTATTTAAAAGAACCTTTACATCCTTGACCTCTATTTTTCTAAAGCCGATTTTGTCAATTAAATCATCTGTATCGGTTGATGCTACCACAGTATATAGGTTTGGCTCGTAAATGCCCCATAATTTGATATTTTCAAGAGTGTATTCACTTGCTTCAACTGTTTTTGTTTCGTTTGCATCCAATGTAACTATGCCACAGTAAACAACTGTATCGCCGATTTTTACTGATACATTTGATGTGCATTTTTCGCTATTTGCATTATATAATTCAAGAACGGATTTTACTGTTGCATTCTTTAAGTCATCTGATAAAGTGTACTCAATATGATTTGAAAGAATAGAAATACCACAAAGCTCGTTTGCCTCCACATCTCTTGCAATACCGCCGTAGTTAAACCAGTCGGTATATCTTTGTGGGAAGGAATCGGCGGTAATTGTGCTATCTGCTCTAACAATTAAGGTATGCTCGCCCTCGCTAACATTATTTACGATAAACTCAAATTGAGTAAACGCACCGTAGTGATTACCGATATAATTGCCATCAAGCCAAATATCTGCTTTTGTCATTACACTACCAAATTCAAGGCGAAGAGTGCCGCCGTTTGTTAAGAATTTCTTTTCATACCAAGCCATACCCTCGTAGTTAAGAAGTCCTAATTCGTTATTCCAGCAGGATGGTACAGTAACCATTTCTGCATCGGTTAGACCATTTTGCCAGCCTTCATTTTCGCCTATCTTATTTTCATCTAATTTAAAAAGCCATGATCCATTTAGGTCGATAACCTTTCTTTTTGCATGCTCGTTAAATAATCTTTTCATAATACACCTCGTTTAAATATTTAATATATTTAAGTATATCATAAAGTTTATAATTATTCAATAGTTTGGGCTTGACAAATTGTATTTTTAGGGCTATACTTTAAGTGTCGTTTGACATAAGGGGGACACTATGAAAATTGTAAATAAAAAAGCAGAAAATGTTAAAATCGCATATATTGGCGGTGGCTCAAGAGGTTGGGCGTGGGGTCTTATGAGCGACCTTGCATCTAACGAGGATATGAGCGGCGATGTTTATCTTTACGATATAGATTTTGAGGCAGCTGAGGCTAATGAAATAATCGGTAACAAGTATAATTCCTGTGAGGGTGCAAAATCTACTTGGTATTATCACGCGGTAAAAACTCCAAAGGAAGCATTAACGGATGCTGATTTTGTTGTTATCTCTATTCTTCCTGGCACATTTGATGAAATGGAGTCCGATGTACATACGCCTGAGAAATACGGTATTTATCAATCCGTTGGCGATACTGTTGGTCCTGGTGGAATTGTTCGTGCTATGCGTACTATTCCTATGTTTGAGGAAATTGCAAATTATATTAAGGAATACTGCCCCAAAGCATGGGTAATTAACTACACTAATCCAATGACCCTTTGCGTTAAAGCTCTATATAGAGTATTCCCTGAAATTAAGGCTTTTGGATGCTGCCACGAGGTTTTTGGCACTCAAAGATTGCTTACATGGGTAGTTGAGGAATATCTTGGCAAGAAGGCGACAAGAGAAGAAATTAAGGTAAATCCTGTCGCGGTAAATCACTTTACTTGGCTTACAAGTGCGGAATATGAAGGAATTGACCTTTTCCCATACTATGCTAAATACTGTGAAAAATACGCTGACGGTCTTCCTGCAAAGCCTGATAATAACTGGATGAATAACTTCTTTGCTTGTGCTGGTAAGGTTACCTTTGACTTATTTAGAAGATTTGGTTATATTTCCGCAGCAGGCGACAGACATCTTGCAGAATTCTGCCCCGGCAAATGGTATCTTGAAAGTCCTGAAAGAGTAAAGGAAATGAAGTTCGGTTTAACTCCCGTTTCATGGCGCAAAGAGGACTTAAAAAACCGTCTTGCAAGAAGCAAGAGATTATTAAGTGGCGAGGAAGAGGTAAAAATCAATACAACAGGCGAAGAGGGTGTAAATCAAATGCGCGCTTTACTTGGTCTTTGTGATTTAATTACCAACGTTAATATTCCAAATGTGGGACAAATTCCAAATTTACCACTTGGCGCGGTTGTTGAAACTAATGCTATTTTCCGTTCAAATGAATTAAAGCCCGTCCTTGCAGGAAATATTCCAAACGAAATTTATCCGTTAGTATCTAAGGTTTGCACGGAGCAAGAATCGGTTTCAAGTGCTATTGCCGAAAGAAATATTGATAAAATTTTTGCCGCTTTTGCATCTGACCCACTTGTTACCTGCAATATAAGTGATGCAAGAAAAATGTTTGATGAAATGGTTGAAAATACAAAAGCATATTTAACTGATTACAATTTATAAAATTTGCTACATTTTGGCGAGGGCTTTTTGCTCTCGCCTTTATAAGAGGAAAAATGAAAATTTACTGTTTAATTGAGAATACAAAATCAAGTGATAATTTTGAGTGCGAGCACGGCTTATCGCTTTTTATTGACACAGGGACACATAAAATACTCTTTGATATGGGTGCAAGCGATAAATATATTGAAAATGCAAAAAGACTTGGTATAGATTTAAGTCAGGTTGATTTTGCTATAATATCACATGGTCATTATGACCACGGTGGCGGAATAAAAGCATTTTTAGAGATAAACAAAACCGCACCTATTTATATGAGCAAGCATGCTTTTGAGCCACACTATAACGCTAATGGAAAATACATTGGGTTGGACACATCAATAAAGGATAGTGAGCGAATAATTTTTACCGAAAATAGCGCAAATATCGACACAGGGGTAAAAATTTTATGCTGTAACGATAAAAAGCCAAGCTACAAAAATGACTCCTTTGGTCAGAGTGTTTTTGAAAATGGCGAATATATAGACGAAGATTACCGCCACGAGCAGTATTTAATGATTGAAAATAACGGGAAACGAGCTTTGTTTACGGGATGCTCTCACAAGGGAATTTTAAATATTGTAAATTGGATTGAATCGGATTACATAGTAGGCGGATTTCACTTTTCTAAAATGGAGCTTGATAAAATCCTTGAAATTTCCGCTTCATATTTAAGCACATTTGATTGTCAATTTCTTACCTGCCATTGCACAGGCAAGGAGCAATTTGAGTTTATGAAGCAATTCGCAAGGAACATAAAATACATTTCAAGCGGGGATGTGGTTGAATTTTAATATGAAAAAGCTGTTTAATTTATTTTTTACAATGCTTAAAATAGGACTTTTTACCTTTGGTGGTGGGTATGCTATGATTGCGCTTATGGAAAGTGAATTTGTTACTAAAAAGAAATATCTTGATAGTGATGAGTTCATGGATGTGGTAGCAATAGCGGAGTCAACTCCCGGTCCTATTGCTATAAATCTTGCTACCTATATTGGATATAAGCAGAAAAAATTTCTCGGCTCACTTTTTGCAACGATTGGAATGTGTATTCCTTCCTTTGCTATTATTTATGTGATTTCCCTTTTTTTAAATAGATTTTTAGAAATCGAAATTATTGCAAGTGCATTTAAGGGCATACAGGTGGGTGTTATTTTTATAATTTTCATGGCGGGACTTAAAATGCTTAAAAATATGAAAAAAACTGCTTTTAATATAACGATTTTGTCATTGACTGTTGTAATTTCCGTTGTATTTAGCATAATGATGGTTAATTTTTCCGCTATTTTTTATATTTTGTTTAGTGGATTTTTAGGTCTTGTTATATACCTTATTGGATATTTTAAAAATAAGGGGGGTAAAAGAAAATGATTTATCTTCAGTTATTTTTAGAATTTTTGAAAATCGGTGCTTTATCCTTTGGCGGTGGTCTTGGAATGATTTCCTTAATTCACGATACGTGCGTTGGGTCTGGGTGGCTTACTGAAAGCGAGCTTCTTAATATGATAGCAATAGCAGAATCAACTCCCGGTCCTATTGCCGTTAACATGGCGACCTTTGTAGGCTCAACTCAAGGTGGAATTTTAGGTGCATTTTTGGCTACACTTGGTATTGTTTTGCCATCGTTTATTATTATTTTGATAGTGGCTTCCGTTGCTAATAACCTGCTAAAATATGCAGGTGTTAAGGCGACTCTCACAGGTATGCGACCTGCAATTATCGGTCTTATTGTGTCAGTAACCATAACTATGTTTTTAAAGCAAATTTTGAATTTAAGATTTGTTGAAAGCACTATAAATATTGATTATTTCGGTATTGCTATTTTAGCCATACTTGCCGTAATTACCGTTTTATACACTAAGCTCCGCAAAAAAGCGTTGTCCCCTATTTTGTTGATTGTTATTTCAGGGATTTTGGGAATGATATTTTACTAAAAATAACACCTTTGGTAAAACAAAGGTGTTGTTTTTATTTGTCTATAAAAATGGTTTGGCGTTTAACCTTTTCCCAATCAGAATTTTCATCAGGATTAACAACGCCTACCATTAAATTTGGCTCATCTGCATGAATTCTCAAATATGCATCATCTAATGAAAGGTCAAGCCAGTGTGATGTTGGATTTTCCTCATGACTATATAATGACACAAATTTTATCAATTCATTTGTTGGCAAAACATTGTGATATTTATCTGATAAAAACCAGTTATCTTGTATCGGCACTGCATAAAAATCCCACTCATCATCATTAACCATACTGCTTGAAAGTAGGATTTTTTCATCATCGTCAAAGCAAAAAATCACATGGTCGCAATCACATAAATTATCATCCATCAACCAATATCCTAGGTCAGATATCATGATGCTTTTTATTAAGTGAGATTTAAGCTTTTCAACAAAATACTCCATTTTGTTATTCGTACAACTATCAATCATATGCTCCATTTTCCACAAATGATATGCTTGTAACCATTCTTCTTCATCCTCACTTATTTTAAAGCGGATATAATTTAAAAGCGATTCTCCATCAACCGTAGGATTTGGATTTGCTCCCGCCCTAATAAGAGCAAGCGCCACCTTTAATTTACCACCACTTTCTATTCTTTG
>JAZSHT010000007.1:0-5485 GCA_045533435.1 Eubacteriales bacterium | reverse complement strand
CTTCTGCACTCATTTCACTATCCCCATTCAAAAAAGGGGCTTTTGCTTAACGCAACAGCCCCTTTATATTCAAATTCGTGCTTCCTTATTTATATCGTAGCTTGTGTTGTAGGGCGCTCCAAAGCAAACAATATTATTATCCGATGATGTTATCGGTAATGCTTCAAGCAGCTTAGCATAGCGATGGATAAATTCTATAATCGCGTTAATATTGTCATTATTTCGTTGTAAATAGCCTTTAAGCTCAGGGAAGTAGCTACCGATTTCGCGCTTGGTGTATAGCTCAACGCCCTCATGAAGCGCAATAGCTTGACCTAGCTGAAATGCAAAGGACTTTAATAGGTCAGCTTTATTTGATTTTTGAATGTTATCAAAATCAATGGAATAATAGTCAAGATTTTTTAAAAGTGAAATTTTTGCTTGCCAGCCTCCTCTTAGCGATTCTTTAACAGTTACACGAAATTGAGTTCTTGTAAAGGTGGAAAGAATTTTCCTTATAACCTTAATGTCCTTTAAAATCACATCGCGCTCAACCGTTCTTTCAATAAGTAAAGGAAATTCCTGCTTATGTAGCTTATAGGTGTGAAAAAGCCCGTTGTTTACCTCATCAATGCTTCCCTTATATGCAGAAGCAATAACGCCATCCTTAATAACAACGATATTTCCATTGTTAGCTCCCTGTCCATCGCAAAAGCTTTTACATTCTTGGAAGGATGGAAGGCTCTCAAAAACATATATTATATCTCTGTCTGTGCTGTCCTCTGAGCCGTGTATGTAGTACATAGTTCACTCCTTTCAGTCGTTCACAGATGTTAGCTGTTAGCTGTCAGCGGTTAGTGGTTTACCGAAGGTGCATATCACGCTTTCGCTTGATGAAAGCATATCGCGACCGAATTTATTCGGTTATATCACGACCGCGCAAAGCGTGGTCTATATCGCTCGCCTTAGGCGAATTTAGCTTGCGTGCAACGCAAATTTAGCTAGTAAACACGTCTCCGTGTTTACTAGTCCCAATAGCCGAGGTTTGGCTTTGGCTGTGATATGATAGTGATTTCCTTATTTTCAAACACCTCATTAGCGTTTCTGATAAAATCGCTAAACTCAAGTCTTCTTTGGCGAATAATAGTTTTAGGACATTCTCTGTTAATTTCGTAGAGCCAAATGCCTGAATAGTTAATGTCCTTTAGTGCTTGTAAAATGATTTGCCAATCGTTTTTGCCCTCGCCTGGTAGCCAATGGCGCTCGTTTATAAAATCATAGTCGGACACATGTAAGGTTACAATTTTATCTCCAACCTTGCGAATAAACTCAGCGTTATCCTCTCCTAAAAGATGGTTAGTATCAAAGCAGCATTTAATGCTTGGATGTGATGTTAAAAGCTCTAAAATATCATGGGCGCTTCTACCAAGGCATGTGCGAGGCAGGTCCTCAACACAAATTGTAGCTCCGTATTCCTTTGCTACCTCACAAAGCGTAAAAAGGCTCTTTTTTGCACACTCCATGCGACCTTTTCTCTGGTTTTCCTCAATCGGCTCTCCACTTGCATGAATAATAAATTTATCAACGCCAATAGAGGTAGCCTTTTTTATAATATCGCTTAAATATGATACGGAAAATTCTGCCAATTCTTCACTTGAAATATCAATTACACTAAATGGACAAAATGGTAAATGGAAGGACCAAATTTTAACGCCGTATTTGTCGCACCATGATTTTAAGTCCTCATAGCATATAGCATCAGTTTTTTCCTTGCTTGTGGAAATTTCAATATATTCAATTCCGCTATCAGCATATTCCTTAATTGTTTCCTCATTAATTTCTTCGCCTGTTGTGGATAATCCTATTTTATACATAATATTACCTCGCTGAATAGTATATTTATATTTTATCACTTGCAAGGGGCGATGTCAATTAAAATTAACCGTGAAATTCCGTTTCCTCAATAAACTTAATAAATGCTTTAAGGCTTTTTGAAAGCCACTTGTTTTTGTGGTAAATAAGCTGCTTCCAAACATCAATTTTCATATCATCAACATCAAGATAACAAAGCTGACCGCTTTCTACATATGATTTTGTTACAAAGTCGGGTAGGAATGAAATCATATTGCTTTTTGTTAAAAGTGAGGTTATAATATCAGTTCGCCCAATTTCAAGGGCAGGGGTAATAGATAATGATCTTTTTGCCAGCTCTCTGTCAAAAACGCGTCTGTATCCTTGACCGAACTCGGTTAAAATAAAAGGCTCGTTTATTATATCGTTTATAGATAATTTTTTTCTTTTTGCAAGGGGCGAGGATGCATTTGTAACAAAATGCACGGGAAGTCTTTCTTCCTTATCAATTATATAGTCCCTTTGATAAGCGTGAGAGTCAAGGGTAATTATAATATCAGCCTCATTGTGGTCAAGCATATCAAACATTACCGAGGTATCTGCCGTTGTGAACTTAATGGATATTAAGGGATACTTATTATAAAAATCAATGTAGTAATTGTGGATAAGCTCCTCGCAAACAGAGTCGGGCAAAACTATATGTATATTTCCGTTACATTCGTTTTCGTTGGTTAGATTTTCCTTAAATTCATCAATGGTGGCTCTTACTCTGTGAGCATAGGATACTAGCTCATGACCTCTTTGAGTAAGCACGATTGTATGATTTATTCTTTCAAATAAAAGACATCCAAGCTCATCCTCAAGCTGCTTTATTTGAAAGGATATGGTAGATTGAGAGTAGCCAAGCTGTTCAGCTGCCCTTGTAAAGCTACCAAGCTCGGCAACATGTATAAATGTTATTAAATTTCTTAATTCCATAGTATCTCCTACATACATTTTTCTAATAAAATGAGATAAAAAAACATCATCGAAAATTTCGATAGCAAACATCAAAACAATTCGCTTGACTAATGCTTGAAAGTATTATACAATGTTCTCAGACAAAAAGCAAGACTTTTTAACCAAAGGGAGGAAAATATGGAAAAAGCGCAATCATTTACAATAGTAGCGTTAGCGTTATACGCCATAGCCATGGCTATAATCGGCTGTGTTAGCTACAAAAAGTCAAAGACCCTTGATGGCTTTCTTGTAGGCGGAAGAAAAATAGGAGCATGGTCAACGGCGTTTGCGTATGGAACAGCATATTTTTCTGCGGTGGTTTTCATCGGATATGCAGGTCAGCATGGCTGGAATATCGGCATAGGCGCAATTTGGATAGGTATAGGAAACGCATTTGTGGGATGCTTGCTTTCATGGCTCTTGTTTGCTAAGAAAACAAGAAAAATGACAAAAAAGCTTGATGCAAGAACAATGTCCGATTTCTTTGAAAAAAGATATGGCTCAAAATCAATGAAAATTGTAGCGGCGGTAATTATTTTCGTATTCCTAGTACCATACTCAGCCGCAGTTTACAAGGGACTTGGCTCACTTTTTAATGCGATTTTCCCAGGTGTTGAAATATGGGTATGGATGCTTATAATCGCTTGCTTAACAGCCATATACTTAGTTGCGGGCGGATATATTGCCACCGCATACACAAACCTAATTCAAGGAATTATTATGATAGTTGGCGTAGTAAGCTTAGTTATAGCTGTGCTTGCTAACGATTCCGTGGGCGGTATTTCAGGTCTTATTGAAAATCTAAGCAAATTTGAGTCCTTGCCAAATGACCCAAATCCTGTAACAGGAGCGCAGCTAACAAGCATTTTTGGCGGCTCTGCATTTAAATTCCTATGTGTAAACATTATGCTTACAAGCTTTGGCACATGGGGACTTCCTCAAATGATAGGCAAGTTCTACGCTATTAAGGATACAGCGGCTATAAAAAGAGGAACTGTTATTTCAACAATTTTCTGCTTGGTAATCGGTTGCGGTGCATACTTAATCGGTAGCACATCAAGATTAGTTTTAGGCGGAAAGCTTCCCGAGGGGGGAATTGACGCTATTATTCCAACGCTTCTTATTAAGGTTTTAGGCAACGGAACATTTGGTATAATATTACTTGCGGTAATTATGATACTTCTTTTATCAGCATCAATGTCAACTCTTGAATCTGTTGTATTAACCTCAGCCTCTGCCGTTAGCGTTGACTTAATACCGGCTGTGAGCAAAAAGGAAATTCCTCAAAGGAAGCAAATGACATTAACAAGAGTGCTTTGCCTTGCTTTTATTGCTTGCTCATTTATATTTGCAACACAGAATATTCCAATTATCGTTAGCCTTATGTCATTTTCATGGGGTATTGTATCGGGCTGCTTTATTGGCCCTTATGTTTGGGGTCTTTTCTCAAAGAAAATTACAAAAATCGGCGCATTTGCAGGCATTATTGCAGGCTTTGCCACCGTTAGCATATCAACGCTTGTAATTTCATTATCATCAAGCTTTAGTAACGCGGTGTCAAAATCTCCCGAAATGGGCGTATGCGCTATGGCAGCTTCAATAGTCGTAGTTCCGTTAGTAAGCATGCTTACTAAAAATAAGGAAAGCGAAAAGCAAAGAATTGATGAAATTTTTGCTAGTGTATGTAAAGAATAAAAAATTCAAAAAAACTATTGACTTTACGAAAATAAAGTGATAAAATATGTGCATGAATGAAAAATTATTCATGTAAATGCGATGAGCAGAAAGTAGTAGGCTGATATGACCCGTTCAGAGAATTGCCGTTTGGTGCGAGGCAAGGGTGTCGTTCTTCACGAATTCGTTCTGTTAGCTGTGCGCTGAATGGGGTTTCCCTAGTAGGATGCAACGGGTGTTCCCGTCATAGAACTAAGGTATGTTAGTACCTGAAAAGGCTGCCATTGTGAGATGGTGGCGAATTGAGGTGGTACCACGGGATAGTTTCTCGTCCTCTGTATTCTTTTCGGAATGCAGAGGGCGTTTTGTTTTCTACATCGGAAAAGAAAATATAAAGCATACTAACATATGCTTAAAGCAAGAAAGGATGAAAAGAAATGGAAAAAAACTATTACCAAAGAGAAATTGAAACCATGTCCAGAGAGGACATGAAAAAGCTCCAATCAGAAAAGCTTGTTAAGCAAGTAAAGCATGTATATGAAAATGTGGAGTATTACCGTAATTTAATGGATGAAAAAGGTGTTAAGCCTGAGGATATTAAGGGAATTGATGATTTATATAAGCTCCCATTCCTTTCAAAGGCTGATTTAAGAGATGCATACCCATACGGACTTTTAGCAAAGCCACTTGATGAATGTGTAAGAATTCATTCAACATCAGGTACAACAGGCCGTAGAGTTGTGGCGTTTTACACTCAAAATGATATTGATTTATGGGAGGATTGCTGTGCAAGATCTATTGTGGCAGCAGGCGGAAGCAAAAAGGATGTGTGCCAAGTAGCTTACGGCTACGGTCTATTTACAGGTGGCGCAGGTCTTAACGGTGGCTCTCATAAGATAGGCTGTCTTACAATTCGTATGCCATGAGACCGCACAGGTACACGAATTCAATTTATGATGGACTTAAATGCATCAATTCTTTG
>JAZSHT010000071.1:0-21236 GCA_045533435.1 Eubacteriales bacterium | reverse complement strand
TAATCCCGCAAAAACAAAAGAGATACCACACATTGTTGGCGTTCCCTCCTTTGACTTATGCCAATTAGGACCAATATCAAGTATTTTTTGACCGATTTTAATCGTTCTTAGATATGGAATTAACTTTATTAATATCAACACTGTTGATGATATCGTTATAAAAAAACACAATAAAAATACATATATATTACTCATATTTTCTCTTTCCGTTACTCAATAATTTTTTCAAGATTCATTTTTCTACTTCCTTTTACCAAAACAACATCGTTTTCGCCTAAAGATTCAAAAATTTTTTTAGATAAAGTTTCATCGTTTTCAACCATCTCTCCACCAACAAAGCCATCTAATATATTTTTTGCATATTTTCCTGTTGCAAATATATTTTTAATTGATAAATCCTTAGCTAGTTCTCCAATTCTGTAATGAAATTCCTCAGATTTTTCGCCAATTTCAAGCATATCGCCCATCAATAAATATGGAGTCTTTCTTTCAACTTCTGAGAATTTCTTTAATGAATATAAAGATGCTTTAACGCTTTCATATGAAGCATTATAACAATCAAGTATAACGGATATTCCTTTTATTTTTATTATTTCGCCATGTAAATTTTCGCTTCTATATTTTTTTATAGCGCTTACTATTAATTCGTTTGGAACATTATATAATTTACCGACAATAATAGAAAAAACAGCGTTATTTAAGTTACACAAATTAAATCCGTTTATACTAAATCCAGTAATTTTCTCTCCAAAATAATCTACTGAAAATTTTATTCCTGATTCGTTGTATTCAAACTCGCTGACTATAACATCTTTTCCTACGAATATAGGCTTAATTTTCCCATAGTTATATGAAATAAATCTTTTTTCATATGGAACTATTACAATTTTTTTAGTATTCTCCAATATTTCCATTTTGGCATTGAATATATTTTCTATAGATTTTAATTTTTCAAGATGGGAAGTACCCACATTTGTAACTATTGATATTTCAGGTTCACACAAGCTTGATAAATATCTTATTTGACCTGCTCCTCTCATTCCCATTTCAACAACACAAAATTCTTTATTTGCTGATTTTAATAATGTTATTGGCACACCGACTTCGTTATTTTCATTATTATTTGTTTTTGAAGAATTGTATTTTTCGCTTAACACTAAATGTGTCATTTCCTTTACTGTTGTTTTACCAACACTTCCTGTTATGCCTATTTTTTTAATATCTTGAGTTAAATATTTTGCCAAAGCACCTAAAGCAATTGTTGAATCATTAACCTTAATATGCGAGATTTTAGTATCTAGCTTCATATTAGAAACGATTAAGCTACTTCCCTTTTTAATCGCTTCATTTACAAATGCATTTCCATTAAATTTTTCTCCTTTAAGGGCAAAATACGCTGTATTTAGGAAAAAGCATTCGCGAGTGTCTGTGGAAACATATTCTACTTTTGAATTTTTTCCATATAATTTCCCGTCTATAATATTTGCTATTTTTTCTGCTTCAATAGATTGAATTTTATACATGCTTCCCTTACTATTTCCTTTTCGTTAAAATATTGCATGCTGCCATTAATAATTTCATATTTTTCATGTCCCTTGCCTAGTAAAAGTAAAATGCTTTCATTGTCTAATTGATTTATTGCAAATGTTATAGCATCCCTTCTGTTGGGTATTATATAGCATATTTTTTCTTCTACACCAGAAAATATCTCTTTTATTATATCAAGCGTATCTTCATCTCTTGAATTATCCGAAGTAATTATTATTTTGTCAGCATACTTTGATGCAATTTTTCCCATTTTTGCTCTTTTCGTTTTGTCTCTATTTCCACCACATCCAAATAATACATACATTTTCTTATTAAATTGTGCTTTCATTGAAGACAAAACCTTTTCAAATGCTTCTGGCGTGTGAGCATAGTCAATATATATATTCTCCGTTATTTTTTCCATTCTTCCATCAATATATTCTAAATTGTAAATTCCATTAGTAATGTGTTCTTTTGATATTCCCAATATTGATGCACATGTGGCGGATATAATTATATTTTGTGGAACAAAATCTCCAATTAGCCTTGATTTTAAAGGATAACTTTCAAAGGAATTATAAAAAATAAATTCGCAGCCACTTCTGTTTAAAATAATATTTTCTCCATAAAAATCAGCTTTTTTATTTAAAGATACAGTTTTAGAATTTTCAAAGCATCTTTTCAATTCTAATCCATATTTACTGTCAATATTAATAACTCTATGCTTACATATATCAAATAATTTTTTCTTTGCATCAAAATAATTTTCCATTGTTCCGTGATAGTCTAAATGCTCACTTGATAAATTTGTAAAAGCACCGATATATATATCTATTCCAACTAACTTGCTTTGATTCAAGGCGTGTGAGGAGGCTTCCATAATTACATATTCAACGCCTTCATTTTTCATTCTGTAAATCAATTCATAAAGATATTTAGGGTCTGGAGTAGTCATGGATGATAAAATATCACTTATTTCACTTCCGCCGAAAAAATCTATCTTTTCACCATTAATTTCGCATCCTATTGTAGAAATAACACCATATTTTAGATTTGCGCTTTTCAATATTGACTTCAATAGATGAACACACGAAGTTTTTCCGTTTGTTCCCGTAAACGCTATGACCTTCATTTGTTTACTGGGATAACCATAATAAGAGTTCCAAATTTTTGCAAGAGCCTCTCTGTCATTTTCTACTTTAATATACGGAACGCCTATGAATTGACTATTTTCTTGCGATACAACAGCAATTGCACCCTTTTCTATTGCTTTTTCAATATAATCATTACCATTTCTCTTGTTTCCATTTATCGCTACAAATAAATCCCCTTCAGAAACATTTCGAGAATCAGAGGATATTCCACTAACATCAATGCTAAGGTCAACATTTAAACATTTAATTTTTACATCTTTTAGTAAATCATATAGCTTCATCTTAATCCTTTTCATCAGTATATAAAATTTTGATCGTAACTGTTTTGCCCAACTCATAATATTCATTCTCCATGGGATATTGAGCTGTTACTATTGCACCATTATGCTTAGAAAAATTCAATGGACCCTCAAATTTAATATTAAATCCCGCATTAGTTAAAATAAGGTTTGCCTCCTCTGGAGTTTTCCCTATTACATTTGGAACCTTACCGTGAGTTATAGGTTCATTTGATGTATATAATAGAATTCTTCCCGTTTTCTTATATATCAGTCTGCTCGCAATAGGAGTTTGAGATATAACCGATTCACCGTCCCCTATAATTTCGTAGTTAATTCCTAATTTCTCAAGAATATTTATAGCATCATTTATTAAAATTCCACTTACATTTGGCACTTCAATTTGCTCATGCTCTTTATCATTATCACTAAATACAGGCTCAACGCCTAGATAAGGCAATGACAGTTCTAAAAACTTAGATACATATGGAGCCACAACAACACTTCCGTACGCTGTGCCTATGCTAGGCTCATCAACAAGCATTATTACAGCTATTTGTGGGTTATCATGAGGTGCATACGCAACACAAGATGATACTCTATAAGGTGTATTTCCATTTTCATCATACTTATCTTTTTTCTCTGAAGTTCCTGTCTTAGCTGCTATACTATATCCTGCAACATATGCATTTTTTGCGCCGCCTGCCCCATCTACACCATCCTTTAATATTTGAGATATTGTCTTGCACACCTCTTCTGAAATTATTTGCTCACTTTTTTCAGTTTTATGCTCATATATGATATTTCCCTCATTGTCGGTAATTTCCTTCAATAAATGAGGTGTTACTAAATACCCCCCGTTTGCAACAGTACATATGCCTCTTATCTGCTGTATCGCTGTTGTTTTGAATGTTTGACCAAATGAATATACCGCTAAAGATACATTTGAAAATTCGCTAAAGCTATGATAATATCCCTTTGCCTCAGATGGTAAATCAATTCCTGTTTTACCCGTGTATCCAAATCTTTTAAAATAATTATAAAATTTTTCTTTACCTATTCTTGATGATAAAATCATCATTGATGGATTACACGACTGCTGAAGAGCTTCGGCGAAATTTAGCGCACCATGCCCGGTTCTTTTATGGCAACTAATTGCTCTATAAAAGCCATCTATTTTAAGTGAGCCTTTACAATAAAAGCTGCTATTCAAGCTTGCTACGCCTTCTTGCAATGCTACCGATGTAGTTATTAATTTAAATGTTGAACCCGGTTCATATAGCTCAGTAATTGCTTTATTGCTCCACATTGTAAATAACAAATTTAAATACTCATTTTTGTATTCACGCGTATTTTTTTCATAATTGTTTAGTTTTATTTGTGAATCATAATCAAGCTGATACGGCTCATTTAAGTTAAAGCTAGGATATACTGAAATTGCATATATTTCTCCAGTTTGCGGATTCATTACAATTCCTGCTGCACGATTTTTAGCTCCGGATTCAATAGCAGCAAGCTTTAGTTGTGCTTCTAAATGATACTGTAGATATAAGTCAATTGTTGAGACTATATTGTATCCATCACTTGATTCAAAATATTCTTCAAATTGAAAAGGCATTTCTCCACTTTGTGCATTTTGAGCCGTAATATATCTGCCACTCGTGCCTTCGAGGATATTGTTATATACCTTTTCAAGACCGTAAATTCCTACTCCATCAGCATTTACAAATCCTAAAGCATGAGAGGCTAACGCTGAATACGGATAATATCTTTTTGCACTTGCATTTAATTGGATTTGATTTGTTAAATTATTTTCATCAATAAATTTTCTTACTTTATTCGTTGTTTCATCATCCAAGGCGTTATGTATAATTTGATATTTATATCCAGTTTTCTTTACTTTATTAAATATCGTGCTATATTCAATGCCAGTAATTTTAGATAGATTATCAGCTATAAATTCTGGATTTTTAATATTTTTTGGCAACACATAAAGCACCCACACAGTTTTATTTGATGCTAAAACCTTGCCGTTTCTTTCGTATATACTTCCTCTTAAGGGATTTACATTTGTTTCAACAGTTAGTTGATTCAACACACTATTTTGATAATCATCGTATCCTAAAATTTGCAGTCTAAAAAGAGTAACCGATATTATTACACTAATTACTATAAATACACTTAATAAAATCATTCCTCTTTTTATTGTTTTTCCACTTACTCTATTTACCAAAATTCTTACCTCATAAATTTACTCATTACAATAATATTTTTTATAGTAAAAAATAATACTTAAAAGCACATTATTTTTTGGTACTATCGCAATTTATACCCTTTCAAGCTTAGTTTCAAGATAAAATTTGACAAATTAACTATTTTATGCTATAATATCATTGTTTAAAATTATAAATATTAAGGATTTTCTATGAAAAAGAAAAACAAAAAGAAAAAATGGATAAAATTCAGACATAAAATTGTTAGAAATATTGCTTGGTTGTTTTTGTACACTTATTCAAAATTTAAATACGGAATGAAAATACACAAATTTCAAGAAAAAAACAAGCGTGCCTATTTCATCCTATATAATCATCAAACTGCATTTGACCAATTTTTCGTAGGAATGGCGTTTAACCAGCCCATTTATTATATTGCAAGCGAGGATCTGTTTTCCAATGGTTTTATATCATCTTTGCTTAAATATTTAGTTGCACCTATTCCGATAAAAAAATCAATGACAGATGTGAGAGCAGTCATTGATGCTAAAAAAGTAGCTAAGGAAGGCGGTTCAATAGCTGTTGCGCCTGAGGGAAATCGAACATTTAGCGGTGAAACAGGTTATATAAAACCCGCTATTGCTCAATTAGTAAAAGCCTTAAATCTTCCTTTAATCATATATAAGCTTGATGGTGGATATGGTGTTCATCCTCGTTGGAGTGATGTTGTAAGAAAAGGTAAAATGGACTGTTATGTTTCAAAGCTAATAGAGCCAGATGAATATAATTCACTTTCAAATGATGAATTATATGATTTAATTTGCAAAGAATTACAGCATAACGAATGTAAGGTTGACTTTTCTTATCCGCATAAAAAATCTGCTGAATATTTAGAAAGAGCTATGTATTATTGTCCTGACTGTGGTTTTTCCGAATGGGAAAGCAATGGACAAATTATTTCATGTAAAAAATGCGGTAAGCAGGTTAAATACTCTGACACCAAGGAGTTAATCGGCGTAAACTGTGATTTTCCATACAAATTTATTTCTGAATGGTATAACGATCAATGTAATTATGTAATAAATTCCGATTTATCTTCATATATTGATAAGCCTCTTTATAGCGATCAGATAACCACATATAGCCAAGTTATACCATACAAGAAAAAGGTTAAATTAGCAAAAAATATCTGCTTCTCTGTTTATGCAGATAAATATACTTTGATAAACGAAGATTTTAGTGTTACATTATTATTTGATAGCATATCTGCTGTTAGCGTATTAGGCAGAAATAAGCTTAATATTTATGTTGGTAGCGATATTTATCAAATTAAAACTAAAAACAAGCGATTTAATGCTTTAAAATACATGAACATATATTATCACTCTATGAACATAGCGAAAGGAGTTAATGAAAATGGTAAACTTTTGGGAATCTAGCGTTTGGGGATTCATTCTATTGTTGTCTTCTTTGCTAGTTAGCTTACTAGTAGCAAATATAATTAAACGCAAAGTTTCTTTTTTTAAAAATTCTTTAGTACCAACATCAGTAATAGCAGGCGGCTTACTACTTTTAATATCCATTACTTATACCCTAATTATTGAAAATGTTGGTGATCTTCAAACCACATTGCCGAAGAACATTTTTGATTTAAAATATTTTGGCGAATACGGATACGCCACATCTGATGATGGTACAAAGGTTGCAATCGGTGGATTAAGCGTTTTAGAAATAATAACTTATCACGCTTTAGCCCTTGGCTTTATAGCAACTGCTTTTAAGCCTGATGGCGCAAAGCTTACTAAAAAAAGAAGCCTAGAGGTTTTTGACACAGGCGTAACAACCGTTTCAACATATTTACTTCAAGGCTCTATTGGATTAGCAATTACAATTCTTATCCCTTCATTGGTTGGTGGATTTAAGGCGGCGGGGCTTATTCTTCCATTTGGATTCGGTCAAGGCACAGGTCAAGCGTTAAATTACGGCAAAATGTATGAAGCTGTAGGGTTTGGCAATGGTAGTAGCTTTGGTTTAACAATAGCAGCCCTTGGCTTTTTGAGTGCAAGCATTGGTGGTATAATTCATTTAAGCATAATCAATAGAAAAAGCAAGAAAAAAGCTATAAATGCTAATGCTGATGAAACAGAAGAGCTTACCCTTGATAAAATTCAAGAAAAGGGCGAATCTCCTATGACCGGTAGCATTGACAAGCTTTCTATTCAATTAGGCATTGTTTTGCTTACTTATGTTATTGCATACGGTATAATGCACTGTCTTGGAATGCTTCTTCCAGGAATGAAAGCCACTATTTATGGTTTTAACTTTCTCATAGGTGTATTAATTGCTTCTCTTGTAAATCACATTGTAAAAAGATTAAGAGTGCATAAAATAATGAATAGACAGTACATCAATTCATTTTTAATGAAGCGTGTAGCAGGATTTTTCTTTGATTTGATGGTTGTTTCTGGCATTGCTTCTATTAAATTTGAGGCTCTTAAGCAATATTGGTTATCATTCATAATTTTAGGCGTACTAGGAGCCGTTATTACATATTTCTACCTTAGAATTATTTGCAAGAAATTATTCCCAAACTATGTTGAAGAACAATTTTTAATGATGTACGGTATGCTTACTGGAACTGCAAGTACAGGTCTAATTCTTTTAAGAGAAAAGGACAATAATCTTGAATCCCCAGCTGCTGAAAATATGGTTTATCAAAATTTACCTGCAATAATATTTGGTTTTCCGCTTCTATTTATTGCTAGCGATACTTTTGCTCCAAAGCACTATGTTCTCGCTTTTTTGATAATCGCATCGTTCTTTATAATTTTAAATGTAGTTCTATTTAGAACATACATTTTTAAAAGAAAAAAATAAATTTATAAGACCATTGAAAACTGATATTCATCTCAAAAGCTAGACACTTTTAGAGATGCATATCAAATCAATGGTCTTTTTGATATCTAATTACTCTTTTTTCTGTTGAATAAATTTGATAATCTTTTATTCATTTCTTTTCTCTTGTTTTCAGTTTCTTCATACAAAAATTTAGGTGAAATTAGTTTATTTTCAACAATTTCTGCCTCTATTATCATTCCAACCTCAAGGGAATTAATAAACTCATTTGGCATATTCGCTTCAGTTATATTATATAGAGCATTATCCCCTTCAAATACAGCTACTATTTTACCGTCCTGTGTTTTTTCAATTCTATCTAAAATAAGTTTCATTTTCATCCTCGCATATATTTTCTATTTTTATTTTAACATGTATTGCACATTAAATCAATATATTTCAATTTTTTCCAAAAAATATTTGTTTTTTTCGCATATTTATGCTATACTATCATAGAAAATTTATATATTATTTTTTACGGAGGTAAAAATCCTTGATTATCGCACTTGAAAATGCTAAGTATGAGCTTGTTAATTTCAAAGAAAATGTAAATGAGTTAGGTAACGCGCTAAGAATACATGATTTAAAAACCGAGGTAGAAGAATTAGAAAAGGTAACCTTTGAACCAGATTTTTGGTCAAATCAAGAAAATTCAACTAAAACTCTTCAAAAAATCAAACAAATGAAATCAAAAATCGAAGCATATGAATCACTTTCATCAAGACTAGAGGATGCTATTGTTATGGCAGAAATGGCGATTGAAGAAAACGATGAAAGCTTAACTGATGAAATCCTTGAAGAACAAAAACAAATTTTTGCCGAGGAAGAAAAGCAAAGAATTCAAGTTCTTCTTTCAGGCGAATACGATAAAAACAATGCCATTATTTCTTTCCATCCTGGTGCTGGCGGAACAGAAGCCCAAGACTGGGCGCTTATGCTCTATCGTCTTTATACAAGGTGGGGTGAAAAACATGGATACAATGTTAAATTACTTGATTGGCTAGATGGCGAAGAGGCCGGCTTAAAAAGCGCCACTATTCTTGTTGAAGGAATTAACGCCTATGGATATTTAAAAAGTGAAAATGGAGTTCATAGACTTGTTAGAGTATCCCCTTTTGATGCTTCAGGCAGACGACACACTTCATTCGCATCAGTTGAGGTAATGCCTGAATTTGATGATGACAACTCTATTGAGCTTCGCGATGAGGATCTTGAAATCACAGCACATCGTTCATCTGGCGCAGGCGGTCAGCATGTTAATAAAACAGACTCTGCTATTAGAATTGTGCACATCCCTACTGGTATTGTTGTTGGCTGTCAAACTGAACGCAGTCAGCTTCAAAATAAAGAAACCGCTCTAAAAATGCTAAAATCCAAGCTTCTCGAAATAAAAGAAAGGGAAAAGCTTGATAGAATTGAAGATATTCAAGGTAATAAAAACAATATTGAATGGGGCTCTCAAATTCGCTCATATGTATTTATGCCATACACTCTTGCAAAGGATACAAGAACAGGATATGAGGATGGCAATATTCAAGCTGTTATGGATGGAGATATTGACGGATTTATCAACGCATATTTAAAACAAAATGCTAATAAATGAGGTTAAATTATGAAAAATAAAGTAAAAAAACTAATTTCAACAATTAAAGAGTTTAAATATGAAATCTTGATGGCATGCGAGGTTATTGCCTTGGTTGCTGCCGCAATATACTATGCATTTGGAAGAAAAAAACAATTTTCATTTCTTACTGCGTTTTCCGCTTTGTTAGGCGCTTATATTTCAACATCTGCTCTTTATAGAATGAACTCTAAAATGAAATCTCGTAAATTTATTGATATTATTGCAATAGTTAACGAAAAAACTAAGGTTATTGACAACTCAAACAGCGATAATACATGCGATCAATGAAAAAATAATAACGGAATAGTTGAGAACAATGATTAAAGAAGAATCACGATTTCAAAATTCAACAATATTTGAGGGCATGACCTCAATTAGAGCTGTTTTAGATAACCTAAAAAATAATGTTCCAAATAGCAGAAAAATAGAAAAAATTTTAATTGACAAAACAAAGCAACAATCAAAGCACAAGGAAATTGGTTATCTCAAAAAAATGTCAACTCTTTTCGACTTTGAAATAGAGATGGTTGATGAAGAAACAATCAATTCACATACTGTAGGAGCCTCACACGGTGGAATTATTGCTTTTTGTGACAATAGAGCATATGAATCAATATCTAATGAAAATATCATTAATAACGGCTTCTATGTAATGATTGAAGGTATTGAGGACCCCTACAACTTTGGATATGCTCTACGTTCTATTTATGCTTCTGGTGCTGACGGAATAATACTTTCAGAACGTAATTGGCTTTCAGCGGCAGGAGTAGTGTGCCGTTCATCTGCCGGAGCAAGTGAAAGATTAAACGTATATATTGCTACTGATAAATTTATAGATTTGTTTAAAAGCAAAGGATATAAGGTTGTATGTGCAGATATAAAAAACTCTATCAGCGTATATGATGCTAACTTAAAAAAGCCTATTCTTTTAATTGTTGGGGGAGAAAAAAGAGGTATTTCCTCATCAATTTTAAAGCAATCTGATCAAATTGTTCGCATTGATTATGGCAGACAATTTGATGCAGCACTTTCTGCCGCTTCTGCATCTACTATTTTAGCTTTTGAAGTATATAGAAATAACAAATAAAAATGCAAAGGATTTTATTCCTTTGCATTTTTTTATCCTAAAATTCCTGTTGTCAATAATAAGGCTATCATCGTAGCAATTGCTGTAAAAATAACTGATGCAATTGGAAATTCTTTCTTAGAAAAGCTTTCCTTTACAACCTCACATGATGAAGTTGTCTCATAGTTATTCCTATCATATTTTCTTTCGTTTATTTTCATATAACGAGTTGTTGGTGTGTTATCCTTATTCTTTTGTTTTCTTGATTTATTATTTTCTTGAGCATCTACTCTATTATACTTAGAGGAATTATAGCTCTTCATTGTTGTTCCGTACATACAAATACTCCTTTTCAGATTTTCTCTGCTACTCTCAGTTTTGCACACTTTGAACGAGAATTAATATTTAACTCATCCTGTGTTGCTGTAATTGGTTTTTTGTTAATTATCTTTAACTTCGGCTTATTTCCACACACACAAATAGGAAAATCCTTTGGGCATGTACAGCCTTGTGAAAAATCGTTAAATACTGTTTTAACTATTCTATCCTCAAGTGAATGGAATGTTAAGATAACCACTCTACCACCCTCATTCATTTTAGCCACCGCCGCATTAATTGCAGGTTTTATAACATCAAGCTCCTTGTTTACTTCAATTCTAATAGCTTGAAATGTTCTTTTTGCTGGATGTTGCGCTTCTTTTCTCGCTGCCGCCACCGGAATTGCACTTTTAATAATCTCTGCTAATTCCAAAGTTGTTTCAATTGGAGACTTTTCTCTTGAACTCACAATTTTATGTGCAATTTGTGGTGCAAATTTTTCTTCTCCAAAATCTCTTATTACTCTTTTTAAATCAAATTCAGAATATGTATTAATCAACTCATATGCTGAGAAGGGGGAGCGTGGGTTCATGCGCATATCAAGTCTTGCGTCACTATTATACGAGAACCCACGCGCTGGTGTGTCTAACTGGTGAGAGGAGACACCTAAATCTAGAAGCACACCGTCAATATGATCTATCTCTAAATCTTCTAGAATTCTTCCAAGCTCTGAAAAATTACTTTTTACTAGAATGGAATTATTTTTGTACTTTTCAAATCTTTTTGTACAAGCTTCAATTGCTTCATCATCTTGATCTATGGAAATTAACTTCCCTGTTGTTAATTTTTTTAATATTGCTTCTGAGTGATTACCGCCACCAGCAGTACCATCTACATATATTCCGTCTTCCTTTATATTCAAGCCGTCAATGCATTCGCTAAGCATTACGGGAAAATGCGAAAACTCCATATATTCCTCCTTAGAAGCCTATTTCTATCATCAATCGCTTCATTTCTTCAATATCAACCTTGCTGTTTACTTCTTCAAACACATTAGGTTCCCAAATTTCTACACGGCTCTCTACGCCTAAAAACAAAGCGTTTTTATCTAAGCCTACTTTATCCTTCAAAAATTGGGGGATTACAATTCTTCCTTGAGAATCAAGCTGTACATCTACTGTGTTTGAATAAATTTCACGAATGAAATACTGATACTGAACGCTAGGTAATGACTTAACTTTCTTTTGCATTTCTTGCCATTCTTCTTCCGAATAGACTAAAATGCATTGGTTAATAAACTTGTTATAGGTAATTTTAAAGTTGGTTCCAAGAGCATCTTTATACTTTGCGGGTATGAATACTCTGTTTTTTGCATCAATTGTATGTTCATAACGACCGTAAAGCATCATTCTACTCCTCTCAATCTCCACTTTTATGATGAAATTACCCACTTTCCACCACTTTTATGTTTACATTATAAACTATATCTTTTAAAATTGCAATACTTTTTTGAAAAAATCTTAAAAATTGTTATTTTTTCTATCTTTTAAGCATATAATGAACGCTTTATAAACAAAAAAAGCATCCGCTTTAAATTAAGCAGATGCTAAAATATTAATTTTTTGTTAAATTTACTTTGCATTATAAAAATCAAGTATCTTTTTCAGTGCATTCTTATGAACTATATTCTCTATGCTTTGGTTTTCAACCAATAAATTTCTTACTAAGGTTGAGCTAATTCCATTAAATTTATCATCACAAATCAAAAAGGTTGTTTGGAAACTGTTGTCGTATTCATTCATAGCCTTAGCTAGACTTTTTTCATACTCTAGCTCACCCTCGTTTTTTATTCCGCGAACTATTTGAGTAATTCCATTTTTGTGCATATAATCAGCAGTTAACCCATCATAAGCATCTGCTATTACATTTGGAAACTCTTTTGTTGATAGCTTAATTATCTCTTTTCTTTGATCTAATGTAAACATATGATTTTTATTGGCGTTCAATAATGCTACAACGTATACAGTATCAAACTTTTCACACGCCAGTCTTACTAATTCGCAGTGCCCTATTGTCATTGGGTCAAAGCTTCCTGTTACAATAGCCTTCATTATTCTTCTCCGTTAAGTCTTAAAACTGTAATGTACGATATTGAGTATTTTGATTGCTTTTGAATAAAAAACCTGCTTTTTAATTCTTCATCGCCCTCAAAAATATCCTCTTTGCCACTTTCGCAAACAATAAAAGCATTTTCATTTATCACATCAGCATCAAAAAGTCGCCTTAAAGTGTCTGCTATTATTTTATCCTGATATGGTGGATCAATAAAAATAATATCATATTTTTCCTTTTTAGCTATTCCTTGAATCATCTGTTTATAATCACATGTAGATATTCTACATTTATCAAAAAGCTTAGCCTTTTTTGCATTTTTGATTACAATATCGGTTGCTTCTCTTGACACATCAGAAAAGGTTGCTTTTTTTGCGCCTCTACTTAATGCTTCAATTCCCATTTGACCACTACCTGCAAACAAATCAAGCACCATCGCGCCATCAATATCAAACTGAAGCATAGAAAAAACTGCTTCCTTCACTCTTTGCGAGGTCGGTCTAGTTTTTTCACCCTCGAGCGTTTCCAAATTCATTCCTTTTGCTATTCCTGTTATTATTTTCATATTAGTTATCCTTAAAATATTCTTTGATTTTTTCTGCATCTAATTTACTAATTCCCTTAACCTCAAGAATTTCATCAATAGATGCTTCTTTTAATGCTTTTAGTGTTTTAAAGTGGCTTAGTAAGGTCCTTGCTTTTTTACTGCCTATTCCATTTATGTTTTCAAGAGTGGAATGCTTAAGCGTTTTCCTTTTTGCTCTATCCATTTTTGAAACAGTGAAACGATGCACCTCTTCTTGAAGCTTATATACGAACACAAAAACCGCCTGCTCCTTGGCAATACTGATTTCTTCATTTTCTGTAACTAATGTTCTTGTTTTGTGATGCTCATCCTTTACCATTCCGAAAACAGGAATATCTATTCCCATCTCATTAAACACTTCTTTTGCTACGCCTACATGAGTCATACCACCATCAATTAGAATCAAATCTGGTAATTTGGAAAAGCTTCCGTTTGTATCACTTAAATGCTCTATTCTTCGCTTTAAAACCTCTCTCATCGATGAGTAGTCGTCTGCACCTGACTGATTTTTCATTTTGAAAACTCTATAATCGCTTTTTAAAAGCTTTCCATCCTCATAAACAATCATTCCAGCAGTAATATGCTCATTACCTAAGTTTGATATATCATATGCTTCTATGCGATTAGGAATCGTATCAATAGATAAAATTTGAGATAGCTTTAATAATATCTTGTTATCCTGCTCAAGCTTGTTTTTATATTGCTTAGCTTGTTCCTCGGCATTTTTTGCTACCATATCGCAAAGCTTTTTAGAATCCCCTTTTTGAGGAATTCTAATTTTTATAGCCCTTTTAGAAATATTTTTTATATAGCTTTGCAACAATTCAAGCTCATCTGTGAGCATATTAAAGCCTAATAAAATTTCACTTGGGATATACTCTCTTTTTGAATACAAATCCACTATAAACTGAGACATAAACTCATAATCATCAGTTGTTGAAATCTCATATGCGCCAAATAGATAATTATCGCTGTTAGAAATTATGCCCGAACGAATATAGAATACAGATATGCATGTAGTAAGATTATCTGTGTAAACCGCAATAATATCGTATTCGTCGTCAGGGGCTCCTACAACCTTTTGGCTAGCTCTCAGTTTTTTTAAAGCCTCAATGCAGTCGCGACATCGTGCAGCATCTTCAAATTTTTCGTTTTCAGCAAAATCATACATTTGCCCAGTTAACGATTCAATTGCATCCCTAACATTTCCTCTTAAAACATTAGCTGCACATTGCATAAGTGTATAATAATCTTCTTGTGTTATAGTATTGTCGCATGGAGCAACACATCTGCCTATTTGTTTATAAATGCAAGGTCTTTCCTTGCCAATATCCCTTGGAAAGCTTCGTTTGCAAGTTGGTATGCCCAATGAACGCTCTAAAGTTCCTATAACACCATATACAACACTTGCACCGGAATATGGTCCATAATATTTTGCCCCATCATTCACTCGCTTTCGTGTCATGCTTATCCTAGGATATTTATCATTCATTGTAAGCTTGATGTATGGGTATGATTTTGAATCCTTTAAGAGAATGTTATATTTTGGAGAAAATTGCTTAATTTTAACATTTTCAAGCGTTAACGCTTCTATTTCTGTATCGCAAACTACCGTTTCAAAGTCATCAACCATGGATACCATTCGTTTGGTTTTAATATTTGCATCAGAGCTTAAATGAAAATACTGCGATACTCTATCCTTTAAGGAGCGTGATTTACCAACATATATGATTTTCCCATTTTTATCCTTCATCATGTAGATTCCAGGCGTTTTTGGCAAATTGGAAGATTTTTTTCTTAAATATTCAAGTTTTTCATTGGTCATAAACACTTCTCCTTTCAAAAATTTAAATCATACATAATTAAATAGGCGACAGTCATCCTAGACTATCGCCCTGTAATATGTAGAATTAGTCGTTCAACTCATTAGCAATGAGCTTTTCAAGTCCGTCGATAGCCTCAGCCTCATCTTCGCCATCTGCAATAAGAGTTATAACAGTTCCTTTAACAATTCCCATAGAAAGAACGCCAAGTAAGCTCTTAGCATTTACTCTTCTGTCCTCTTTTTCAATCCAAATAGACGCCTTATAAGAATTTGCCTTTTGAATAAAAAAAGTAGCAGGTCTTGCGTGCAAGCCAACATCATTAACAATTGCAATCTCTCTTAATAACATAAATTTCTCCTCTTAAAGTTGGTTTTGCGTAAAAATAAATATCGATGGTATTATAACAAACATTTTTAAAAAAATCAATAGTTTTTTTAATTTTTTTGTTTTCTTTTTATTATTTTATATTTTTCCATTTTATACTTGAAATTATACGAAATTTAATATATAATATATAAATAAATTTATGTTAACTTTTGAAAGGAAATCAAAATGAAAAATACTGAAAAAACAATGGAAAAAGTTGTTGCTCTTTGCAAAACAAGAGGATTTGTATATCCAGGTTCAGAAATTTACGGTGGTCTCGCTAACTCTTGGGACTTTGGACCTCTTGGCGTAGAGTTTAAAAACAACATAAAAAGAGCTTGGTGGGACAAGTTTGTACGAGAATCAAAATATAATGTTGGTCTTGACAGTGCAATTCTTATGAATCCACAGGT
The DNA here is from genome assembly GCA_045533435.1 of Eubacteriales bacterium. Taxonomy (GTDB): domain Bacteria; phylum Bacillota; class Clostridia; order Oscillospirales; family CAG-272; genus RGIG2000. The sequence goes on along the minus strand of JAZSHT010000071.1, from coordinate 4,858 downwards.
ATGGGTAGCGTCAGGACATGTTGGTGGCTTCTCTGACCCTCTTATGGACTGTAAGCAATGTAAAACAAGACATCGTGCTGATAAATTGATTGAGGACTGGGCTGCAGAAAATAACGACAGCACAAATCCTGCTACAATGTCTAATGAAGAGATGTTTAACTTTATTAAAGAAAAGAAAATTGTTTGTCCTTCATGCGGAAGTGGCGATTTTACCGACATTAGAAAGTTCAATCTTATGTATAAGACATTCCAAGGCGTAACTGAGGATTCTTCATCTGAATTATACCTTCGTCCTGAAACAGCACAAGGTATTTTTGTAAATTTCAAAAACATTGCAAGAACAACAAGAAAGAAGCTTCCTTTCGGTGTTGGTCAAATTGGTAAGTCATTTAGAAACGAAATTACCCCTGGTAACTTCATTTTCCGTATTCGTGAATTTGAACAAATGGAGCTTGAATTCTTCTGCAAGCCTGGTACAGATCTTGAGTGGTTTGCTTACTGGAAGGATTATTGTGCTAATTTCCTTTATAATCTCGGAATGAAAAAGGAAAATTTAAGACTTCGCGACCACGATCCTGAAGAACTTTGCTTCTATTCTAAAGCAACAACTGACTTTGAATATTTATTCCCATTCGGTTGGGGCGAGCTTTGGGGAATTGCTGACCGTACAGACTACGATTTAACACAGCACGCTAACCTTTCTGGAGAGAATATGGAATACTTTGATGCTGAAACAAATGAAAAGTATGTTCCTTATGTTATTGAGCCTTCACTCGGTGCCGACAGAGTAACTCTTGCATTCTTAGTTGAAGCTTATGATGAAGAAACTGTTGGCGAAAATGATGTTCGTACTGTTCTTCACTTCCACCCTGCATTGGCTCCTGTTAAGGCTGCTGTTTTACCACTTTCTAAAAAGCTTTCTGAAAAGGCTTCTGAAATCCAAGAAAATCTTTCTAAGTATTTTAATGTTGACTTTGATGAAACAGGCTCAATCGGTAAGAGATACAGAAGACAGGATGAAATCGGTACTCCATTCTGCATTACTTATGACTTTGAGTCAGAAGCAGATGGTTGCGTAACTGTTCGTGATAGAGATACAATGGAGCAGGTTAGACTTCCTATTAGCGAATTAAAGAACTATATTGAAGAAAAATTAAGATTTTAATGTTGACAAATATCTAAGTTAGTTTTAAATCTAAATTTAAATCTAAATAGTATTATTTTATTTTTAAGAGTAAAGGCTATGAAGGAGACAGTAGCTATTGATGAAAGCCCAAGCGAGTCGGTGATGGTGCAAGACCGATGCAGCTAGTCAATATGTGAATATCACTCCTGAGCTTCGCGGTGAATTAAGTAATCGTCGACGGGATCTCTCCGTTACAAGAGACGCATATTGTCATATATGTTGAAAAGTGATAAGTTAGCTTTATCCCTTCTTGCGCATACCTGCAAGAAGGGATTTTCATTTTACTAGCACCTAATGCCTCGATATCTCTTTGAAGCTGTGTTTTATGATGTCCTTTGCCATATACAAATTGCTCATCAAAAAGCATAGCCTGCTTTGACAGTGTATCATAGCATTCCTCTATGCTTACATATTCATTTATGCCATATCTTTCACATATTACTGGCAATATACTTTCAGCCTTTTGATTAAGCTTTTCGTTATTCTTTTCTATGGCTTTTCTCCATACGAATGTATATCTGTTTGCGTTGGCTTCTATCTTTGTTCCATCTACAAATATGTTCTTGAATTTTATCTCGCTAAGCTCATACAATTTCATTACTAACTGATAGAACAATTACTCTATTACCTCTGTTAATCGTTCATTTTGAAATCTCGATTTTGTGCTATGGTCTGGCACTGGCTCTGAGCCAAGTATGTACATAAATCTTATATCTGTACGGCAAGCATTTTAATTTCTCGTGAGGAATATTTTCATGTCATATATCCATATCCAAGCAGTTCAAATATGGTTATGGGATTAACCTTTCTCCATTTGCGAGCATAGGTTTCAAGCAATTTTGTATAGTCTAATTCACCACAAATTTCTATCATTTTGAACACAAAATCGCTCTTCGGTATTATTATTTCAAGATTTATTGGTAAAACTAATTGACTTTTGTTTATCATTGGTGTATAATTACCTCGCTTTATGTGGATTTTTTGTGGTAATTAAATTATACATCAAAGCAAACAACCACTCAATGCCTTTTGGGTAAAGAGTGGTTGTTTTTTTACTTTTTTGGTCGTCGCTTAATGCGACAGCCCCTTCTTTTTTATTTATGGTTTCCAATATTTTTTCCATCCAATTGCAGGGCGATCACCATTAATGACATCTAAAACATGATCATTCTGTTCTAAAATTTCTAGGTTAGCGATCCAATTCTCTAATTTTTCTTTCCATTGTGATGTTGTTAAATTATTCTGTCCAACAAGCTGAGGCTTTAAATCATCGCATCCTAAAAATGCACCAGTAGAAATTTTAGTTATAGAATCTGAAATGTCGCATCTTACAAAGCTTGTCCCTTGCAAGGTTGCAATTCTATCACCATAACCACAAAACGCATATGGTCCAATTTCGGTTACATCATAGTTTTCATAAGTTGATGGTATGGTTAGGTTAGATACCGCCCCTACATATCCAACTACGCTAAGAGTATTATCATCCTTTAAAAGATATTGATATCCGTTATTATCTTGATATGTATATTCATACTCGTACCATAGAGCCTTTAATGAAATATCCCCTACTGAGCCTTCTGCAATATTAAAATTATAAGCAATCTGGTCATTTGCTTGCCAACCTATAAACTTATAATTTCCCGACCTTATAGGCGTTCCTATTTGAATTGCCCCATCCGTCGTATTATAGGTTAAAGGAAAATTTCCCTTTCCTTTTTCTCCGCCATTAAAGTCGTAAGAAATACAATAAATATTAGGATCAATAATTTCCCATTTTGCTATCAACTCAACTTGAGGTTGATTGATAGACCATTTTCCCTTTGAAGCAATTTCATTTTCACCATAATACCATCCAATAAAGCTATTATTATATTTTGTTGGAGTAGGCAAACTGTAGCTTTCACCAACTTGAACCTGCATATTTTCTATGTATCCCGCTCCAACGGAATTAAATACAACCGTTATATAAATAGGGGTACTTGGTATATCACTGTCTGTATCCTGTGTTAAACTTGAATCAGTATCACTTTCAATAATGTCACTATCGTGAATTATATCAGTATTATTTTCGCTACCATTTGGACCTATTGAAGGAATATTAGGCTTATTATTGCTATCCTTTATCAACTCAGTATCTATATCAGTATCGCTAAAAAATGGTGGATATATATCAATATCACTACTTCCAGCATCTCCACATGCCGTTAATATAATCATAAAAGCAACTAACAATAATAAAACAATTTTTTTCATAATAACTCCCTATTTTATACACACTTCTAGTTTATTATACTACTTATTTTCTCATTTGTCAAATATAAAACAGCATAAGCCTTAACTTATGCTGTATCATATTATAAATATTCCCTTAAATCAGTGCGAAGCTCCTGTTCTGCTGAAATTAATCTATTGGCTATAGATTTTGAATTATCATCTGCGCTAGCAAACTGGTTTAAATACTTATAAATAGATTTAATTCCCATGTTACAACCATCTGTCATTACATCAGCCACAGTGTTATCTGATTTTTTCAATGTAACAGTTGCTCTAATTTTCATATCAGACATAACTTGAACAACAGGATGCGCATTTTTGGTGCTTTCATCAGCGTTTATCAAAGCTTTATGTGTTTCATCTCCTAAAACTGCATGCTTATCCTTGCATGCATTCAAAACACTTTTCAACTCTTCACTTTTAACATATGGCATTACATTGTTAATTGACTCTATTCCCATTTTAATTCCGGAATTACATTCTCTTAAAAGGTTTATTGTATCTTCATTCATATAAAACACCTCACTTTTTAAGTTAGTATTCTCGTTTTTAAAATTTTTATACAAGAAAAGCCAACAAGCGTTGGCTTTTCTAATTTTATTTTTTAGCTACACTTCTTTTTATCAGCTTAACAATCTCAACAATAGGAATTACTAAAAATGCAATACCAATTGCTAAAGCGTAATGCACAAATGGCAACGCTGTTAGCGAGAATACATTTGCCAGTGGCTTAACTAACACTAACAATGATGATAAAGTAAAAGATACAGCGCCCGCTAACCATAACATTTTATTTTGATTTTTGATGGTAAAAATTGAATTGTTAAGTGATCTCATGTTAAATGCATGGAACACTTCAGCCATAGAAAGAGTCATAAATGCCATTGATGTAGCAAATACACCGCTATGATTAGATAAAGCATAGTAACCAAGAGCATATGAGCATAGTGTAAGTAGCGCAACTAAGATTCCTTGATAAATAACACCGAATCCAAGTCCACCTGCAAAAACACTTTCCTTTGGATCTCTTGGTGATCTTTGCATTATATCCTTTTCAGGCATTTCCATACCCAATGCAATCGCAGGTAAACAGTCAGTAATTAGATTTATAAAAAGTAAATGAACTGCTTCAAATACATGACCAGTACCAATAGATAATAATGTCGCAAAGAATATAGTAAATACTTCTGACAAGTTTGAAGCGAGAAGGAATTGAATTGCTTTTCTAATATTGTCATAAATTCTTCTACCTTCTCCTACGGCAGATACAATTGTTGCAAAGTTATCATCAGCTAATATCATATCAGCAACGTTCTTTGTTACGTCCGTGCCTGTAATGCCCATACCAACACCAATATCGGCATAAGTCGGATCGTAGCCATGTCGTTCTGTGAGCCA
>JAZSHT010000053.1:0-8152 GCA_045533435.1 Eubacteriales bacterium | reverse complement strand
CAGATTTGCTCTCTGTTTTTTTGTCATAATAGCACCTCCTTGTGCTTGATTTTATAATTATTACATTAGCCATACAAATGCGAAAAAGCTCAATACGCCTGTTATTATCGGTGCGAATGTCATTACAATAAAATATGTATTGTTTTTACTTTGTCCAAGCTTATAAGATGTGCTTAGTCCCCAAACGGAAAGTCCTGCAGAAATTAAATAGATAACAGACATTGGAAACACAACAAAAAGCATAATCATTGTAACTAACGCCTCTGCGTCGTGCTCTACACCGTAAAGGTCAGGGAAAATAATTAAAAAAGCTGTTGCAAGAAATACAGTAACTACGGTATACATCACGGTGCAGATAATTTTCAAGACTTGTATTCTTTTAAGCTCCTTATCCATTCTATCGCTCTCCTTGTATTTATATTTTATCATATTTTTTGAGGCTTTTCAAGTGGATATTTTTTCTGCGGTAAAGATGTTAATCTAATCTTGCTAACTGCTAACGGCTGGCGGCTGACGGCTAAAAAAAATAGCCGATTTCTCGGCTATTTTTTATTTTACACCAAATAGAAGCTCACTATAATTAGGGAATGAATAGGCTTCCCCTTGAGGGGAGGCTCTGCGTTAGCGGTGGTGAGGTGGTTTTTGTGCTACACCTCATCCGTCAACTATGTTGACACCTTCCCCTCCAAACAAAGGGGAAGGCTTATTACTATTTTACACCAAACAGAAGCTCACTATAATTAGGGAATGGCCAATATTCCTTGGCGGTAATTGTTTCCATTGCATCTACTGTGCTTCTTAGCTTTTCCATGAGAGAAAGTACATCTCTTTCGTGGGCATCGGCATTTTCCTGTAAATCTACTATGGTATTTGCCTTTGCTACCGCGTTTTCAAGAGAAACTGTGATTTCGTATGCATCGGAATTTAAGATTGAAAGCTTTCTTGCAATCTCCTTTTCGTATCTTGTATCAAGATATAATTCTTCCTTTAATTTAAGGGCTGTTGCAAGCTCCTTAGTATATTTTGATACGGCAGGGATAATTCTTCTCTTAGCCATATCAACCATTGTAAGAGCCTCAATGTTTATTACCTTGGAATAGTTTTCAAGCATGATATCGTATCTTGCTCTCATTTCCTTTTCGCTGAAAATCTTATTGTTTACGAAAAGGTCAATATTCTTTCTATCAAGGTAATGGGAAACTGCTTCAGGAGTTGACTTAAGGTTGGATAGACCTCTCTTTTCTGCTTCTCTTAGCCATGCATCATCGTAGCCGTTACCGTTAAAGAGTATTCTCTTATGGTTTTTGATTGTGTCCTTAATAAGGTCATGAAGCTTTTCGGTGAAGTTGTCGGCGTCCTTTAAAATTTCATAAAATTCGTTTAACACCTGAGTTACTGCTGTATTGATTACCGTATTTGTGTCAGCGATTGAAGCGCTTGAGCCAAGCATACGGAATTCAAACTTATTACCTGTAAATGCAAATGGAGAGGTTCTGTTTCTATCGGTAGTATCTTTAGGGAACTTTGGAAGGATATGAACGCCTACACGCATTTGCTCCTTTTCCTTGCCCTCGTATTTTTCGTCCTTTTCAATAGCATCTAAGACTGCTGAAAGCTCATCGCCTAAGAAGATTGACACAACTGCCGGTGGGGCTTCGTTTGCGCCTAAACGATGGTCATTGCCTGCTGATGCTACTGAGATACGAAGGATATCCTGATATTCATCAACGGCTTTAATTACTGCGCAAAGGAACAATAAAAATTGGGCGTTTTCAAATGGTGTTTCGCCAGGCTCTAAAAGGTTAATGCCTGTATTTGTGGATAATGACCAGTTATTATGCTTACCGCTTCCGTTTACGCCTGCAAATGGCTTTTCATGGAGAAGGCACATCATACCGTGCTTCTTGGCAACTCTTTGCATAAGCTCCATTGTTAATTGGTTATGGTCGGTTGCTAGATTAGTTGTAGTGAAGATAGGAGCAAGCTCATGCTGACATGGAGCTACCTCATTATGCTCTGTTTTTGCAAGCACGCCAAGCTTCCAAAGCTCCTTGTCAAGCTCTAACATAAACGCTTTGATTTGTGGCTTGATTGAGCCGTAATAGTGGTCATCAAGCTCCTGTCCCTTTGGTGGTCTTGCGCCGAAAAGAGTTCTGCCTGTATATACAAGGTCGGGTCTTTTATTGTATAGTTCCTTATCAATTAAGAAATATTCCTGCTCGGGTCCTACTGTGGTTTTTACGGATGTTACATCATCGTTGCCAAAGAGCTTAACAATTTTGATTGCTGCCTTTTCAAGCACCTCAAGGGAGCGAAGAAGTGGTGTTTTCTTATCAAGAGCCTCGCCACCGTATGAGCAGAATGCAGTTGGAATACAAAGGGTAGAGTTTTTAATAAACGCATAAGAGGTTGGGTCCCAAGCGGTATAGCCTCTTGCCTCGAATGTGGCACGAAGTCCGCCTGATGGGAAGGATGAAGCATCGCTTTCGCCCTTTACAAGCTCCTTGCCCTTTAATACCATAATAACATTAGAGTTATCAAGAGGAGTAATAAAGCTATCGTGCTTTTCGGCAGTAATGCCTGTCATTGGCTGAAACCAGTGAGTATAATGGGTTGCGCCCTTTTCAATAGCCCAATTTTTCATAGCCTCTGCAACGATATTTGCAGATGATAAATCAAGGTGCTTGCCGTTTTTGATGGTATTTTGAATAGAATCGTAAACCTCTTTTGGAAGTCTTTCCTTCATTACATCATCATTAAACACCATTGAGCCAAAGATTTTTGAAATATCACTCATACGCTACTCCTTTGTGAAAATCCTAAACTTATGCTTGAATTATACAATTTTTAGGACATTTTGTCAATACCTTTATATATTATATTTAAAAACAAATATTTGTTGCAAATTTTTTGCAGATGTGGTACAATGCTAAAGAGGTGATTTTATGTTTTCAGCACCAAACAGCGAAACTGCATGCGGTATGTTCACTCTGCCTCATATAGTCAGCTTGGTTTTATGTATAGCGCTTATTGTTCTTTTTGTTTATCTGTCAAGGAAAATGAGCGAAAAATCATTACTTTTAATAACACGAATAATGTGCGCGGTGTTTATCATATGGGAAATTGCCAAGATTATTTTCAAATTTATTATTGGAGATACATATCTTGACCATTGGTTGCCACTTTATTTTTGTTCTCTGTTCATTTATGCTCTTGCATTTTTATCATTCGGCAAGGGAAGTATCTATAAATTAGGAGAAGCATTTATCTCGGGTGGTTGTATTGTTGCAGGCTTAGCCTACTTAATTATCCCTGCCACATCCCTTATGGACTTTCCTATTTATCACTTTTTAAGCATACATTCAATGCTATTCCATTCTTCAATGGTTTATCTTGGAATAATGTATATTTACAAACACAGGGTTAAGTTAAATAAGGTTGATTACTGCTATTATGCATCCTTTGTGGGCAGCTTTTTGCTTCTTTCACTTGTTCTTAATTTAGCATTAAATCAAAACTTTATGATTATAAAAAATCCTGTTAACATTCCTATTGATATAGTAAATAAATTAGCAAGCGCGTATCCCTGGCTATATACCGCTTTTGCTATTTTGCTATACTTAACTATCCCATTTTTCGCTATAAAGGGAATACTTTTACTTATTAAAAAAATCAAAAAATGAGGTGATTTTATGAAATGTCCATATTGCGGAAGTCCAGACAGTAAGGTTATTGACTCACGCTCCATTGAGGAAAATTCAAGCATCCGTCGCCGCCGCGAATGTATTAAATGTCAAGCAAGATTTAATACCTTTGAGACCGTTGAAACTATTCAAATTATGGTAATTAAAAAGGACGGTAGCCGTGAATACTTTGACAAGGCTAAAATGCTTTCAGGTATTGTTAAGGCGTGTCAAAAGCGTCCTGTTGACTCGGTAGCCATTGCAAATAAGGTTGAGAGCGACATATTAAACTCCATGAAGCAAGAAATTAAATCCCAAGAAATTGGCGAAATGATTATGAAGGAGCTAAAGGCTGCCGATGCGGTTGCATATGTGCGCTTTGCTTCAATTTACCGTGATTTCCAGGATGTAGAAACATTTATGAAGGAATTACGAAATTTTTTAAAGCTTTAAAAAATTTAGCTGTTAGCTGTCAGCCGTTAGCGGTTAGCGAGATTAGATTAACGGAAGTTATAATAAAATATACAAGCGCAAAAGAGGGAAAGAACGGTGGAAATCCGTCGCAGCAGCCACTACGGTTAAAGTCCGAATGCCGCTTTTGTGTTTAGCATACGCTATGGTAAAATACTCTTGGGCAAATGAAGAGGAAAAGACCGAATGATACGCTTTTGATGCTTTGGCGTGTTTATTCTCTCATATTTTATCTTGTTAAAATATATAAAATAGGAGAAAAGAAAATGAAAAAACTTTTATCACTCACTTTAGTAGCTTTAATGCTCACTTTATCAATTTTTGTCGTATCCTGTGTGGATAGAAATGGCGGTGGCTCGGGAGAAATGATTTACACCGAGGACACTACTCTTGGCACAGGCAACACGAGTTTTACTCTTATCGTTGAGCATATAAACGACAAAAAAGTTACCTTTACAATAAACACAGACAAAGCGATTTTGTCCGATGCACTTGTGGAAATCGGTCTTTTAGTAGGACACGATGATACATACGGTCTTTACATAGATACAGTAAACGGCGTAACTCACGATTACAATACCGATAAAACATATTGGGCAATTTATGAGGGCGACAACTACGCATCAACCGGTATTGACGGTATTACAGTCGTAAGCGGCGCAACATATAAATTAGTTGCATCAAGATAATTAAATTTAATTTAAAGCATCAAAAAAAGAGCTCGAGGCATAGCCTCGGGCTCTTTTGATTTTAGTTTATTTGAGCTTTAATAGTCAAGCTCCCATCCGTAAATCACATATTGTGATGGGCTTAATCTTTGAACCCAAGTTGTAAGTGATGAAGGAACTTCAAAATATATCATGATTTTCTTAACTGCTGATAGTGCATTTGCCTCAATATACTTCACTTCTTTTGGGATATATATTTCTTCGATAGTTGTATTTGGACTTCCGCCCTCATGAAAATAGGTGGCTATTTTGTATTCTTCTCCGTTAAAGCTACGAGGTAATTTAACCACAGGATTGCTTCCTACATACTGAATTAAGTAATTCACACTATCTATCTTAGCAAATACAAATCCATCGTTTGTTTCCGTTATTACACTTTCTTCATCTAAATTTTTGTGAACAATTTTTGCATAGTAGCCTATACCGCCTTGGTTATAGTTGTCTCCTAAATTTACTCTTTCCCCATCAGAAAATACCTCTACCAAATGATAACAGAATTCAAAAATATTTCTATAATTGAAATTTGTAGATTTTGTAAACTTTACTGATTTAAGGTAAGTGCAGTATGCAAATGCCTCTTCCATAATTGCTGGACTATCTATCTGTGCGTATTCAAGTCCGCTTTTACTAAAGGCATTTTTATAAATCTCTCTTGTCCAATTATTTTGCTCCATTGTAAGTACCTTTATGGATTTACAATTTGCAAATACATACGGCATTATATTTTGGATGTCCTCTGTTATATGCAAGCTTGTTAAGAGTTCATCGTTAAGATACATATCATATGGAACGGTAAAGAACATCTCGCCATCAGGCAATGATGCTTGACTAGTTGTCACGCCGCACCAATTTTTTACGCTTGTTATGTACACTCTTTCAAGGTGCTTGCAAGAAGTAAATGTACCGTAATATATTTGTCCAAGTGTTGATGGAAATCTAACAACCTTTAAATTGAAGCAATTAAAGTTTATGTCGCCAATCTTTTCCACTCCCTCGGGGATAATAAGCTCTGTAACTGCATCTGAATTTATCCTTCTTACCTCGGTTACAGGATATTTTGTTGTTTCCCCCTTAGGTGTATAGTATGGGCTTATTGATACAACAGTATTTGTACCCTTATAACCTGACACATATGCTTTCCCATTATAAATATCATATATTACTCCATCTGTGTAGTGTTCCTTATCACATCTTACACATATTTCGTTATCGTACGCGTGTCCGAATGCTGCTACTCCATCCTTGTATTTTTCGGTGTTGCATATGCTACATTTTTTGTATAGCACCTCTGTTTCTGTACAGGTAGCAGGAGTTTTTGTGTGCCAAAAGCTCGAAAGCTTATGTTCAATTACTATTTCGCCCTCTTTTGTTTCCTTTTCGCCGCACTCCGAGCATTCACGCTCTAATATTTGTGGAGTATTGCATGTTCCTTTGTCAATTTCTGCCCACTCACTCCAGCTATGGTTGATAACCGGATTGTCAATGTCAGTATCGGTGTCAGTATCTATGTCTGAGCTTGTATCGCCGTTTATGTCTGTATTGGTATCTACATTTATGTCTGTATTAGTATCTGTGTTTGTGTCAGCTTCTGTATCCGTATCAGTGTTAGTATCAAAATCAACAATATTGCCTGTGTTTGTATTTAGAATTGTATCTGTATCGGTGTAATTATCGTTAATAAATAATGTACCTATAAGAATTGCGAGAGCAAGCGCTACACATATTGCTATGGAAATTATAATAATTGATTTTTTGCTCATACTCTTTTCTGTTCCATTTTGTTCATTATCAATATCTGAATTATCATTATCTAAAGTATCATTTGGCTCTTGATCGTCATTGAAATATTCCTTTAAATCAATACTATCATCTAACAACAGATTATAAGAAATATCAAGAATATCCGCAAGCCTTTCAATTTTATTAAATTCAGGTGTATTGAGGTCTGCTTCCCACTTATAGATTGTTTGACGGGACACGCCCATTTTCTTGGCTAATCTATCCTGTGAAATTTTTCGCTTTTTTCTCATATACACAATTTTTTCAGAAAACTTCATTTGTCACCATTCCTTTCGTTTCTGTCAAAAATTCTAACACATTACCAAGGAAAATTCAAGTTAAGGGAATGATTTTTTTGTAAACCTAAGGTTTACAAAATGTAAAAAAAGAGACCTTTACAATGTAAAAGTCTCTCATTTTTTATAATTTGAACAGTTTAATCGCTTTAATTGCGGTGCCTTCCTCGTAGTCCTTGACTTGACCTAAGGCAAAGAAGCCGTCCTTGTCGCAAATTCTTATAAATTCATCCACAGAGTAGGATGTTTTTATCTTTTTTTGGTAGATTTCGCAGCCGCTACGGCAAAGCTTGGCGTAGAAGTCAGGCAAAATTACGCTTGGTGCTTCTAAAAAAAGCTCCTCAACGGGCTTTACTAAGCTTAGCCTTTCTTCCATTGACATTTCTTCAATTTGGGCGATGGTGTGTGCGTTATTTAAGGTGAAATTACCGCTTTTTGTACGGTTTAGCTCGCTCATTACCGCGCCACATCCTAGGTATGCACCGATATCGGCGCAAAGTGTTCTTATGTATGTTCCCTTTGAGCAATCTACATCTAAGGTATAGATGCCCTCTTGCTCGTTTATACACTCTGCTTTTATTGAATAAATTGTAATTTTGCGTGGTTGTCTTTCAATGACTACGCCTTCTCTTGCCAGGTCAACTAATTTTTTGCCATCTACCTTTAATGCGCTATACATTGGTGGCACTTGGTCTATCTCACCGATAAAGTTATTTACCGCTTCAAAAAACTCTTCTTTTGTGGGGAGAGTGTCGCTCTTTGTTAAAATTTTGCCTGTTATATCCTCGGTGTCCGTTGTGATACCAAGCTTAATTTCTGCTTTATAGCCTTTATTTTCAGATAGCAAATATTCAGCTGCCTTTGCACCTCTGCCGATTAAAACAGGCAATACGCCTGTGGCAAGGGGGTCAAGTGTGCCTGTATGCCCTACCTTTTTTGTGCCGTAAAGCTTTCTTATTTTAAATACAATATCGTGGGATGTAACGCCCTTATGCTTATTAACGAGAATTACTCCGCATGGTTCATTTTCCATATTGTTTTTCCTTATTTAACTCTTTGTTGGAAGGTTATGCTTTCTATTTACTGACCGCTGGCTACTGACCACTGACCACTAAAAATTGTTGGCGAATAGTTCAACAATTTTTGCAAATGCTTACTCGGTTGTTTTTGCATACCGCGTTGCTCCTGCGGCGCG
>JAZSHT010000086.1:0-6959 GCA_045533435.1 Eubacteriales bacterium | reverse complement strand
AACCCCTATCCCCTATCCCCTAACATAAAAACGCAACCGATTTCGGTTGCGTTTTATGTTATTTCTTACCAAGTGTATTAAACTTATATTTGTAGCCTGATGATGCATTTTTCTTAAATACGGTATAGTAAAGAGTAATACCAAGACCGCCAAGAACTAAAACGCCACCGCCTACAACCAATAGAATAATCAAAAGCTTTGAGGTTTCCTCTGTTTGCTCAGATGTAACAGGGATACCCTTTGTCTGTATCTTTTTACAGCCTGCGCCTGTGCATACATTTTGCGCAGTGCCTGCCTTTTCAGCAGTTGCCGCAACTCTTACAGTCCATACAAGATTACCCTTTTCATCCTTTTCCCATTCGTGGTTGTCAGGGTCCTTGTCAACCTTTCTTTCCTTGGTTTCGCCACATACATCGCAAATCCAAGCCATTGTACCTCTAGTTGAGCAAGTAGCAGGAATTGTCTTTTTGTTATCTGTTACCATTGTATGCTTGCCTGTTGGAGCTTGAAGAATATCAACCAAATATCCACAGTATGTGCATTGAACGGTGGTTCTGCCTTCCTCGCCACATGTAGGATGAACTACATTAACAGGATTTCTTTCATCCCAAATATGCTCGCCTGTCTTTTCCATAAATGTCCAATTAAGTGGGTCAGGGTCGCTCGCTCCACATTCGCAAACGCCGATAATATGATAATCGTATTCGCAAATGTTATCAAGGCTGTTCTTTTGGGAGAATGTATAATCGTGAGTATTAGGGTCTTTTGGATAATACTTTGTAACATTAACATCGCCACACATTGTACACTGTGTTCCCTCATAACCTTGCTTTGTGCATGTTGAGTGAACAGGTGGGTCAATTAGCTTATAGTCATGGTCGATAGGATCAGTATAGTTGCCGATTCTTTCCTCTCCACAATGCTCACATATCATGTGGTCAAATCCGCCCTCTTGACATGTTGGCTTAGTTGTTGTAATGATAAAATCGTGGTCAACATAAACCATGCCCAATGTGTCAAATTGATGACCGCTGCTAAGTGAAGCGAAGCACTTGAAGTCCGCATTGTATCTTGAAAGCGTTACTCCATCATATGCTTTATTTTCATTGCCAGCAACGAAAATTTCAAGAAGCTTAGTTTCAATAGCTTCATCAAGACCGAACGCTCTATATCCAATAGTGGTTACACCCTCGCCAAATGTAAGAGAGGTCATTGTTATATTGTAGAACGCTTCCTCTCCAATAGAGCTTGCATTAATTTCAAATCTTTCAATGAACAATTTTGAGTTGGCTGTTTGCTTAAACGCCTGCTTATCAATCTTGCCTGAAATATATTCAATGCCTTGAATTGTTTTAAGTGTATCAATGTTACCAAATGCGGTAGCCTCAACATTTTCAAGGGACATAGGAAGAATGATTTCCTCAAGGTGCTTGTTTCCGTAGAATAAGCCCTTAGGTGTATTATCAGTACCGATACCACCTGCAATGGTTGTTACGCCAAGAGGAAGCTCAACGGAAATAATGTTAGATTGCTTTACGCCATATTGATATTCAATAAACGCGGTAGAGAAGGATTGAAGTCTTGTTCCAACGCCATCGCCGAAAATATCAGTTGATTTTACGCGAATAGTTCTAATAGTGCCACTATCAAGTCTTAATTTAACTGTTACATAAACATCCTTAGGATGAGGATAGAAATATTCTCTTTCCTCATAGCCACATCTTTGACAAACAGTAGCGTAATATCCTGGCTCAGTTTTTTCCATTGTTGTAATAGCCTCTTGAGCCAGTCTTTTTACAACTGAATGTCCGATTGCATTTGATTCGGCTGTGCTTTCTAAGCCACAAAGAGAGCATTTATAAGTAATAGTGCCAGCCTCAGTACATGTAGCAGTCATGCCGACAACTAAATTGTTATGCTTGCATCTAACCAAATAAAATCTACCATTTCCATCGTTTGAAAAGGTGTAGTTTGAATATAAATGTGAAAGGTCCTTATTAAACGAGCCACCTGTTAAGAAAATGTTATACTTAGTAAGCTCATTTGTCATAAATGTGTTGTTAGAAATATCAAGCTTGCCGCTTGCCATTTCAAAGGTCAGGTTAATACCGTCGCAGTTACCTCTGTCCTCAAATGCATACTGACCTGTAACGTTAAGATGCGCTGTATCATATACCTTAAATGTTGCATTTTTAACGCCATATGTTCTTACTAAGAAATTTGCGGTAACAGAGCCTGCCACATCAAATTTGTATGTGTATTTTGAATAGGTTAAATCGCTAACCATGTCAAATAAGCCCACATTTGTTTCAATATTTGCATTGTTGAATATGCGAACGCTAATATTCTTTCTGCCTGTTGGAGCAAGCTTAAATAGAGCAGCGTTCATAAGGTCAAGATTTGTAGCTACGCCTGTATGAGAAATTTTGCCTGAGCCAGAGGTTGATGTATTCAAAATATGAATATTAGCATTTTTTCCCTCAAATGCATAGTCTGTGCTTGATATGTTAAGGTTATAGCCGTTTAAGTCAATGACAACGGTAGTATCATTAGGAAGAGCAACCTTTTCGTTAAGGGCAATAGATGTTCCAAAGCGAATATATGTTCCTGATTGACGAAGATATTTTAAAAGGTCATCAGTAGTTTTTACATATACGCCATACGCCTCGTAAAGATTGTAATCTCTATCCACAGTAAGCTGAATTTTTCCGTAAAGCTTTCCGCTATCATCATACCAACCGAAGAATTGCTTATCCTGGTTAGCGGTGGCAAATTGCTTATCAAGCACCATGTGCTTTTCTCCACTTTTAAAGGTGTAGGTCTTTGCAATATTTCCGTTAGAGTAGTAGGTTACAGTATAGGTTTTATTTTCTTCCGCACCTATAATCGCAACAGTACATAAAATGGAAATTGCAACCATAGCAAATGCCAAAATAATTATTTTTAAAAGCTGTTTTTTTGTCATAGCCCGATTTAGCTCTCCTATATTATTATAATAATATTCGTAAATATATTGTATCACAACTATATTTTATTGTCAATAGTTATATTAAAGGGCAGGTAGCCGTATATGATTATGCGGCTACCTGTGATTATAATTGTCAGTATTAAATTTGTTAAATTTGTTTGAACTATATAGAAAGGTACTTAAATAGCTCAAGAATACTAAGCCCAACACCGAGAGCTAAAAGCACAATGCCCACAATTCTGTTAAGTCTCTTGTGGCTCTGCTTATTGGCAATTTTTGAAGCGAGAAGCGCAAAAATAAATGTAAACGCGACACAAAAGAAAAGAACAAGGTAGTCAATTTTCTCGCCGCTCATTGTGAAGTGGCTCATTGCGCCCGTAAAAGCAGTAAATGTCATAATAAATACGCTTGTACCGATAGCGGTTTTTAGCTCGTAGCCTAAGAATGTGGTAAGAACAAACAAAAGCGTAAGTCCACCGCCACCACCAACAAATCCGCAAATAAAGCCAACTAGCGCCCCTGCAATAACGCTCTTTAAAACGAAAGCTTTTTGGTTGCAAAGGTGCATAGTATTCTTGTCCGCGGTAACAGGTCTTATAAGGAACTTTAAGCCTAAGAAAACGGCTAAAAGCATACTGTAAGAGACTAAAACTCTGTCAGGAAGATAAGAGCCTGCAAAGCTACCTATAATGGTAAACACAATAACCGAGGCAAAGAGAGGAAACGCCTTTCTTATGCTAGTATTCTTATTGCTTCTATATGTAATAGCACTAACCGCACTTGCTAAAACATCACTTGCAAGAGCAATGCCAACGGCAGTATAAGGGTCCATATCAAGCATCACGATTAAAACAGGCGTTATAACCGCAGATGCGCTCATGCCCGCAAAGCCCGTGCCAAGGCCTGCGCCAATGCCCGCAATAAGGCAGGCAAGAATTTTTAATAATATATCCATAATCAAATCATTCCAAAATTAAATATTTGTTGATTAAAAGAGCCGTTTAATTGGCTATCAAAATAAGGACAGTAGTAAACCAACATAATTATTTTAACACAAAATTCACAAATTGTCAACCCTGTGTCTGTTAAATCGCTGTTAATGAAAGATGAACCAATATGAATAACATTAAATTTATATATATTTCTATTGATTTTTTTAGTCTAATGTGATATTATACACTCATTGAATGGAGATGATTTAATGTTAAAAACAAAATATTCCAAAAACGGTATAGTTTTTCTTTGCACTCTTGCATATTTTGCAAGCTATTTTTCAAGAAAAACATTTTCCGTTGTAATGGTAAATATGCTTGATACCGATGTGCTTACAAAGGAAGTTGCAGGACTTGTCGGCACAGCGCTATTTATATTTTACGGGGCGGGACAGCTGCTTAGCGGATATTTAGGCGATAAGCTTCAGCCTAAAAATCTTATGTTTTCAGGACTTATGATTTCCGCTATATGTAACCTTTTATTACCGCTTATGCCAAATGGATATTTTATGATACCAATATGGGCAGTAAATGGCTTTGCACAAGCCCTTTTATGGCCGCCTATCGTTCGTATTCTTTCCGATAACCTTACACACGAAAAATATGTTAGCGCTAACCTTGTCGTAACATGTGGCGCTCATGTATCAACAATCGTTTTATATTTATACGCGCCACTTTGCATTTCTATAATGTCGTGGAAATTAGTATTCTTTACCTCAACTGTTTTCTGTATAGTCGCAGGCTTTATCTTTATTTTAGCCATGAGCTTAGTTTTGCCAAAAAATGTAGAAATCAAGGAAGGCGCTTCTGTAAAATCTGAAAAAGCCCATGAAAAAGCAGAAGAAAACAGCGCATCAATTTTCCAAATCTTTATAAGAAACGGCGTTTTGCCAATATTCGTTTGCATAATTGCTATGGGCTTTATGCGTGATGGAATTGAAAGCTGGCTGCCAACACTATATAGCGATGTTTTTGAGCAAACAAGTGAAAATTCAATTTTAGTTTCCGTTGCATTACCGATTTTCTCAATTATCAGCTTATTTGCAGTAAGAGCAATACATAAGGGTAAGGTATTTAATAACGAGGTAAGAGGCGCAGGCATTCTTTTTGGCTTATCAATCGTTCTTTGTGTTCCTCTTTGCTTTTTAATAAATGTAAATAACTCTGCTTGCAGAATGATATGCTTGCTTCTTGCTTGCATTGTTTGCGCGTTTATGCACTCATGTAACTTCCTTTTAATTTCCTGTGTACCAGGAAGATTTAAGAAAACAGGCAGAGCCTCAACGGTTAGCGGATTTTGCAATGCTTGCACATATATAGGCGCAGCAGTATCAATGTACGGAATTGCTCTTATTTCCGACAATCTTGGCTGGAGTGCAACCATAATATCTTGGATAGGAATTTGTATCTTAGGCGTTGTGTTTGCTATATTTGCGTTTAAAAAATACACGAGCTTTTTAAAAAGCGACAAATAAGAGCATAAAATATTACCACTTGACAAAATAAAATCAAAAATGTATAATTAAATTATCAAAATTACATTTTAGGAGAGAAAAAATGAAAAAGTTTTTTAGCGAATTTAAAACATTCATTACCCGTGGCAATGTGCTTGATATGGCAGTCGGTGTTATTGTCGGCGGTGCATTTACTGCTATTGTAAACGGCGTAAGCAACTTCGTGTTAAAGCCTCTTATTAACTGGTTTTTAGCACTTATCTTAGGCAAGAATGCACTTAGCGAGCTATTTACATTCTTAACTAAGGCAACAATGATTGATGAAACAGGCGCAGAGGTTGTTGACCTTGCTAACTCAATCTATATCGATTGGGGCTCACTCATAAACGCTATTATCAATTTCTTAATTACTGCATTCGTATTATTCTTAATCGTTAGAACAGTAAATAAGATTAAGGAAGAAAACAAGGAAGCAAGAGAGAGAATGCTAACTAAGGCTGAAAGAAAAGAAATTAAAGCTAAGGGCATTAAGCTTTCAGATAAAGAAGCAGTTGAAGCATTCCTTGCTGAAAAGGACGCACAAGAGGCTGAAGCAAAGGCTCAGGCAGAGGCAGAAGCAGCCGAGGCAGCTCGCCTTGAAAGAGAAGCAAACCCAACAGCTGAGGACCTTTTAAAGAAAATCGTTACATTACTTGAAAACAAATAATAGGACAATCATATAACAAAAAGCAACTGAGGTACTGTCCGCAAGGAACGTACCTCAGTTAAATTTTATTTCAAAATCAGTAAAACGTTGTATAATAAAAATTAAGGCGGTTTAGAAATGTGGCAATATTTTATAGAATCCAATTTGTATAAAATTGAAATCACCGGAGGCAGTGTTAAAATTTTTGACAAAATCACGAACACCCTGCAAAAAACATTTAAAGGCTATACGTATCTATATACGGGCGCTATAAGCCCTGATGAAAATGAGTTTTTTGCTTTGGAAAATGGCAAACATTTTTATGTTTATTCTTTGAAAACTTTGCAATTAAAACAAAGAGTTACTTTGCCAAGAACTTATGAATCCATAGACGTATGTGGTTTTTATTCACAAGACGGCAAAACTATTAGTATACCGGCAGAGCGATACGTGTACGATAACAAAGAACAAGAAGAAGGTCACTATGAATATGTATTGTGTAAATACTCTTCCGACAACTATGAATTGATTGAAAAAATTGATATTTCTGATATAGATTCGTATCTTTGTTAAGATATGCAAAAATGATTTTGAAAAACATATTTAGATGCAAGACAGTATTCAAAAATATGTAACTCATCGCTTCTTCTAAAAAGCGAAACTTTTATTTAAAATGCGTACTAATAATAACTAAAAGAGAGCAATTTGCTCTCTTTTTTGTATTTATCCATCAATATCATATATTTCATACGACGCTCGCTTTCAAAACTTTAAAAAAGTCATTTTTTGAAACTGAGCATATTACATTATATTTTGTTATGTGCCGATGTACGGAACTATAATTGCTTTTCAGAATTATA
>JAZSHT010000148.1:0-1742 GCA_045533435.1 Eubacteriales bacterium | reverse complement strand
GGGTTAGTATCATTTTTAAATAGCAAGGGTGTAAAATGAAAAAAGGGAACGAAAATTCGTTCCCTTAATTTTATCCGTATAGGTATATGTCTAAAAATGCGCCGATATACTCGCATGGTATTGCATAGCCCTTGCCATCCTCTGAATAATATGTTATACCTAAGAAATGCTTATCTAAATTGAATAGTAGGCTTTCCTTTGCTGTGGAATTTGGAATAGCGTTATGATGGTACACTTCAAAATCTACGCTTGAAAGGTCCTTATCAATATTTACCGATGCTTTTTCATATGCAGCTATAAAGCCTGTTTTAACAAAATCCTTGGAGCCGCCTATTGAAAAAACGGTTTCGCCTAAATAGTCAATACCGCCTACCGTTTTAATTGGCTGCATAACCTTTCCGCTATATTCGAAGCAAATAACCGCAAGGTCATATTTCTTATCCATGGCGGGAAGGTCCTTGTTTTTACTTTTGAATACTCTTGCTAAAAATTCATTTCCTTCCTTATCGGTAACGGTAATTTTTGGATCTAATTGATTTTCGTTTGCGTATATTGTGTGGTAGTTAGTAACTATATAGCAATATCCGTTTTGAATATGGTATATGATGCCAACGCCCTCTAATTCTTTTTGCTCTTGGTTTTCAATATAGGTATGAGTAACCTTTACTACGCTACTTTCAAGCGCTTCAACAGCGGCTGTGAGCTCTGACTCAACAAATTCAAAATACGCATGAAGTGTAACATTGCCTGTTACCTCTTTTGAAAAATCATAAGGCACATATTCATATCTTTTTGTACTCCATCCGACAAATCTATGGCATGATTTTTCTGGGTTCTTAAGTGGCTTTACCACTGCTCCGCCACCGTTTACTATGCTATTGCTGTCTATTTTACCATCCACCATAAATGTTGCTGTATATGTGGTGGAGCTTACAGGTGGTTTATTTGGCGTTCTTATGCAGCCAAAAAGCATAACGCTAATGGTTACGCATATTACTGCCAACGCTAAGATTTTAAAAATTCTTTTCATGGGGTTTCGCTTTCTTTTGACTTTTTTCTTAGTGTATTGTATCACATTTTTTGCTTTTTGTCTATATAGTATTGACAATTTTACAAAAATATTGTATCATTGTATTAGTACAATGGTACAATTTTTAAATAAGGGTGGTGGTCTTGTGGCGTGGAGCTTTGATTCAAAAAGCCCTGTGTCCTTACAAATCGCAAGTATTTTAAGATTAGATATTGTCAGAGGAAAGTACAAAGCCGGGGAGCAATTTCCTACCGTGAGGCAGCTTGCATATGAGGCTTCTGTAAATCCTAACACTATGCAAAAATCCCTCTCAATTTTAGAAAATGAGGGTTTACTTATTACGCAAGGCACAAGTGGAAGAATAGTTACTGATGATATATCTATTATTGAATTAACTCTTGAAAAAATGCAAGAGGAGTTTATTAAAAGAATTATAGATGAGGGGATTAGTCTTGGCTTATCTAAGGAAAAATTCGCTTATCTTACTGACAAATACTACGAAAGGAAGGACAATATATGAATATTCCCGTTTTAGAATGCGAAAATGTAGTTAAATGCTATAACACGGGCAGACCTGTATTAAATGAGCTGAATTTAACTATACCAAGCGGTAAAATTTTTGGACTTTTAGGTCCTAATGGCTGCGGAAAATCTACTCTTATAAAGCTTATTGCGGGCATACTTGTGCCTACTAGCAAGTCGGAGGCCAAGC
>JAZSHT010000102.1:0-17511 GCA_045533435.1 Eubacteriales bacterium | reverse complement strand
ACAATATCATTATATGAAACAAATGCATATTTTTCGCCCGCATTTGGTGCGCTTGCTTGGAGATATGAATACTCGGCTGGTGCATCGGTTGCTTCCTTATCGCTTGCGATTACATATGCGCCGAGAGCAAGTAAAGCAGATTTATGTTCTTCTTCAAAGCCGCATATTCTAAGATCAAATGAAGCAAATTCATAGCCTGTAATTTCCGCGTTAATAACACCGTTTGATGATTTACCATCTGTACCGAAAATATCATTTGTACCAAGCTTTGATTTTGCTACTGCAAATACGCCGTATGTTAAGGTCTTGCCTGTTATTTCCTCATATTCCTTGATTGCTTCATTATCTACAATAAAGCTAATTGCAATACCATCATTGCCTTTTTCAGGTGTTGAGTAGCCAGGGCAAGTAAAAAGTGGTGCAATTTCTCTTACAACCGTTCTCTTATCACATCTTGAGCAAATGCTCTTTACATAGGAGCTTTCCATAAAGGATGTAAGCTCATAAGCTTCCTCAGCAGCTATATGCTCGCTATTATAAAATGCATCGCATCTATTATATTCTGTGTGAATAATACCATAGCCTGCGCCTGTATTTTCTGTTACCTCATTAGCGGTTATAAATGTCATATAGCTACCTGTGCTTTGCGCTTTCAAGGTACTAACCATAGCTTCACATTCCTCTTTTGTACCAACAATATAGAAATTAACAGGGTTAGCGCACTTATAGAATATATTAGACTGCGTAAAGGTTGTACATGCAGGAATATACACATTTTTCAGGTATGGATTATCGGTTTTAGAGAATGTGCCAAGGAAGTTATGACCGATTTGAAGCACTCCATCGCCTAAATATAGATTTTCAATTTTTGTTGAAAGAAGCGAGCCTGGACCAAGATATGTAACGGAATTAGGAATAACAACAGTGCCGCTTAATCCTGATTCCCAGAAGCAATTATATCCCAAGCTTTCAAGTCCCTCAGGAAAATCAAAGGATGTAAGGGATGTGCATTTGTTAAATGCACTGTCACCAATCGATTTAAGATTGGTGCCCTCCTCTAAAATTACCCTCTCTACGGGAGAGCCTTGGAAGGAGCTATACTGTATTTCCGTTACAGTATTTGGAACGTAAACGGTTTTAAGCTTTTTCCATCCGCTTGTAAAGGTTGTATTCAAAATTTTTGTAACCTGACTTGAAAAATAGTATTCCTCAACATTAACGGCTTGACTGTTACAATTAATTCCGCCAACCTCATTATAGGTTTTGTTACCAACGATTACGGAGTTACGCATATCAAAAACCTTGATATCTCCCCACGCATATACGCCATCATCTGTGTTTTCGGGATTTTTATAAACATTGTCCCTCAAAAAACGGCCGTCAATCTTGCAATAGCCTGTTACCTCAGTATTATCAACAAGTGTTAGCTTAACGCTTGCGTAATTAGCAAGTGCATCCGCACTAACTGAAATAGCAAAAATGCAAGCCAGCAATGCAATCATTGCTAAAAAGAATAATAGCTTTCTTTTCATAAATTTTCTCCTTAATATATAAATTTTATCTGTTATGAACTAAATCTATACTCTGTTTTGTGTGTTCCACGAAAGGGGAAGGGGGAAATTTGCTTTTGCAAATAAATTTGGCTCGATTACCGAAGCGGGTGGATGCATTCCGAAAATAAATCTTGTTGCATCTGACTTTGATAGCTCAAGGTCGCACTCGCCGTCAAATTTGACACATCCGCAGTCATTTTCATTTGCAAAAATTTTGATTTTTCCATAATCCTTTATGGAAATAGCGACACTTCCCATCACCAAACAAGTATAACTCGCTTTTAATTTAATATAAGCATCAACCACATTTTCAAAGCTTACTATATTAAAATTTGATGGAATTTGTATGCTCATATATTCAGCGCATTTATTCATTTCTCTTATTAAATCTATATCGTGCTGATGTAATTCCACCGAAAAGCCATCATTTAAGTAATTTGAAATTGTAGCAACCGTGTCTAAATATGCTTCTTTATTTATGGCATATGCTTCTGACACCTCTTTTTTATTAGATGTCAAAGCAAAATAACCGATTGGCTCATTATTTTTAGTTACTAAATAAGGTGTATTTTTCCACGCTGTCATTACTCTGTACATTACATTATTATCATTTCTTAACACGCTTACCTTGTTTTGATGATATATCTCCCTTGCGAAGGTTAAGGACCTTTCATCATTTGGCAAAATTTCAGTAACGCTTGTATTTTGACCGTAGTCCCCAAGCAATGACTTTTTTGTATTTTTTGGCGTTATGTAATAAGAGTAATTTCCACCGCAAAGCTCAAAGCCAAAGCGTAAATATCTTGCTCTATCTCCACCAAGCCTGCAAGCATCGTATTTTTCTTCCTTTACAATTTCCATTGCGCGGTTAAGTAAAATATTCATGTATCCCAGTCCCTCGTAATCGGGATGTGTTGCAACATTGCCAACAGTGCAGAAATTAATTTCTCTATCCAAAACCTTTGTTATCAAGGGGTAAACTCCAACAACGGAAACAAGCTTATTATCCAAGAAAAGTCCTATATGCTTTCTCATATGCATTTCATCCTTTATGCACATATTGGGCAGTTCTTTTTCAAAATCCATTATGCAGTTATTCTGTTTAGAGAAAACCAGGTTCAAAAGTGAAATTAATTCATCATAATTCTCTTTTTTAAGTCGTTTAATTTCCATCTTTCGTATCCTTTGCTTTCTTTATAATTGCAATGGCGCTTTCGGGACTAATTGTGATAGTGATTTTTGAATTAACAACAGATGAAGCGCTGCCTTGACCGTAATATTTAATTTCATCATAGCTATCAAAGGGTGCTTCATACACTAAGGTGTATTCCTTTTTGTCGCAGTTGGTAATAAGCATAATAGTATTTCCATCCTTTTCCCAAGAGGATGAAAGAATTAACGGTGCTTCACTAACATCTGAAAAGCCGATTGCACTATCTGTTACAAAGGTTGGAATAAAATCATTTGTTTTTGGCGGGCGAAGCATTTTACCGTAGTTGAAATAATCCTTAAAGTCATATCTCATTTGGCACATACGAGTTAAATACACCATTTTTTCGTTGTCATCAATTATATCCGCATTTATCCAACCGATTTGCTGACCGAACATAACGCTTTGACCTACATGAAATCTAAAATATTCCTTGTCTGCTTTTTTGTATCCGTTAGTGCTTCTGCCGAACAAAACCACATGACCTGCATAAATTTTTGAGAAAAATGGCACATAATTAGTTGCCACCCACGCCCATGTTAAAAATCCGTCAAACTGGTCAGCGTAAGGCTCTGCATTACATTCACTTGTGAAAATGCAATTATCATTACATTCTTCCTTTAATCGCGACATAATGTTTTTGTAGGAGCGCACCCACCAAGAGCCACCACCACCCTCGTGATTGTGATGGGGCGCACAGCATAAATTGGCATCGGATGCACTAACCTGATCAAGATAAACGCCATCAACATTACATTCCTTTGACATTCTTCTGATAATTTCTGCAAGGGTATTTCGCCAAATATGACTTGACGGACACATTGCAGCAAGCTGACAAAGTGAGCCATCAGGCTCGTGGGATGCATATGTTTCTATACATAATTTGCCGTTTACATCAAGCGTTGCTCCTGACAAAAATTCTCTTTCAAACCTTTCAGTTGAAAGGTCGCTTGTTCTTGTATCAACAAGGCGAGCGTTGATATAGGGCATTATATAAATGTTGTTTTGATGGAATTCATCAATGCTTTCCATAAATCCCGCTTTTACAGGGAAATAGTAGGGATAGTCATTGTTAAATGGAATACGATGCCAGTTGTAAATATGATAGCCAACAGGAAGACCAAGTCTTTTTGCAAATTCAATAGGCTTTGTTTTCCAATCATCCTCCTTTGGGGGAACAAGGCTTCTTAAGGAAATAGGAACAGGCTCAGCTAATGGGTTATCATCATTAGGCATCCAATCCATAAGCCAAACAGGAATATCCTTGAACCACTTAGGTGTATCGTATCTGCCAATGGGAGCGTACCATTCTGCGTGATTTTTAACATATTCCTCATATATACACGATATATCGTACCAGTCGCCATCTAAAACACGCATAACAACCTTTCCAACAGGCTCAAAGGAGTTATACGCTTTTCCCATTGATGTTGAGGGATATTCAAATGAGAAGCTTCCCTCTCCTTTTCTTAGCATATCGCATCTCATATCGCATCTTTCAGCGCTAGGGGAATGAACGGCTACATAAAGACCGTTTGATTTTTCCTTTGTAGGCTCGTAAATTCCAAGCACAGGAGAAACACAACCAAATCCGTTAGGATAATGAGAGTTCCAATGCACCTCTTTTTCGTAAGCATTATCAAAAAGCTGACCGCTTGCCTGCGCTATAAGTAAATTTGGCTTTTCATATCCAACAAATGAAATTGATGGAACAGATGCAGAGAGTACCGTGTAGTCCGCGCTGTCGTTTATAACCTGTAATCCAAAGGTAATTTCATCATTTCGGTATGCTCTTATGGTAATAATTACACGAATTGGCAAGGAACGAGGAAATGAAAAAACAATCTTAAGCTCATTTTTACCGCTCCACACATTAACATTGTCCCAGCATTCCTCGGCTGAAAAGCACTCTACATCTCCCGTTTTGAGATTTTTTACCTTAAGAGTAGTCATAGGATTTACACAAATCTCATCTATGGGCTGATAGTCTAAAAGTGATGTTTTTGCCATCGATGCGCCGTCTTTTCTTACATAAACCGCACAGGTAAGGCGACCACTTGTAATATCGTATCTATCTCCGCTTATTTTTGCAGCAGGCACGAATTTCTTCGCCATAACGGTTGGCAATTTAGGCTTGCCCTCTCCGAAGGAAATAACAGAGGATAAAGCGTAAGCTTCATTTATCATATTTAAAAAGAAATCTATTTTTGTGCCTACATTACTTTTTAGTGAGCAAAATTCAACCTCATTTTCTCCCGAAAGATAAGGAACAACCGCATTAACGCTTTTCGGCGCAAAGGCTGTGCAGCCTGCATTTGATAGCATAATATAACCGTAATCATCACATAAAGCGCCGTCCCCAAGTGTAACCTGATGAGTTATATCATTCACACCAACTGAAAAATCAGGGTTAAAGCCTTGAAATGTATTAAATTTACTTCTTTCAAGCTTTAAATCCATCCAGGACATCATATGGATAGGCAGCTGTATCTTTGATATAAAATATGTACTTACACGAAGTGCGTTATCTCCACAAATTTCAAAATTGTAGCAAGCTGTAACAGGACCTATTGGGATGTTATTTTCATCGGTTGGACAAGCGTGAATGGTTAAAGAGCTTTCGCTTTCCTCAAATTCTAAATTTGAGCCAAGCATATTGTAATAGCCAACAGTTTTTAAGGTGTCCTTTGAGAAAAATCTGTATTCGTGCTTTCCGTTTGATAATATATAAAATAAATTGCCATTTTCAAGATTTAGGCTTAATGTAAAACCGTTTTTAAATTTAAAGGATTTTAAAAATTGCATATTAAATCTCTTTTCTAAATTGCTTTGTGCTTTTGAACAGCTGTTCTAATATCCCAGTTAGATATTTCAAGCAGCCTCTTTGCCTCCTCTTCACTTACACCGATAATTTCAGTAACAATTCTTACCATACGGTTTTTAAGCTTTTCGTTTGTGGGGCGTAAATTTATCATCATATTTTCATAGACATTGCCAAGCTTTATCATTGCAACTGTGGAGAGCATATTCAAAATTATTTTTTGAGCAGTGCCCGCCTTCATTCGTGTAGAGCCTGTAATAACCTCTGCTCCTGTGTCTGTTATAATTGATACCTTGGCATTCTTGGTTATGAGAGTATTATCATTAGAGGTAATTCCTATTGTTTCACAGCCAAGCTCATTTGCATAATTAAGAGCGCCGATTATGTACTGCGCATTTCCTGATGCGGATATTCCAACCACCACATCATTTTTTGTAAGATGCTTGTCCTTTAAATCTTGAATACCGCTTTCATAGCTGTCCTCTGCACCCTCGGCAGCTTGAAACATGCATTTTTCTCCACCGGCAATAATTCCGATTACCATATCCCCTGGCACTCCAAAGGTAGGCGGACATTCACTAGCATCTAAAACACCAAGCCTGCCCGATGTCCCTGCTCCAACATAGATAAGTCTGCCGCCCTGGGATAGCTTTTTATCAATTATATCACAAGCAATTTCTATTTTCCCAAGTGCATTTCTTACAGATAATACCGCATTTTCGTTTTCCTTTTGAATTAATTCAAGCATTTCTATTGTTGTCATACGGTCAATATTTGTTGTATCAGGGTTGCGCATTTCTGTTTTTAATATTTCATGCTTGCTCATCACTTGCTCTTTTCCTCCAAAGAGATTTTGCCAGCTCTAGTGCTCCGTTGACAGGCGGAACATCTAAAATTTGAATATTGCACCTTTTTATATCATCCCCAAGCTCATTTGTAAGATAAGGAAGCAAAAGCGCTTGATTAGTCAAGCCTCCGCCAAGTATTACAGGAATTCTTTCATTATAGTCTGAAAAGTGAGAAAGGGAAGCACGAATAAGTCTTGCAATTTCAGCTATATGCTTTTTTAGTATAGCAATAGACACCTTGTCGCCCCTCTCTGCCTCCTCAAATACAATCATAGCATATGAGGACACCAGCTTATTTCCACCGCTGTATAAATATTTAAGAAACTCACTGTTTGAATAACTAAAGGTTTCCCTTATTCTTTGCACCAGGGTTGTTTTCTCTCCCGTGCCATCATTTGCGGAAAAATATGCATTTATGGCATCTCTGCCAATATGAAATGCGCTTCCGCCATTATCGAATAAATATCCCCAGCCTGCAATTCTTTTTGTTTCTTCCTTTTTAACAACATAAGCGCAAATTCCCGTTCCAAGAATCATTGTTACGCCCTCGTTTTCTCCAAGTCCGGCAGATACAATATTGTTATTATCACTACCTACATCGCAAGCGGCAAAGGACATTTTTTCAAGCATATCCTTAATTTCATTTGCGTAGCCTTCAGATGCACAGCCTGCAATTCCCGCATACACAGCCACAGATGAAAAAGGAATATCCTTACACACTTGAATAACGCCATTTTCAATTATTCGCTTTGCATTCTCTATACCCACGGTATTGGGATTGCACCCATCCATAAAAAGTCGGCACACTATGTTGCCATCGGGGTCTGACAATGCAAACTCTGTTTTAGTTCCACCGCCATCAATTCCTAAATAATATATAGCCTCATCACATCTAAATAGCTCAACTATGCTCACACGGAATATATTAGCAAGTCTAAAAAGCACCTCTATTGGCGGGACGCTTCCCTCAGTTTCCCATTTACTTACCGTTTTTTCCGAATATCCTATTAAATCTGCTAATGATTTTTGTGTTATGTTAAGATTTTTGCGTAATCTGCGTATATTTATTGAGAAAGCTTTTTCATAATTGCTCTTATCTATCATGCTTACCCCTTTTTCCTACTCATAATATACATAGTCCTTATTTAATTTAATTATATATTAACAATAATTAATTGTCAACCTACAAATAATAGTATTATTTGCGCAAAAATCTACCGCTAGTAGATTTTAATAACAACCAATGTGAAAATCCGCAAGCCAAATACACCATGTAAAAATATAGCTTGCATACCGTTTAATTATAACAAAAAGCAACCTCTCAATGCCTTTTCAGGCAAGAATAGGTTGCTTTTAATATATCATCTTTTTTATCTAAATAAGCCAACTGCCCTCATATTTTAGGGTATTATCATTTTTCATGGTACTGCTTATTCATTAGCTGATGGCCTTCCTACAACATCATAATACGAAACAAATGAGTATTTTTCGCCCTCGTTTGGCGCGCCGAATTGCATATATGAGTATTCAGTAGCTGATAGCGCTACATATGCGCCCATTGCAAGCTTTAAGTCCTTATTGCCATCCTTAAAGCCTGTAATTTTAAATTCAAAGGACACAAAGTTATCGCCTGAAATCTCAGCGGTTACGGCGTTTGCAATCGCTTTTCCACTTTCATCAAAAATATCGCCATCGCCAAGATTATCCTTTAATACTGCAAATACGCCGTATTTTATTGCTTTGCCTGTTATTTCTTTATATTCTTTAATTGCTTCGTTATTGATAGTATAACCGATAGCAAGCGCACCTCTGCCGTCCTCAGGCGCTGAGTAGCCATGGCAAGTAAAGAGTGCGGGAGTATCCTCAGTATCAGGAGTATCATTAAGTGGACAGCCTGCATTTAAGCATTTTGTTGTTTTTGTGCCTAGCTTGCTAAAATCAGCATATGATATTGAAATTGACATATTTTCTGTTGTCTTGTGCTCTATTGTTACTTTTGGACAAGCTGTGCATCGCTCTACACAGTCATTTGAATTTTTTGTATCAACCGTGTGAACACCGTTATAGAATGCTTCACAAGCACTATATCCATAAACGAAATAGCTTCCACTTGAGCCCTCGCCAACCTTTTTGCCAGTCAACTCAAAATACTCTGATTCTGTGCAAAGCACAGCATCATAAATTCTTTTAAGGCCTATACAGTTTTCGCCGTTTTTCGCATCTGCCGCCTTACATCTTTCGCGCAATGCAACGGCCTCTTCATAAGTTCCTGTGTAAACAAATGTAACATTTTTAGGGCCGTGCTGATTTCCGCTTACTCCGTTGTTATTCTTGCCCTCGTGATGAAGCATATTAGACTCAGGCTCAGTCTCTACATCAGCACCATAAAATGTTGCTGGTATGTACCAGGTTGAACCGCCTGTTGCACTGTCAGATGATGATGGAAGCATTATCTGTGCATTTGCACCAAAAACAACCTTCTTAAGCTTGGAACATGTGCTAAAAGCACCGCCGCCTATTTGAGTTACAGAGTTTGGAAAAACTATTTCTTCAAGGGAAGAGCATGATTGGAAAAAGTTGTTTGGGATATCGCTTACATTATATCCCTCATCAAATGTTACATATTTAAGTGATGAACATTTTGCGAAGTGGTTATATCCATTGTATTCTGTCAAGGAGGCAGGAATATTGATTTTTTCAAGTCCAGTATTTTGTTCAAAGCAACCCCAGTTGAACTTGTAAACCTGAGAGTCAGATGGGAAATAAACCTCTTTTAGGTTGTTGTTTTTGCCGTAGTTAAATAAACCGCTTACAATAACTCTTACAGTGTTTGGAATTTCAATTCTAATTACACTGCTAATGCCATAGGATTTTGTAAATGCTTCGTTAATTTTTGCAAAGTTGTAACCCATGTCAGCTGCACTAGTTACGATATACTGTGATGGATAGGTATGATATTCTGTGCCATCAAAAAGCACTACTCTTGCTTTTGTATCAGTTGACATTCCGGTTAGGTCAATGGTGGTTGATGTTTCAACAGCGCCAAACTCATTTGTTGCAGCAGCATTAACGCCAAATGCAAGCAAAAGCATAAGACAAGCTGTGATTACGGTTAACATAATGATGCGTTTTTTCATATTTTTCTCCCTTCAAAAAAGAAACTATTTGACATAAGTCCAATTTTATGGTAACATAAAATCAATAAGAATAAAACAATTATTCTACACAACAATAGCACTATTCGGTTTTTAAGGAGCTTTATGAAAAACGCATTTTATTCTACAAGGCTTGCAAAATCTATTGATGTTATGAGTGATGCCAATCACGCCTCAATTGAAAATTTAGATGTACCGCTTATGGTAAACTGTGCAAACTGCTGTAATACCGACCTAAATCATACAAACAAAAATTCAGTTGGAAGACTTGATTATTATCTTCTTTATCTAATTGAAGGTGATTTTTATGCAACAACGGACCGCGGAAACGGCGCTTTAAAGGGTGGGGAAATTTTAGTTATACCACCAAGAACTCGCTATGAAATTCGTTGCGAGGGTGAGCATATCTATTTTTTGTGTGTGCATTTTACTGGGCATAATGCCGAAGAGCTTTTAGCCGAAAACGGTATTGAAATTTTCCCCGCAAGAAACAAAATTGACCAAAACAATCATTTGCCAACGCGATTTAAGACTCTTTTTGAAGCATTTGCAAAGAATGATGAATTTAGAGCTCGCGAGCTTGTGTGCCTGCTTGAACGATTACTTATCGAGGCTGGGCGTGCAAAGCAAAAATTCAGCGGTTCAACATTTGCCCTTTCAAAATCAATAAGATATATAAATGAAAACTACACAGAAAATATAAAAATCCCAGATCTTGCACAAATGGAAGCGCTGTGCTTAACTGCCTATAACAAGCGTTTCAAGTCTCAGCTTGGAATTTCTCCTAGCAAATATATCATAGCCTTGCGTATGCGAATGGCTATGGAAATGCTTGAAACGAGCTCCCTTTCAATAAAAGAAATTAGCGCAACATGTGGCTATAATAACTTTAATTTTTTCGCGCGCGCATTTAAAAAGTTCACAGGTCTTTCCCCAACCGAATATAAAAAACAAAATTAAAAATAAATCCACAATGAAAGCCCTAAAGCTATTACATGCTTTTAAAGCAGCTTAATTGCCCACTAAAGCAAATAGCTACTCAAGCAAAACAAGGGGCTGTTGCAAATAGCTGATTGAAAAAATCAGTTAAGGGCAACAGCTCTTTTTTACTTGGGAAAAGAAAAACCACACATTTGTTGAAAAGTGTGGTTGAATTATGAAAAAATAGATTTTACTCTATATAGCTTTTCTATTATTTAACTAAAAAATAGCTTGCCTATATCTATTAAGATATTTCCGCTTCCGTCATCTTTTTGCTCAATCTCATAATTAGCAGTTTGACCCGATGAAGCAGTTAAAATATCTTCTGTTTCTATAACAGCCATTTCATATTTTGGTGCTATATATTTCATTGTGTTACCTCTTCATCAGTTGAAGACTTTCCTGCAATATCATTATATGAAACGAAGCAATATTTTTCGTTTTCCAAAGGTGTTCCGGATTGCATATATGAATATTCTGTAGTTTCGCCATCTGTTACAGCCACATATGCACCCATAGCAAGCTTTACATCCTTTTGAGTGTCTGCAAATCCAACTATTTTAAGTTCAAATGAAACGAACTCGTAACTTGTAATTTCTGCGTTAATCACTCCGTCTGCTGCTGTGCCATTTTCTTTATTAAAAATGTCATTTGTGCCGAGTTTTTCTTTTGCCACTGCAAACACACCGTATTTTAATGTTTTGCCCGTTGCTTTTTCATATTCCTTAATCGCCTCATTGTTTACGGTAAATCCGATTGCAATACCGCCTCTGCCATCCTCAGGTGCTGAGTAGCCAAGGCAGGTAAAGAGGGCTGCTGTTTCCTCTGTTGTACTATGGGCACATCCCTCATTAGTGCAGCTTGTAATTTTAGCACCTACATTGTGGTAGCCATTAGCATATAAAATATCTATGCTTTCGCTATGCACAGGATTCTTTTCTGCAATACCCGTCATACTACAACGCTCACAGTTGATTACGCAAGGATTGTTATCCTCGACGTGCTCGCCATCATAAAAGGCATTGCAGCCGCTATAATTGCAAACAATATAAATAACATAGGTGCTACTATGATTTTCGGCAAGTTCAACATAATAATCATCGCTCTTTGTTTGGTCCCACTCTACATATTCAAGAGTTATTGTATATGAGGTTGGCATCATACCCGGGAAGGTGCTTTGTGCTTTCTCCATATTTCCTGTGTAGAAAAATGCACACTTATCTACTGACTTGTTTATTATTGAGGTTGTCTTTGTAAATGTGCTTGGAATATATATCTTTTTCAAGCTTGAATCGTTGTGGAATGCAGTGCCACCCATTTCAACAAGTCCCTTAGGAAGTCTTACCTCTTCAATGGATAAGTTGTTTGCAAAGACTGACGTTACGGTTGTCTTTATAGCAGTCTTAGTTGATGCAGAAAAGTCTATAACCTTCAAGCTTGGACAATTTGAGCTATTAAAAACATAATTTTCAAGAACCCAAAATGTTGAGCCGCATTTTATACTAAGCAAATTTGAACAGCCCGAAAGAGTTGCGGAATACATTCTTTCAACGCCCTCCGGAATTTCAAATCTAACAATTGAAGCAGCGGTATACCCCTTGCCTGTTGCATCGTTGAGTGCATCAAATTTGAAGTTCATACCGTAGTCGCCCGCACCTGTTTTAGCGGTTGTGATTACGTACTTTGAAAGATAGGTTGCATAATTGCCGCTTGCATCTACTAAAAGTACTCTTGATGTGTTATCATTCACTACTGCCTCAAGAGCACTAAGAGAGGTTGTGTCAATTGGTGCTACAACGCCCTCGCCAACGGTTGTTACATCAATTACATCTGTAAAGTCGGGAATTTCTGAGCTTGCGCTTACGGAAATTGCAAGCACACAGGTAAGCATTGTCACCATTACTAATAATAAAAAAAATTTCTTTTTCATTGTGTTCTCTCCTTGTTTTTTGCTTTTAAATCATCATCTGCCAATTGACAGAATTTTTTAACTAAATCAATTTCCTTGGGGTCGTACGGGCGATAGCTTGGTCTATATAGATCGTGAAACCATTTTGTTAGGTCAATATTTGCGTTTTTATCACTATAATACCAATCCCAAAGTGAATTATGCGCCTCAAAGGTTTGATATTTTCCCGCCACAAAGCCCCAATTATAACAGCCTATATTTTCAAGATAGAACAGGGGAAAATTTTCAAAAACCGTATTTCCCGTACATCTTGCAAGCCATTCAGTGTTAATTAAAGGTCTATCAAACTGCTTTAAATACTTAATAACCCTTATATGCTCCTCGTATCTGCCATAGTTGTGATACGTAATAATATCGGAGTTTTCAATTGCAAATGCATCCTCCGGCATATCGAATTCATAATTTTTATTGCAGCACCACGCACCGCAGGTAAGGGGCTGTGATGGATTTATTCCTCTTACAACCTCAAACATTCTTTTAAGAATAGGCAACGTAATTCCGCTTCTTTGACTGTTCCCCGGCTCGTTAAATACGTCCCACATTAAAATACGGTTATCATCCTTGTAAAGCGCAACGATTTCCTCAACCATTTTAAAATAGTCATTCGCACTTTTCTCATCATCAAGATAGAAATGAGGTGCAGGCTCGTTATGTCGTCCGTGTTGAGAATGCTTTTTACCGCCGTGATAGCCGATATCGTAGTTTTGCTCACCTATATATGGCATTTTCCAAAGTTCTGTTTTTGGTGGCATACAATCGTTTGCTAAAACAATCATACAAGAAATACCGTATTTATCGCAAAGTGAAATATAACGTTCAAATCTTTCAAGAAAACCGTCGTGCTCTTCTTTCCAAACAACGTATTCAAGGATCAATCTTACGGAATTAAATCCTAAATCCTGCATAACCTTAAATTCTTCTTCGGTAGACTTCATTCTTTCTTCAAAGTGTAAACCTTGCCATTGGTCAACTCTATTTACACAGTCGGCACTCATATAGTTGCACCCTCTTATCCAAGGATGATTATTGTACCACTCCCATGCTTTTTCTTTGCTCCATTTGTTTTTTATCAGCATTTTCCACCCCCAAATAAACACTATTCTATCCTCATTATATCATATACATAGTTGACTTTCTATCAAAAAGGTGATAAAATATAGCAAAAAGGTAATATTAAGAGGTGATTTCGTGATTGTTTATCAAACCGAAAACGTTGGCAACAGCTATGATTTCAGAAGCAACAGCCACACAAATTGGGTTGTCCCGCCGCACATTCACGAATACAGCGAATTTGCATTCACAAAAGAAGGCGAAACCTGTGTTTATATTGACGGAAAAAGAAATATCGTACCAAAAAACCATTTAATTTACATAATGCCAAATCAAGTTCACGAGTATAGTGACGAAGCATCGTCTTTTATGCGCTGTGCTGTTTTTTCAAATGACTTTAATCCTCTTTTCAGTTCACTAACCTTTGGAAAGGAACTTGTTTCTCCTGTAATTGATTTTTCGGACAATATGTTTCTTCTTGAGGAGTTTGACAGCGTAGATAAAAACGACACAATGCGACTTTGCGGTTTAATAAATATGATTTGTAGCGTGGTACTTGCAAAGGGCACTTGGAGTCCAACTCGCAATCTTATACACGGTCGAAACGGATTAAGACAGGTTATTGAATACATATCTGTTCATTTCAGGGAAGATATTAAACTTTGCAATCTTGCTAAAAGGTTAGGTTATCACGAAAAATATCTTTCCTGTGCTCTGCATTCTCTTACGGGAATGAATTTCAGAAAATTTCTTTCATCATATAGAGTAAACTACGCCAAATCGCTGCTTGCCGACGCCAATAATTATAAATCTATTTCCGAAATTGCTTTAGAAAGCGGTTTTTTGTCGATCAATGCCTTTAACAAGGTGTTTTTAGAACTGACAGGTGTCACGCCCTCTCAATTCAGAAAAGAAAAAAACAAATTTCAAACAATTTAATAGCAAATAGAATAACTTTGAATTGTTATTTGCAGAAATTTATTTATACACTAAAAAACAACCGCTCAATACCTTTTTCGGTAAAGAGTGGTTGTATTTTTACTTTTTAATAGTTAATTGTTTCGTTAATTATCTAAATATGCTGAGTGCGTCCACTATGACGTTTCCCGTTCCGTCATTGTTGTTCTCAATCTCATAGTTAGAGGTTTGTCCTGACGAAGCAGTTAGTATATTTTCTGTTTCAGCAACGCATGCTTCATATTTTGGTGTTACATATTTCATTGTGTTACCTCTTCTTCTGTTGAAGACTTGCCCACAATGTCGTTATATGAAACAAAGCAATACTTTTCATTTTCGTTAGGTTCGACACCCTGCATATATGAATATTCTGTTGTTTCGCCATCTGTTACAGCCACATATGCACCCATTGCAAGCTTGATATCCTTCTGTGTGTCAGTAAAGCCAATTATTTTAAGTTCAAATGCTGCAAATTCATAGCCTGTAATTTCTGCATTAATAACACCGTTTGATGCTTTACCATCTGTACCGAAAATATCATTTGTACCAAGCTTTTCCTTTGCTACTGCAAATACGCCGTATTCTAATGTTTTGCCCGTTGCTTTTTCGTATTCCTTAATTGCCTCATTGTTTACGGTAAATCCGATTGCAATACCAATTCTGCCATCCTTTTCAGGAGCCGAGTAGCCAAGGCAAACAAAGAGTGCTGGTGCGGATTTATCATTATTTACATCATCACATCTTTCACACTTGTAGCTATAATAGCCTGCCTTTGAAAAATCAGCGTAAACCAAGTCGATAAATATTGTGTGGCTATGACCGAGCATTGTGCCCTCTACCTCTTTTACCTCAATCACCTTACCGCAGAAGCAATATGAGGTTGTTGCCTTGTTTTTGTCACATGTTGCTTCCGTTGATGCGGTTTTTTCGCACAAGTGAGTTGTGTTTTCCACCGCGTTACAGAAATGTACAGTCACAGAACCGCTATAACCTGCACTTGATGCGTCTATATCGTTTTTATTGCAGAAATAAATTTCATTAACCGCCCAGCTTTTTACGGTTACGGTTTGCATATCGCCCATAAACACAACAGTTGGCTTACCACTTGCACTTTTACTGCCTTCAAATGTATAGCCCTGTGTTAAGCTTGTAAGTCCTGATGGGAAAACAACAACGTCGTTTACTCTTGCACCGTCAAAGGCTTCACCACTCACTGTGATAAGCTCCGATGGGAAATAATAAACGCTTGGCTCCGACGGGATTTCTTCTACCGTTTTGTAGGTAAACGGTTCACTTACAAAGTAAAGACTTGAGCAGTTTTTAAACGTCGAGAAGTCATTATCGCCTGAATTAATGGCTGTTAAGCCCCCTGGCAAATATACTGCCGTTAAGCTTGTGCATCCCTTAAACATACGGCTTGGAAGCTCTGTAATTCCGGTGGGAACGCTGAACGCTTTAAGTGCCGTGCAATTCTCAAAAGTATAACTCTTGAAGCTAAATTCGCTGACGCCGTTTTGGAACTCCACTCTCCAAAGCTTGCTCGCATTTGTAAAGGTGTTATAGCTTATATTCTTTATAGTGTTACCGAAATAAAGCTCTCTTACGCCCGAGTTGGAAAACACGTGAGTATCCCCCGAGGTTCCGCCAAGAGTAACGATAGCCGGAAAGTCCATTGCTAAATAGCTGTTTTCATCAGTAGCGGCGTATCTAAATGCATTTGTTCCAACCGATGTGATTTTCGAGAAATTCTATGTGCCCGTAAGCGCAGTGCATTCATAGAATGCAGAGTTTGGAATGGCTTCAACACTCGTCTTTTCAAGACCTGTAACGGTTTTAAGTTGCGTGCAGCCGTTAAAAATGCTTGTGCAAAGGCTTACAAGATTTGTGCAGCTTGAAAAATCAACGCTTGTAAGGTTTACGCAGTCGCTAAACGTTCCTTCACTGCCAGAACTGCCTATAGTTGTAAGAACTGAGCAATTGTTGAAGTGTATCGCTGTAATTCCCGTGTTTCTAAATGACCTGTGATTTATAGTTTGTATTGTAGATGGGAAATATACATCACATTTTCCCTTTGCGTTATCGCTAAGTGATGAGCAATTTTCAAAAATTTGCTGTCCACCAAGAGAAACCACTCCCTCTGCAAACACTATATCGTTTTGAGCTACCATCTTTGTGCAATCTTTGAACATACCACCCAAAGAGTCTCCGGTATGTGATGTTCCGTCTGAATTAACCTTTGTAAACGTTGGAAACTTTATCGTGGTTAAGCTTGCACAGCCTGAAAAAACCGATTTTGTGTAGTTGCGTACGTTAAGCGTACAATTATGCCCTTGTTCAAATATAACGCTTTCGATTGACGAGCTTTGGAACATATTCTCAGAGTTGTTCATATCCACCGACGTGCCCTTAAAGGTAATAGATTTTATAACAGTTGATTCCTTGAACAAGCTCTTTGAGCTGCTATTAAATCCGACTACTGTTTCAGGAAATATAATGTCTTGAATATTATCCTTTCCGTAAACCGTGCTATCCTTAAATCCAGCAACGTAGCCATCTTTCAGATTAAAAACGTCTTCAAAATCAACCGTTTTTGTACCGTCCTCGGTAATTACAGTTACCTCGTTCGCCGCACTTATCGTTATTGCAAATAAGCAAGCAAAAAGCGACACAAGAATAAGCGCTAAAAAGATTTTCTTTTTCATAATTTTTCCTTTCATAAGTTATTTTTGTATTTAAAAAAGCTACTTGACAAAAGGGTGCAGAAAGCCCTTTATCAAATGGCAAATTTAACTATTAAATTGTACGCAAAAATTACAGAGTTGTAACTCTGTCTGTCTGTCTGTCTGTCTGTCTGTCTGTCTGTCTGTCTGTCTGTCTGTCTGTCTGTCTGTCTGTCTGTCTGTCTGTCTGTCTGTCTGTCTGTAAGAGATTATCGCATTGTTTCGCATTTTTGTCAACCTCTTTTTG
>JAZSHT010000067.1:0-30157 GCA_045533435.1 Eubacteriales bacterium | reverse complement strand
ACTCTTCCTTAACTGCATACTTATCTTCGCCGTATGTAACACCGAACCATTTGTCATTAGTTTCAAGAATCT
This sequence comes from Eubacteriales bacterium, assembly GCA_045533435.1. Lineage (GTDB taxonomy): Bacteria > Bacillota > Clostridia > Oscillospirales > CAG-272 > RGIG2000. The sequence goes on along the minus strand of JAZSHT010000067.1, from coordinate 30,085 downwards.
TTACAGATGCTTTACCGCTTGTAACAAGTTCACCAATTACACCTGGTAAAAGATATTCGCCTTTTAATTGATTTAAGTTAGGATCAGATAAGAACTTAATAAATCCGCCTTCAAGTAAATCAATGAAGTCAGGTGTTAAACCCCACATATTCATTGAAACGTAAACGTTTTCATCAATAGGTGTTACTGTGCCGTCATCGTTAGCAATGCCTGCACCTGCCTCTGTTTTAACAAGGTTGCTTGTTTCAACAACGTTTGTAAGGTAGCCGTCCTTATCGGAGCATACGCCTCTTGTAACGCCACCGTTTTCACTTAATGTGTTTTTAAGGATAAAGCCTGCCATTGCAAAATTGTATTCTTTAATTGGCTCATTTTCGCTCACAAGGAAATCGTGAATTGACTTGAATGCTTCCTTGCCGTAATAGTCGTCAGCATTGATAACCATAAATGGCTCATTTACAATGCCCTTGCATGAAAGAACAGCTTGACCTGTTCCCCATGGCTTTTTTCTTTCAGGAGGATTTGTAAATCCTGCAGGAAGATCTTCAATATTTTGATATGCATATGCTACTTCGCAAATGCCTGAAATTTTATCTCCAACAACTTCTTTAAAATAGTCTTCCATTTCTTTTCTAATAATGAAAACTACTTTGTTAAAACCTGCTTCTAAAGCATCGTGAATGGAATATTCCATAATTACTTCGCCATTTGGCCCAAGTGGCTCAAGCTGCTTAATACCGCCACCAAAACGTGAACCAATACCGGCAGCCATAATTACTAATGATGTTTTCTTCATTTTTCTAACCTCAAAATTCTGTTTAACTATTATTTGTACATTGGACCATATGTAGCACAAGCACGATAGTCTTGACCTTCTTTATCCATACCGAATGCATTCCATGCTGCAGGACGGAAAATCTTATCTTCAGGTACGTTATGCATACATACAGGAATTCTTAAAATTGAGCAAAGTGTAATAAGGTCTGCACCGATATGACCGTAACTAATTGCACCGTGGTTTGCACCCCAGTTATTCATTACATCATAAGCAGTCTTAAATGCACCTTCGCCTGTTACTCTTGGAGCAAACCAAGTACATGGCCAAGTATAGTCTGTTCTCTTCCAAAGTGTATCGGAAACATTTTCCGGAAGTCCTACTGTCCATCCTTCTGCAATTTGAAGAACAGGGCCTAAACCTTTAACAAGATTTAATCTAATCATTGTAGCAGGCATTTGATCCTTTGTTTCAAATCTTGATGAATATCCACCGCCACGGAAGTAGCCAAGGTCAGCATAGTTCCATGTTGTGTTCTTCATAATATTGTCTTGATCTTCCTTTGTTACCTCATACCAAGGTTTCATTACTGCATTACCGTTTTCATCTTTTGCAGCACCGTTTGCATCAAGACAACAAGCACCTGAGTTAATTAAGTGGATAAATCCACCTGCTTCTTTAGCAACACCTTCAATATCATAGCCGGTTGCTTTCTTAACTGCTTCCGGACTCCAATATGTTCTTACGTCAGCAAACATTTGAGGTCTGTTTGTAAGCAATTTCATAAATAACATACCAAGACCATTTAAAACGTCGTTTTCAGTTGCTAAAACGTATGGTTCTCTTGCACCGTTCCAGTCAAATGAAGTATTAAGCATTGATTCCGGGAAGTCACAGTTTGGATAGAAGTCTGTCCACTGTCTTTGACCTTGGAAGCCGGCTGCAATAGCATTGTGGCCAACCATTTCTTCTTCGCAACCTTCAGGTAAATTCTTGTTACCGTTCATTAAATCCTTGATGATACACATCATCTTAACAACAAATTCCCAGTCTGCGTCTTTTTCTTCTCTTGTTCTTTGCATATTTTCAGGGTTCTTGTCAAAGCCCTCAATACAGTGCGCTTTTGTCCAAGCAAGTGCTTTTTCGTATTCTGCTTTGTCATAGATACCCTCAGTCATTCTTCTGATGATTTCTACCTCATCTACTGACTCAACTCTCATACCAAGGTATTCTTCAATAAATGCAGGGTCAATAATTGAACCACCAATACCCATACAGATAGAACCGATTTGGAGATATGATTTGCCTCTCATTGTAGCTGCTGCTACTGCTGCACGGCCAAAACGGAGTAATTTTTCTTGTACATCAGCAGGAATTGACGTATCAGTAGCATCTTGAACGTCGTGTCCATAGATACCGAATGCAGGAAGGCCCTTTTGCGCGTGTGAAGCAAGAACTGCTGCAAGATATACAGCACCAGGTCTTTCAGTACCGTTAAAGCCCCATACACCCTTAATTGTCATTGGGTCCATATCCATTGTTTCTGAACCGTAGCACCAACACGGTGTTACTGTAAGAGTGATATCAACACCCTCTTTTTTGAATTTAGATGCACATGCAGCCGCTTCTGCTACTCTACCTATTGTTGTATCAGCAATAACAACCTTTACCGGCTCGCCATTTGAGTATCTTATATTTTCCTCAAAAAGTTTTGCTGCTGCTTTTGCCATATTCATTGTTTGAACTTCAAGTGATTCTCTAACCTTCAAAGGTCCACGTCTACCGTCAATTGTTGGACGGATTCCGATTACTGGATAATCACCGATAAGTCTGTTTTCTGCCATTTTATTTTCTCCTTCAATATGAAAATTTTATCACATATATTATAATATTTTTGTTATGTAAAATCAAGTAAATTTTGTCATTATGTATTAAAAAATGTTAATTTTATCACTTTTCAAAATATTTTATTGCAAAATCAATATCAGTTGGACCGTGTGGGTGGTGGTCAACACCAACTTTTTTGTCGAGATATAGCAAATTTTCAAGGCAATTTTCTTTATACTTTCTTTCAAGTGCAATTCCGTTTTCTTCATACGGTACAGTTTTGTCGCTATCTCCATATGCCATATAAATTTTTATTTTGTTTTTTACCAAATCATCAAGTTTGTCAAGCGGATGTCCTCTAAAATTCAAAAGTTCACTTTTTGTCATTCCCCACGCTTTTTCAAACTCTTGCCACATTCCCTCGTGTACATCAGGAGCATTGCCAAATCTTGCAGGACAGGACAAAAAGTTCACAACAGGTGCATCAATATAAAGTCCTTCAACACATTCTGGGTGATTTGCGGCAAGAAAAATTGACATCATTCCGCCACAGCTCATTCCAATAGTGATAACTTTATTTGATATACCAAATTCTTTGGATGCATAATTAATAAACTCATATTGATCGTTCAACTGATCAGGTGTTCCCCAACGATTGTAGTTTTCAATAAAAATTAAAGTATAACCTCTTTTTACAAATTCATTTTGTAAGTCCGGAAAAGCACCGAAATATTCAGTTTTAAAAACCGTTTTTCCGTTTCTCATGCTTTCATCCTCATTCATAAGTGCAATACAAGTTTTGTTTTTAAATTTAAATTCAACGTGTTTCATTCCGTCATAATAATATTCCGCAATTATTTCCATAATTCACCTCAAAATATTTCTTTGACTAAATTGTACTATTTTATTTTAATATTGTCAAGTCGATTAATAAAAATGCCATCTTCAAATTTCGAAGATGGCATTTTTTTAATAATCCAATTGTTGATTTAAATTTTGTTTTTTACGCACAGCAGAAAGTACAAATAGTGCTGTTGCCATTAAAATTCCAACCACGCTAACTACTGATACTTTCACATAGTTCACATCACTCAGGTATGTAAAAACAAATTCTCCGTTTTCAGGATCCTGTAAGTAAGGTGCTATTAAAACAATATCAACTATCACTGTCGCTATTAGCATAATCCATGCAAAAACAGAATAATATACCTCAACCTTATCAATTTTTTCCATTTTTACTCTCGTTGGATATGGAGTACGAAAATCTACCATACTGGTTAGATATACACCTATTGCAACAAGTACTATTGTCTCCGGAATCATATATGTAGCATTATACGAAAGCGAATACAATAAAGCCGCATTGTCAGGTATTGATAATCCTACCCATACTGTTGCACCGGATATTACATGGCATATGTATCTGAGTACCGACGATAGTAAAATTCCATAAAGGAAAGCGAAATTTTGTCTTTTTTCAACGCGTCTAAACAATCCCGAAATTGCAAAAACGCCAAAAGCAACAATATAATCAAGCAATATAATAGCTAATATTGATTGCCATGTTGAAAAATAAGATAGGTTGTTGACTCCCAATAACAGTTGAATTACAGAATTTGTTAATGCTGTACCTAACCCCCACAAGAAACCGTGTCTGTATGCTGCAATAACAATTGGAAGCATAGATGCTATTGTAACAGAGCCACCGTATGGCATATCAACAATCTTTAGTAAGCTGAATACTGTTGACAAAGCAATCATCATGCTGCATTCAATCATTGCAACAATTTGTTTTGATGATTTGTTTTTCATAAAATCTCCTTTAGATAAAAATTTACCACACAGAAAATATCCGTGTGGTAAAAAGTATCTAATGGTTGAATTACTCAAATATATCTTCCTACGCCGGCATTATCCGTATCAGGTTAAAGGGTTTGGAAATATCCATCTCAGCCTTGCAGCACCCCTGAATATTTAATTGTGTGGTATGGACATATATTAGCACCAAATTACTGCTTTGTCAAGTACTTTTCGTAATTTTCTTTTGCGGTGTAAATAATAAGCACTCCATTTTCAACACTAATTTCTGCCTTTTTATCAATAAACTCATTACTTACGCCTAAAGGAACAATGTTTTTTAACATTACATTACTTATCTCATATAAAAGTCCTTTTTCGGTAACGCCTAATGAAATATCAGAATAAGAAAAGACAGAAATTCTTCCCTTTGCTTCCTCGGTAAAGGCGGCCTTTCCGTTATACACCGCAAATACAATGTTATTACCATCTACAAATGCAATATCTATTCCCTTTTTTGTATAATCAGCAAGTAAAGCAATATTGGCTAAGGTATGATCAAGAGAGCCACCGATGGCACCATAAATGACAATCTTTTTATATCCTTTTGAGATTGCATGCTCAATAGACAGCGCGCTGTCTGTAAAGTCCTTTTTAACAGGGAATTTTATAATACTTTCACACTCAACTTCCCCTGTGTATGAATCAAAATCGCCTATTACAATATCAGGCTTCATTTGATTTTTGACAAGTGTCAAATATCCTCTATCTGCACCAATTACAAGGTCTGTTTCATCCGAAACAAAATCAAGCTTACAATCTAGTGCACACACAATATAACATGTATTCATATTAAATTTCCTTTAAAATTAATGCCTCGTAAGGCTTAATATCAATTCTGCCAGATACGGTCTTTTCGTTAAGAATATCGTAATATTCCTTTTCAAGAACAATATAACCTTCCTTGCCCTCAATGTCAGTTGCGATAATGCCATTTTGCTCGCCTAATCTTTCAACTAAATCAATATTACTTGATGCTTCACAAATAGGCTTTTTATTTACAAGTTTAAGCATAGATTTTTTATCAATTGATGTGCCAAGAATAATAATTTGACCCTTACCCACCTTGCGTTTTGCAATTGCTGTGAGATTTTCAAGTTCATCACTTTCATAAGTTGCAAGGCTTTCTGCATCAACTAATTCATAAGCATCTGTTCCAAGCGAAATTTGAATTTCCTCGCCATCGTTCCATTTTGCCTTGATATTTTTATCAGTAACAGGTAATTGATATTTTGTATATACTCCTGCAAGGTCCTCTATAAATGAATATGGCTTATCGGTATATTTTGACGCACATTCAGTCATTATATCGGTATATGGTCCTACAATCCAAGTACCGCCATTCTCTATCCATTCAACTATTCTCTTTTCAAATCCATCTCTTGCTGCATTAGGCAGGAATGGAGATACAATAACCTCATATTCACTTAAATCCTTATCGGTTTCGATTACGTCAATATTATAATGTCTAAAATAATTATGGCAAAGGTCAATGTATTTCGCTCTAACATCCTTTTCCATTTCTTCAACAAGCTGCGCCCAAAAGAATATTTTAACAGAGTTTGAGGAATATGTCATTGCGATTTTTGATTTAGGCTTTGAGTTTACTAAAAAGTCTTCTGCTTTTGTCAAAGTATCCGCCAACATTTTAACGCCACGAGAAGCAGGATTTGGTCTTCCGCTTGAATTTAAAAATGCTCCATGTCCTAATTCATGACCGTTCGGATGAGCACGAAATAACCAATATAAATTCATTTCAGAGCCGTGAGCAACTGACAAGAGTGAATTTATGTAGCTATACTCCTTTGGTCTATAACCGTTTGCCGCGTATGTCGAGCCATTCCAACCGAGCAATGTTTCTGTTACCCAGAATGGTCTATCCTTCAAAGGACGGTAAAAGTCATAATTAAATAACGAGCGGTAAAGATTGTCTGTTGTATGATAGTGATTGTGTTGAACAACATCAAGCTTTTTGTTCATTTTATTATAGCTTAAATAGTTATCAACCATAAGGTCGGTGCCTATTGGTGCTTTCGTGTATTGTCTTAAAGCATCAGCCTGCTCGTGCACATATGAACAGATAAGCTCTTCATTAAATTCAACCCATTCAACCACTAAGCTTGGGTTTTCCCATGCCCAAAGCACAGGTGGCTCAATTTGATCAAAGCTTGTATAGTCAAGCGACCAACGATATGTACCCCATGCTTTATTTAAAGCAATAATATCCCCATTATATTTTTTATTCAAATGCTTTCTAAAATTTGCTTTACATTTTTCGCAATAGCAACCATGATCGTATGGGTGTACTTCGTTATCAATTTGCCAACCGATAACACCCGGATGATTTCCAAATACTTTACCCATTTCAGTTGCGATTTTTACATTTAATTCTCTCATTCCCTTATGGGATTTACAAGGGTGTACTCTTGCATGCACTTTTTCTTGGTATTCAATATAGTCCTTTGATTTTACTCGCATAGCATCGGGATATTTTTCAAATACCCATCTTGGTGGTGTACATGATGGTGTACACATAACGGTGTATATACCGTTTTCATATAGCTTATCAACTACATATTTCAAAAAATCAAATGTGAAGTTGCCTTCGCTTGGCTCCATATTACTCCAAGCAAATTCACCAATACGCATACAGTTCATACCATATTCTTTCATTAATGCGATATCTTTATCGACCTGGCTTTTATCCCATAATTCAGGATAATATGCTGCACCAATGTAAAAATTAGACATATTTTAATCTCCTTTAGAATATTATTTTTTAATGTAAATATATGATATCACATAATAAAAACTTTGTCAATTTTTAAACTATTTTTTCAACATAAAAATTTTTATAAAAAAATCAAAAAAGCACTTGACAAAACCCATTTGAATGTGTATAATACAAAAGTACGCCAAATATGGACAGATGGACCAATAGCTCAGTTGGTTAGAGCAACCGGCTCATAACCGGTCGGTCCGGGGTTCGAGTCCCTGTTGGTCCACCATAGTATTTCCATCCGAACATCTCGGATGGATTTTCTATTTATTTGGATATTTACCATTCATTATATTTACCTAAATTTGAAAATATTTTAATAAATTTTTTGTTTTCTAAAAAGTAATTTTTCACAATACTTTTAATTCTTTTAGTTTAGTTAATCAATATTTTTTAAAACACTTGACTTTTTGACAAAATATGTTATAATAATTAAAGAAATTTTTTGCGGGCATCTTTGCGTGTTTCTGTATCAAACACGCAAGGGTGTCTTTTGTTTGAATTTTCAAATCATTCTGTATAGTTTAAACTATTAATACTTTCTTTAATCATTAAGCAAAGCTATCAAACAAGTGTATTTATATTGATAAAACGCTTATTTTATGTTACAATTATTGGTGCAATATACGTTAGGAGGATAATAACAAATGAATTACGATATAATCATAATAGGCGCAGGACCTGGTGGAATTTTTTCCGCTTTTGAACTTTCCAAGCTTAATCCATCTCTTAAAATAGCCGTTTTTGAGGCCGGAAATCCTCTTAACAAACGAAAATGCCCTATTGATGGAAAAAAAGTTAAAACATGCATAGAATGTAAAACCTGCTCTATTATGAGTGGATTTGGTGGCGCTGGCGCTTTTTCTGATGGTAAGTATAATATAACCAACGATTTTGGTGGAACGCTTTATGAATATATAGGAAAACAACAAGCTATCGACCTAATGAAGTATGTTGATGAAATCAATATGCAATACGGTGGCAATGGAACAAAGCTCTATTCAACTGCAGGAAGTAAATTTAAAAAGGTTTGCATTCAAAATGACCTTCATTTGCTTGATGCATCGGTTAGACACCTAGGAACTGATGTCAATTATATTGTTCTTGAAAATCTCTATAACGATCTTTGCCAGAAGGTAGATTTTTACTTCAATTCACATGTTGATAAGATTCAATACGAAAATGATACTTATAAAATTTTGGCAAAAGGTCAGGAATATACTTCAAGCAAATGCATTATTTCGGTTGGACGCAGCGGTAGCAAATGGATGGAATCTATATGCAATGAAATGAATATTCCGACACAATCTAATCGTGTTGACATAGGAGTTCGCGTTGAGCTTCCTGCCGAGGTATTTTCTCATTTAACAGACGAGCTATATGAAAGCAAAATAGTTTATAGGACGCAAAAATACGGAGACAAGGTTCGAACCTTCTGTATGAACCCTAAGGGCGAGGTTGTTAACGAAAACACAAACGGAATAATTACAGTTAACGGACACAGCTACGATGACCCTGCAAAGCAAACAAACAACACTAATTTTGCTTTACTTGTAGCAAAGCATTTTTCAGAACCTTTCAAGTACTCTAATAGCTATGGTGAATCAATAGCTCGTCTCAGCAACATGCTCGGCGGTGGCGTTATTGTACAACGCTTTGGAGACCTTATTCGTGGTCAACGTTCAAACAAAAATAGAATTGAAGAATCCTTCGTTACTCCTACACTCAATGCAACCCCGGGCGACTTAAGTCTTGTTCTACCCAAGCGTATTCTTGATGGAATAATTGAAATGATTTATGCACTTGATAAAATTGCACCAGGAACCGCTAACGATGACACTCTACTATATGGTGTTGAAGTTAAATTCTATAACATGGAAGTAAAAGTAAACGAAAACCTTGAAACAAAGTATAAGGGTCTCTATATTATAGGAGATGGTAGCGGAATTACTCACTCACTATCTCATGCATCAGCAAGTGGCGTTTATGTAGCTAGACAAATAGTTGGATAAAAACTTTTTACAGTTAATCATAAATTTAAAAGAGCCTACCTTCTTGGTAGACTCTTTATTTTTCACTAAAATTCAAATTAACATCAAATAATTATTAATTGAACCAAGAAGCAATCCTTTCAAATAAATTTTTAAAGAATTGCGCTATTTTTGCAAAAAATCCAGCAGGCTCATCTGTAACATCATTATCCTGTCCAATATCAACATTATTGATGCGCTCTACTTCAACTATGCCACATTTGGAACAACTATGTGATTTTAAGCTACTAGAAACCTCTTGCCACTCGCCGAATGTATGCACACAAACATCGTTGTCGTTTGATGAGTTTAATTTAGGTATTTCTCTTTCAATTTCGGCACCACAATTTAAGCACTTGCCTTTTTCTATGCCCGACTCATTCTCTGTTGAAGCAATAATTACCTTCCAGCTGAAGCATACGTGCTTAGTTTCTCTTTCTTCGCTACATTCATTACACACGTTGTCGCAAGCATTATCATACTTATGCTTGATATCACTTCTAATGTGACCGCACACATTGCAATCATCATCACAAGCATTATCATATGCATGACCGCTAACGCTTCTTAAGAAGCCACAGAGATCACAGTCAGTATCGCATGCATTTTTATAGCTATGAGTGCAATCGTTGTCCGCAGGCGGATTGGTAGGATTTTCTGGTTGTGAGGTATTTGAATTACCAGCCTCTCCAGATGGTGTTTTCCAGTTTGATGGAATTTCTTCGCTAAAAAGCAAAAATGCAAGCTCAGGATAATCTACAAAAACATTTCGTGTGCCTGTAATTGCTTGTACAGAGTCATTACGGCCAAGCTCCCATGTGTCAACTGGGTCTATCTCCATCCATTCAAGTAAAACCTCAGGACTTTCCATAACACCACTTGAACCCCATGCATTACCTAAATTAGTTGAGTTTCCCCAACGCACATATACATAAAGGAAAATTCGTGCTACATCGCCACGAAGGTCATGACTACCGTTGGACTCGGAATTAGGGAAATAGTAGCCACCACTCTTACCGTATGCCTTATTTCCTCTACTTGAGTTTTCTCTCATTGAGGTTGGGCGGAGCATCATGATATCGTTTTCACTATTTCCTTCGCCCTTACTGTTTGGCCATGTATGCTCACGATTCCATGTAGCACCGCCATCCCATGCAGGTCCAATTGAAACACCAGAGTAGAATGAAGAAATAGTATTTCCGTTATTCTCACAGTCTGTGTACTTATAAAGTGGTCTCGTTTCCTGGTAGTTTGTCTCATAAGAGTGAGCCTTCTTCATAATTGATTGAAGCTCTTTATACATTTCGCTACTTGGAACATTGGACTTACTTGTACCACCTGTATAATCGGCCATTTGATCGTAAGTAATATTGTATTTTTTATAGAAATCTAACGCCATGGGCGAAAGGAATGTTGCAACCTCCTCACGCTCTCCCCAGTTATAAACATATTTGCCATCGTACTTATATGTAACAGTAGCAGCAGCATTAACATCAAGCCTAAAAACTGGAACGAATGTTAAGCACATAATAACTACTATAAGTAGCGCTACACTACGCTTAATAGTTTGAATCATATTTTTTCTCCTATTTTCAAAATTTACATTATTATATCATACTTATGACTATAATGCAATAGTTGATATGTTTACAAATGCAATTTATTGACAAATATATAATCGTATGTTATAATTTCAAAGAGAGGTGTATTATGAAAAGATTTTTATTTTTTATAATTATTTTTATTTTAGCTTTTACTACTCTTTTGTCTCTTTCTTCATGTGATATTTACAATTTTGATAGTGATAGTCATCATTCAAATATTAACACAGAAAGCAACAATAACAGCGACATTAACAGTGATAAAAACGACAATACAGAAAATGATAATAAAGATACCGAGAATGATAATTCTAATAGCGATACCGACGGTAAAAATGACAATGTCAGCAGTGATACTGACAGTGATAGCAGCAATGTAAACAGCGATACAAGCAATAATGGTAATGATGAAAACGACAATGCATGTGCACCTGGTGATCACAAAGACTCTGACAAAAACAATTACTGTGATAACTGCAACACATATCTCATAGTTGTTATTGATTTTTATTCTATTAATGATTTACACGGGAAATTCTGTGACAGTGCTTCTCAGCCAGGCGTTGATGAGCTTGGTACTTATTTTGAAAGCAAAAAAAATGAAGATGATCACATTGTGCTATTATCAGCAGGAGACATGTGGCAGGGCTCGGCAGAATCGGTTCTTACATATGGCAAAATTATGGTTGAATGGATGAACGAGCTTGGGTTTAGCTCTATGACACTTGGAAACCACGAATTTGACTGGGGAGAGGAAGCTATAAGGGAAAATCTAAAAATTTCTGATTTTCCATTTCTTGCTATAAATATTTACGATAGAATTACAGGAAAGCTTGCAGAATACTGTACTCCTTCAATAGTAGTAGAGCGTGGAGATATACAAATAGGTATCATCGGCGCTATCGGTGATTGCTATAGCTCAATATCATCAGATATGGTAACAGATATAAGCTTTAAGGTCGGAAACGAGCTTACAAATCTTGTAAAGGAAGAGGCTAATAAGCTTCGCGCGAACGGCGTAGATCTTATTATTTATTCTTTGCATGATGGTAACAATAATTCATTTGCTCATTATGATATTGCTCTATCAAATGGTTATGTTGATGTGGTATTTGAAGGACATAGCCATCAAGCCTATGTACGAAACGATGCTAACGGAATTGTTCATATACAAGGCGGAGGAGAAAACTACGGCCTTTCTCATGTTGAAATTGAGATAAATTCCCTTACTGGAGAAAAAAATATTACAGAAAAAAACATTGTAACAAAAAATCAATATTCAAATCTTGATGACCACGAGCCAACAGAAAGAATTGAAGAAAAATACGCTGATATAATTGATTATGCATACAGTACTTTGGGTAATGTTTCAAAAAAATACAGCTCAGATATGATAGAAGATTATGTTGCAGAGCTTTATCTTGAAGCGGGTACAAAAATATGGGGTAATTCCTACGATATAGTTTATGGCGGTGGATTTTTACAAACTAGGTCGCCATATGACCTATCTGCCGGTAATAGAACATATGCAGATATTTTATCACTTTTTCCATTCAACAACAGAATAGTTCTTTGCAAGATAAGTGGAAGCAATCTTTTAAATAAGTTAATCAACACCTCTAATTCAAGCTATCACGGTGCAGTCAAAGATGGCTTTGATACATCAAGTGTTAAGTCTAACGGTGTTTATTATGTTATTGTGGATACATATACGGCGCTATATAAGTATAATAATCTTACGGTTGTTGATTATTATGATGAGAATACATATGCGAGAGACCTTTTAGCCGAAGCTATAAAAGCGGGTAAGCTTTCAAATGGTTCAAGCCCAACAGTTAAGCCTGACGGAAGCTATACCATAACATCTATCAGTACTGCTCTTCAACTTGGAAATAATCTTAGCGCCGGTCAAGAAACAACAGAATACCTATACTACAAAGGAAAGCTTAGTGGCTTTACAAACACAAAATACGGAAATTGCTATATAACCGATGATGCTGGAAATAAAATATATGTGTATGGTCTTAATGATGAAAACGGTAATATATACGAATCAATGGACAATAAGCCAATGGATGGCGACACGGTAATAATCTGCTCTATGATAAAAAAATACAAATATACATCGGGGGATACTTTAGTAGAGCTAATAAATTCAGTGGTTGTAGCCATAAATCCTTAATATGCAGTTATTGATTTAATTTTTGTTTAAAACACTAAAAAATCAACATTTGTTATTACTTGACAAAATTGCAAAAATATGTTAAAATGAATTAAGCAACTTTCCATGTTTCTGTATCAAACATGCTGAGTTGCTTTTTTTATCAAGAGATGCAAGATTTTTTGGCGGTAACCGTATATATTAATTTTATTAAAAAGAAAGGAAACAAATATGACTAAGAAATATAAATTATCTGCAGCTTTAGATGTAGATGATATTTTAATGGAATGCACAAGCTATGCAATTAAATTAGCGAATGAAAAATATAAATTTGATCCACCAATGACAATTTATGAAAAATCAAGCTGGGGACTTTTAGGCTCCCGAATTGATTCAATTTATCCTTATTTTTCAGATGCAGAATTTTATCGAACACAGCCTGTTTATGAAGGTGCAAAGGAATTTGTTCGTAAGCTAAGTCAAATGACCGAGGTATTTATTTGTACCGCTGTTCCACCGGAATTTATGGGAATTCGCGCTCAAAGAATTAAAGAGGAATTTCCCGAAATACCATCAGACCATATATACATGGGCGCCCGTAAGGATAATATCCATACTGATATTCTCTTTGATGATGCTATGCATAATATTCTCAATTCAAAAGCAAAGTATCCCGTTTTGATGCGTCGCCCATGGAATCAAGAAGCAACAGGAATGCTTGCTGTTAATCATTATGATGAATTTTTAAAAATTGTCGAATTAATTGCTGATAGCTACTCTGTTAAGCATAATGACTCACAAAATACAAATGCTGATATAATAGCGTTAGTGGGACCTGCTGGCAGTGGAAAAACAAAAATTGCAACTCGTTTCTTAGAGAAAAATGAAAACTTTGAAAAGCTTATAAGCTATACAACAAAAGACCCTACTGCCGTTCAGAAAAATAATTGGTATAGTTATGTACCCCTAGAAGATTTTAGAGTTATGTGCGACAGCGGCGAAATGCTTGAATCTACTATGTATGCTGGACATGGATATGGCTCAAAAATGGTTGATGTTGAAAAAATCTTAGCCAAAGGCAAACGCGTAATAACAACAATGGACATTTGCGGTGCTATGGCTCTAAAAACGCGATTTAAAAATGTTACTACAATTTTTATTAAACGAGATAAACGTGGAGTAATGGCTAATATTCTTAACAAAAACTGTTCGGTCGATGACAAGGTTAACCGTTTGCTTGCTCTAGAATATGTTGATAAAAATGCAGCATTATGTGATTATGTGATAAATTTTGAAAATTATGATGATGCATTAAGACAATTAAATGAGATTCTTAAATAACGTTATACTTACTTGAAAGGAAATCGTTTTTCACGATTTCCTTTTCCCTACTATCATAAATTATTTGTATTCAATTCAAAATCCTTGTATATTTTTTATATTTCTCTTTATTTTTTATAAAATTTATGATATTATAGTAGTAACACGGCAACAGACTTTTTATATAGTTAATAATACTTTTGGAGTGTGATATGGCTAAATTATATTTTAAGTACGGCGCAATGGGCTCATCTAAAACAGCTCAAGCATTAACTACAAAATTTAACTACGAAGAACGAGGTATGAAGGTATGGCTAATAAAGCCAGCTATTGACACTCGTGATGGAGAAAGCATAGTAAAATCACGCATTGGACTTTTTGCACCTTGCGAATCTATTCACAAATCAATAGATTTATATGCCAAATTTACTGAAGAACATAAGGACACAAATGTTATAATAGCAGACGAATGTCAATTTTTTACCGAGGAACAAATTGACCAGCTTCGACGTATCGTTGATTTATGCGATTGTCCTGTGCTCTGCTTTGGCCTTCGTACTGACTTTTTATGCCATTTATTTTCAGGAAGCAAGCGTCTTTTTGAGGTTGCAGATTCAATTTCCGAAATAAAGACCATATGCGAATGTGGCTCCAAAGCAACTGTTAACGCAAGATTAGACAAAGACATGCATGTTGTAACATCTGGCAATCAAGTAATGATCGGTGGAAATGAAACTTATATAGCAATGTGTCATCGTTGCTGGCAAGAAGCGATAGACAAACAAAACAAAGAAAAAGGAGAATTAAAATGAATATCAACGAAATCTTAACTAAATGCGACCATACATTATTATCTCAAGGCGCCACTTGGTCTGAAATCAAGGCTATTTGCGATGATGGCATCAAATATAAGACAGCATCAGTTTGTATTCCCGCATCTCATGTAAAGCAAGCAAAGGAGTATGTCAAGGATCAGCTTAAAATTTGTACCGTTATTGGATTTCCAAACGGCTACTCTACTACTGCGGTAAAAATATTTGAATGCAAGGATGCATTAGCAAACGGAGCTGATGAAATAGACACCGTAATTAACATTGGACATTTAAAAGATGGCTTATATGATGAAATTTTATTTGAGCTTAAAAGCTTAAAGGATGCATGTGGCGAAAAAATACTTAAGGTTATTATTGAAACATGTCTATTAACTGAGGAAGAAAAAATTAAAATGTGCGAGCTTGTAACCGCTTCAGGAGCTGATTTTATTAAGACATCCACAGGTTTTTCTACTGCTGGTGCCACAAAAGAGGATGTTGCACTTTTTGCTAAGCATGTTGGCAAGGATGTTCAAATTAAAGCAGCAGGTGGAATATCTTCATTAGAAGATGCCGAGGACTTCATTAAGCTTGGAGCTACTCGTTTAGGTACAAGCCGTATTGTAAAAATAGTTAAAAAAGAAGAGAGTAATTCTAATTATTAAGGAGAAACATTATGTCAAATCAATATACACCGCATATTAAAGCCACTACTTCGGATTTTGCAAAAACAGTATTAATGCCGGGTGATCCACTTCGCTCTAAGTTTATAGCTGAAACATTTTTAGAAAATCCAAAGTTAATCAACAATGTTCGTGGTATTCAAGGATACACAGGAACATATAAGGGTGTACCAGTTACTGTTATGGCAAGTGGTATGGGCATGCCTTCTATCGGCATTTATTCCTATGAGCTTTATAACTTCTTTGGAGTAGAAAACATTATTCGCGTTGGCTCTGCAGGTGGTCTTGCTGATAACATTCAACTTCGTGATATAATTATAGGTATGGGCGCTTGCACTAACTCTTCATATCAAAGCCAATATAATTTTAATGGAAATTATGCTCCTATCGCAAGCTATGAGCTTCTTTCCTGTGCTGTTGAAGAAGCTAAAGCACTTGGCGTTCGTTATCAGGTTGGTAATCTTCTCTCCTCTGATATATTTTATCATGCAGATCCTAATTTTAATAACAGTTGGTATAAAATGGGCGTTTTAGGTGTAGAAATGGAAGCTGCTGCATTATACATGAATGCCGCTGCTGCTGGAAAGCGCGCTCTTGCTATCTGTACTGTTTCTGACCACATTTTAAGAGGCGAGGCTCTCGATGCAGATTCACGACAAACAACATTCACAGACATGATGAAAATCGCTCTTAATGTAGCGGTTTCTATGTCTAAAGCGTGAGGACTTCTATGAGCAATCGTTTATTTATTGGAATCGCAGGCGGCTCGGGTAGTGGTAAAACAACCTTAGCAAAAAAGCTAGCAGAATATTTTGGTGATCGCCTATCCCTGCTCCGTCATGATGACTATTATAAATCACAAGCATCTTTAACACTAGAAGAACGCGCTAATCTTAACTTTGACCATCCTGATGCATTTGATACCCAATTGCTTATACAGCACTTAGACAAGTTAAGAGACGGAAAAAATATTTTTTGCCCTATTTATAATTACTCAATACATGATAGAGATACTGAATGCAGAGTTGTAGAAGCAACTGAGGTAATAGTTCTTGAAGGAATTTTAATTTTTGAAAATCCAGAAATACTTAATCGCTTGGACATTAAAATTTTTGTAGATACCGATGCAGATGTACGAATTATACGCAGAATTAAGCGTGATGTTAGTGAACGCGGTCGTGATCTTGATTCAGTAATATCTCAATACATCGCAACAGTAAAGCCTATGCACGAGGCTTTTGTTGAACCAAGTAAACGCCATGCAGACATAATTGTACCTGAGGGTGGAATGAATCGAGTTGCTTTAGAAATGATTACCCAGCGCATCATTTCTCATATTGAAAAAAAGGAGCAAAACTAAATGTTTGAAGCAGTACAAAAACTTATACAAAAGTATCCAAGAATCATTATTCACAGACATAAAAACCCTGACGGAGATGCACTTGGATCTCAACAAGGCTTAAAATATATTTTAAAGGATACCTATCCTGATAAAGAAATTTATGCAGTTGGAGATACAACTCCACGCTATGATTTTATGCTTAATTCTCCTATGGATGAGATACCAGATAGCTTTTATCAAGGCGCTCTCGCCATTATACTTGACTGTGGCTCAAAAAATTTAATTTTTGATGAAAGATATTCTCTTGCTGATGCAACAGCAAGATTAGATCATCACATTTTCTGCGAAATTATAGCAGATGCTGAGGTGATAGACACTTCATTTGAAAGCTGCTGCGGAATGATTGCCGCCATGGCTATGGAATGTAATTGGCAAGTATCTAAAGAAGCGGCTAAATCAATTTATACCGGTATGATAACCGACTCAGGAAGATTTCGTTACGACTGTACCTCTGCTCAAACATTTCGTTTAGCCTCTTTCTTAATGGAACGCCAATTTGATACATCTGATATCTATAAAAATCTCTATGCTGATGATTTATCAATGATTAAGCTTCGTGCCCAGTATGTTTTAAAAATTCAAACAACCGATGAAGGCGTTGCATATATCTATACGCCATTAGATGAAGCAAAAAGCTACAATGCTGATAGCTTTACTCTATCCCGCGGTATGGTTAATGTAATGGGCGAAATACGAGGCATTCACTCGTGGGTAAATTTTACAGAAACCGAAAATGGGGTATTGTGCGAAATTCGTTCAAACACTTACAATATTAATCCAATTGCAACAAAATACGGTGGCGGTGGACACCAAAAAGCAAGTGGTGCTACACTAAAAGATAAAGAAGAAGCCATGGCTTTACTTGAAGACCTAAAAAATCTTTCTGGAGAAAATTTATGAATATAACTATTGCACGCAAGGTGCTTGATACTATAAAAGAATACAATAAAATTATAATTTTCCGTCATTTTAGACCAGATGGAGATGCTGTTGGCTCAACAAAGGGATTACAACGCATTTTACAATTAAGCTTTCCAGAAAAAGAAATTGTTTTGCAAAATTGCGATTTTTCCAACTATCTCTCTTTTCTCGGTGGCGAGGAACAGCTATACAGTGATGACTTTTACAATGATGCATTAGGAATCGTAATTGACACTGCTACTGCAAAGCGCATTTCAAACCAAAAATTTTCGTTGTGTAAAAAAATCATAAAGATTGACCATCATATTGATGTTGAAGCGTATGGCGACATTAACTGGGTAGAAGATGAACGCTGTTCTTCCTGTGAACTCATCACTGCATTTTATAATGCTATGAAGGATGAACTAAAAATAGATAAAGAAGCAGCCACATATCTTTATACAGGATTAGTTACTGACTCTGGAAGATTCAGATTTCGTGAGGTATCTGGCGAAACAATGCGACTTGCAGGTATACTACTCGATCAAGGTGTAGATACTGACATTCTTTATGCTAATTTATATATGAAGGACTTTGAAGAATTTAAATTTCAAGGTTATGTTTTAAATAATATTAAAATAACAGAAAATGGTGTTGCATATATCCATATTGATAAAGCTACTATGAAAGAATATAATCTTTCTCTTGAACAAGCATCTGCATGTGTATCATATTTAGACTCTATTAAAAACAGTCTAATATGGATTGCTTTTATTGATACAGATAATGATGATGAAATTCGTGTTAGACTTCGTTCGCGTTTTGTTACCATAAATACTCTTGCGGAAAGGTACGAGGGCGGAGGACATGCTTGTGCCGCAGGTGCAACAGTACACAATAATGAACAGCTGAATGAATTACTCAACGAAGCAGATATATTATTAAGTGGGTACAAAAAAGCAAACAAAGGATGGTTATAAATGAAAATATTAATTACTAACGATGACGGCATCAACTCCCCTGTTTTGCCTTTACTCGCTAAATGGGCTCAAAAATTGGGTGATGTTACTATTGCAGCACCAAAGATTGAGCAAAGCGGAAAAAGCCAAGCAATCGACTTTACGCATCCCATTGAGGTTACTAAGGTTGAGATTGCGCCAGATATGTTTGGATATGCTGTCGCATCTACTCCCGCTGATTGCGTTAGATTTGGAGTTCACGGACTTAAACAAAGCTACGGCCTAATTATTTCTGGTATTAACCGCGGGTATAATTTAGGCGATGATATCGTTTATTCAGGTACTTGTGGCGCGATTTTTGAAGGTTCAAGAATGGGCATAAACGGTCTTGCGATTTCCTCAGATATAGACAACCTTATGGAATCCACTGAATCATTAGACTTTGTTTGGGATTTTATTCAAAAAAATAAACTTTTTGATCATAATCTTCTTTATAACGTAAATATACCCCCTCAACCGAAAGATGATATTCGCATAACAAAACAGGGCGGAATTTACTACTGTGATACTTTTGTCCATGACAATGAAAACCTTTATATTCAAACAGGTTATATTTGGCAGGATTCAGGTAATGATCCAACTTCAGATATTATCGCAGTTCGCCAAAGTGCCATTTCAGTTACACCGTTAATCACTACACGAACAGAAATGAATGTTTATAAAAAGCTTAATAATCTATAAAAGATTTATAATCAAACTGAATTATTATGTTATAAACTGTGATAAATAAGTATATTGAAAAAAATTAAATATCAAAAGGCATAATTTCATCACGAAATTATGCCTTTTATTTATTATTAAAGCCTTAAATTATGCAATATTTAGAAAATATTTTCTTATGTCGCAGTAATATACTACCTCAACAGTTGTTATAAATGAGGTAATATCACCATTGGCAGTTGGTACGTACGGAGTAGGATTATAATCATATTTACTTGAAATTGTACCACCGCCAGTTATATTTCCAAACATTTCGCCCCAACCACCATAATAATTTAAATACTCTTGGAAATCATTGTAATGGTTATAGGTATAAAATACATAAACTATATCATTCCCATCATTTATGCCATTATAATTTAAATCATTCCACGTGTAAACGATGCGTGATGCTCCTCTTGTAATTTTAGAACCGTTATTATAAATTGTGCTTGGATAATCAGGATCACAGTCATTGCCCGTTGTTCCTATATCCATTTCATAATATGTAAGATCTCCACCACAACCACTTATTCTTGGAAGTTCGGGCTCATACGGATATTTAGATGTGCTACCGCTAAATTTAGTATGGTTTACGCGTAAATATTCGCCCCAAATGCTTGACGTGGGGGATGTTTTTTTACTGCTTGAATGGTTAGCAGGAAATGTACCAAAAGCATAAACGTAAGCGGCAACCTCTTCTAATGTAATATAAGCACCACCACGATAGATTCGAAATACTTCTCTGCCATAAACATCAATAACAACATAGGTGTTATTATCAATATAGTATGACTTATTATTTCGAACATACATATTATCTTGCATAGGACGGTATTCTGAAATAATCGGCGCTTGATCTGGCACATAAGGATAACCTGAAAGCTCACCATTTTCCGTTCGATTTAAAGCATCATTATAGCTTTCAGCGGGTTTATATCCTGAAGGGGAATTTAGCGCTTCATATATTTCTAAATTAGGTAAATTGCTCGGTGGGACAATGCTAGGCGGTGTATCGTTTGGTTTATCACTCGGTAAGCTTGTGTCAGTTTGGTTTTCGTTAGGCGTAGTATCACTGCCCTGTTCGTTTTCGGGTATTTTTGTTATATCATCCACAACTGATACAGTTATAGTATCATAAAAAATTCCGTATTCAACAGTAATAACTGCTTCACCTAGTGCTTGAGTGCGAATTTGACCGCTTTTAGATACATAAACATATGGGCTTGAGGAAGTCCATATAAGTGAATTTAAAACATTCTCCGGAGCATCGGTAGCTATTTGATAAGTTTCTCCAACGGTTAGATAAATCAACTCATCGCCTAATATGTTCAGTTTATCTATCTTTATAGGACTTAAAATAATCATTCCTGTCGATCATCTATCACTGTCGGAACTCTGACTATCTGTATAACAACCGCAAAACAAAAAGAATATGCTTAAAAGCAAAGCAATTACAAGAAAATACAATTTGTAATTCTTATTTAATAATTTCATAAGGATCTCTTTTCATAATTTTTTTAGCATACACATTGTACCAAATTTTATCTATTTAGTCAAGACAATATATGATAAATTTGCAATATATTAGTATAAACTTTCTTAAATAACATTTAAAACTAAATTGAAAGAAAAGGTATCAAGGTTTAGCCTGGAAAATAAAAAAAAATCTGGCGTTAAAAAACGCCAGATCAAAAAATTTATCAGTTATATAAACTAATGTATTTTATTAAATATATTTAGTGGTTTGTTATAAGCAAATATATTATGCCTCTACATAAACTACTTCAATAGCCTTTACTCTAACTTGCTTGCCATCAGAACCATTCTTTACAGAATTAAGAACTACTGAAGAGCCGGATACATCAACAATTTGATTAGAGATATCTGTATCGCTACCATCAACACAAAGGAAAGCATAAGTTCCGGTATCTGTTGTTACCTTAATTGAAACAAGTTCATAACCAGATGCAACGCTAATTGTTAAAGTTCCTGCTGGTGAGTCGGTTGCATAAATACGAATGTGATCACCGTTATATGCTTTACCTGAATTAGATCCACCATTAACCTTTACCGAAACATTATCATCAAGATTGAATGATTGCTTTGTAGTATTACCAGTCCAGCCATTTGCGGTAATAAGTTCTGCTATTGTCTTGCTTGCAGTAATTTTTTCTGCTCCATTAACTGTTTCTTCATCACCACAGCCTGTGCAAACGCCTTCAACATAGTTGTGTCCAAGTGCTACTCCTTCTGTTTTACCACATTCTGTACATGTTTTTGGAGCTGTACATGTTGCATCAGCAAATACACTGCAAACATGTGGTTCAGGAATTACAATTGTACCAGCAGCAGAGCTGTCTGCTTCAACAATTGAGAATGTATAGATAGCAGTATTTGTACCCATACCATAGCATGTAACATAGCCGCTATAAACCTCAAGGTATTGAGCCTTGCCGTTAAAGTTAGCTACTGCACACTTAATGAATGAGCCATCTGTTGCATCCTCAAGCACAAACTTTGTATTGTCGTCTTGTGTATCAACAAATTTAACATCGGTGCCGTTACAGAAAAGATATTTGTTCTCTGCAACAAAGGAAATTGTGCCATCATCATTTTTCTGAACGGTGATAGCAAGAGCTTCAGCTAAGTTTTCTGTAAGTTCAAGCTCCCACTTTTTTGTGCTTCCTTCGTAATAATAATGCTTACCTGTTACATACTTAACTTTATCGCCATCCTTGAATTGAATAACGATTGTTTCAGGAATTGTATCTTCTGTATTATCTCCTGTATTATCGCCTGTGTTATCGCCTGTGTTATCATCACCAGCAGTTACAGGATAAAGAACGCCGTAGAAGCCTTCATATTCTGTCTTGCATGGACCCATTGTTGTGTATGTCTTGTCATTTCTTGTACCGAACCAATATGGCACACCATCCACTTCAGCAATAAGAGTATTCTTTTCTGCATCAAGTGTATAAACTGTTGAAGCTGTAGCTTCATATGCACCATTTACATGTTCGCCGCTTACAACCATATTGATGTATGTCTTTGTGCTACCAACATAGCAGTAAAAATAGTAGCCGCCCTCTGTTTCTTCAAGATATACTTTAAGAGCTGCGTCTTTATCTTCAGTAGTCTCCATATAATAACCATTCATACCACCTGCAAGATAGTAAATCTTGTTATCACAGTTTGCTTGTGTCATACCGAAAATGTATGAATCATTGGTATCTACAACGTCATCGCCTGTGTTATCATCGCCTGTGCCGTCTTCAACCTCAACATCGGTTGCAGCCTTTGTTACAAATACTGCAACGAAACCGTTTGAGTCAGCCTTAATAGGACCGAGAGTATTGTATTCTTTGTCGCTTCTTGTACCGATTACATAGTCAACATCGTTAATCTTTGTAGCAACAGTCTTAAGAGTTTCATTATATGTATATACTGTTGAAGCAGCATCTTCATAAAGTGCATTAACATGCTCTTTACCATCTGTACCTGTAACAGCAACAATATTTACATATTTTTTAGCAGTGCCTATCATGCAGTAGAGGTAATAGCCACCGTCAGTTTCTTCAACGAAGAAATCAACACCGTCTGTAAAGTTTTCAGATGTAGCCATATAGTATGAGCTCATAACACCTGTTAAATAGTATGCTTTGTTAACATTACCTTGAACAAAACCGAGTTTGTATGCAGTTCCAACTACTGGTGCAACTGCTTCAAGAACAGGTTTAGTTGTTGTTGGCTTGTTGTCGCCTGTATTATCACCTGTGTTATCGCCAGGCTTATCTGTATTGCCAGGAATTACGATTGTACCAGCAACTGTGTTGTCAGCATCTACAAATGAGAATGTATAAATTGCTGTATTTTCAGCATTCATACTGTAGCATGTAAGGTAACCCTTATAGCATTCAAGGTATTGAGCCTTGCCATTATAGTTAGCAACAGCACACTTGATGAAGTTACCATCAGATGTTGGTTCAAGAACAAACTTTGTATTATCATCTTGTGTATCAACAAACTTAACATTTGTTGCATCGCAGAATAAGTATTTTCCTTCAGCAACGAAAGAAATTGTGTTATCAGCGTTTTCTACAACAGTGATAGCAAGAGCCTCTGCAAGTTTATCAGTAAGTTCAAGCTCCCACTTTTGGCTTCCGCTTGATGAAGTATAGAGATAGTGCTTACCTGTAATATATTTAACAGTATCACCATCCATAAACTTAAGAACTACCTTAGATGAAGAGTCAATTTCTTGCTTAACTCTTACAGGAATGTAGTATTTGAATGAAACGTCACCGGATTTACCATCAGCGCCCTTAACAGTTGCTTTAAGAGTAAATTCGATTTGCTCATCATTGTAGTCAGGAATGTCAATTGTCTTTGTGTTGTTTGCGCCATCAACAACCTTGATAGCATCAGCTGCACCCTTTGTAACCTCAACTGACCATTCTACGTTGAATGAATCATTTTCAATAATTACAGATGCGATTACTGTTAAATCTTTTTCAAGCTTAGCAGCAGCGTCACCTAAACCGCTGTTATAAATTGAGAAAACATATTCAACAGCATTGTCAATGTTGCTTGGTGCTGCGTCTGTGTCTGTATTAGTATCTGTATTGCCATCACCGCAAGATACAAAAGCTATACATCCAAAACATACAAGCATCACCAAAAGAAGTGTGAGTAGTCTTTTCATAACATCTCTCCTAATAAAATTTTTATTTTAATTTAAAATTAAAATCAATGAAAAATAATATCGTTTGCAGAGAAAACCTTAAGCTGATATTCTCCATCATATACATCTACAACGCCTTTCGCATCAATCACACTGCCAACAGGAAATTTATCCGCTGTAATGGTTTTTCCATCATCATCCTTAAGAACGATAGTACGGAGAACGATTTCGTTACCGTCTGCATCCTGACATGTAATAGAAAGTGCGCCATGATTTTTGCTGTCCTCGTTATTAGTAGTATATACACGCTTAATAGTAAGGTTTTTCAAGGATGCTGAGCCATGCATAGTAATAAAGCCTCTATCAAAGGTTTTTGTTTCTATGGTCTCGTTTCCTTCCTCATCAACCTTAGTAACATCAATGGTTACTTTGCCGTTTAATAGCTCTTGTACTCCAACCTCGGAATATGCGCCCTTATGTCCTTCGCTTATAAGCTTGATGCTTTCAGGGTCATCGGGTCTCATAGGATTACAAGTAATATCTGAAATTTGATATGTTCCGCCAGTTTCGTAATATTGAACATTTCCTACAATAAGCACACGGTTTCCTACGGAAAGAATTTCTGTACCAAAATAGTTAAGATTAAAACCGTAGTAAACTTGAATACCAAAGTAAAGTCCTGTTTCTTCATCGTATTCTTCTATGTAAACAGTTTGATTTGAATCACGAACAACGACTCCCTCAAAGCTAACACTCTTATCTCTATAATTTTCGATATTAGTCTTAAGCTCCTTAAGAGTTACTGGATAAGCTGCACCGTAATAAAAATCAGGGTCCTTTTCCTTAGAAAAAACATGAAGCTTGTGGCTAACCGCTTGATTATAAATGCTTGTACAAACATCGCCGTATGCAGTAGCAGAGGATTTGGATGCTAAAGCTAAGCCCTGTTGAAGAAGTTCAAGGTTTAAGCAATGATATTCAGTATCACCTTCTCCCTTATACCATACCCATACAAGGAAACGGTCGCCTGTAGAATCAGGATTCCAACTTGAATCATCAGATTCAACAATTATAGATTTAGCATTTTTTAATGCATTCTTTGTATAGTTTGAAGCCTTCTTTCCCCAAGGTTCAATTTGTCCTGTTGATTCAGGAGTATTTACACCAAGGTAACGAGCCTTCAAGATGCCGCCGTCAAAGGTTGAGCTGTTAATATTGAAGTGAGTTGTATCACCATCAACAAATGTGCGAACTGTAACCTCGGCATAAGCACGGCCCGAGCCGGGATTAAATTTTACTGTGGAAGCAAAGTCCACAAAGGTTTTGTCTTCATCAGGCTTTTGCGATGTGCCGCTGTCGGATGATGTATCTGTATTAGCAGATGATGTATCTGTATCCGTATTGGCATTATCGCCGCAGGCTGTAAAACAGCCTGCGAGCATTAAAAGAGCCATGATGAGAACAAGCAATTTAAAAATGTTCTTCATATAAAATGTATCTATCCTTTATAAAGCGATAAATTACTTAACTGAGAACTTACACTTACCAACAGCATCCTTGAAGAGCTTAGCAATAGCTTCATCAATATTCTCTGTTTTAACAAGTGCATTCTTCATAAGAATACCAACTTCATCACGAGCTGTTGATGAGCCGTTAAAAGCAGGAGAAACAAAGTATGCATCTACTTGTGAAAGAGCAAGTTCAACGCTCATAGCAGTAAGGTTGTTAAATCCGTTTGCCTTTGAGAGCCAATTCTTATAAACTTCGTTGTTTTGAACTGATTTAATAACAGGAGCATAACCTGTTTCCATTGAGAATGCTGCTTGGAACTCAACGTTTGTTGTAAGGAATTCCATAAAGAGCCAAGAAGCAACTACTTCTTGAGGATTAGCACTTTCAAAGAGACAGAGTGATGGACCTTGTGAGATAACCTTTGGTTTAGATGGGTCTAATTGTGGAGGTGTAGCCATTGCTGTTTCAAATAATGGTTTTCCATCAACTGTTGGTGGGTTTTGATATTTAGCACCACCTGTTGAACCGATAACCATGTAACATCTTTGACCTTCAGTTGCTGTGAAGAGACCTGATGTGTATGAACCGTAGATTTCTTCTGTTGTAATATAACCCTTTTGATACCAAGAGTTAAATTTCTTTACGAATGCACGATTTGTGTCGTTATCAAATATGAAGTGGTTCTTCTTGTCAAGGCTTGTGTAGTCAGAGCCTGATTGTTCACACATTGTGATAAACCAGTTAGCTTCTGAGTCATATCCAAGAGGAATGCAATTAGGATCAATCTTCTTGATTGCTTCACAAACTTGTTCCATTTCATCCCAAGTTGTTGGAACTTTAAGACCATTCTTTTCAAAGAAAGTTTTATTGTAGTAAAGTGCTTCTGTTGACTTAGACATTGGAAGTGTGTACATTGTGCCAAGTGTATCGAATGCTGAACCTTCCTTGTAGTAACCTTCAACAAAGTCAGCTAATTGTTCTTCTGTAAGACCAAGAATTGTCTTGTTGCCAAGAGCATCTGTAACCTCAATCTTTGAGCCGATAAGGTTGTCAAGCGGAATAACCTTCTTTGTTACGTTGTAAAGTGCAACGTGGTCTGGGTAGCAATATGCAATGTTAGGTTGAGCGCCTGCTGTAAGTTGGGTCTTAATTTGGTCACGAAGATCAGGATAGCCACCCATAGCGGAGTGCTCAATTGTGATATTTGGATAAAGCTTGTTAAATTCCTTGATATAAGTTTCAAGAACTGCTTGGTTAGTTTTACCCATTGTGTGATAGAAAGTGATTGTTACGGCACTTCCGTCGTATCCTTCAGCAGGAACGTCGTAGCTTGCCATACCTGCGGCAACGCCAGTTTGATTTTTGTCATCACCGTTGTCGCCGTTGTTATCGCCACAAGATACTGCCGCTAACAAAGAAACGAGCATAACTGCGATGAGAAGAAGTGCAAGAAGCTTCTTTTTCATAGTTTTTTCCTTTCGTTTTTAAAAATTTATCGTTAAGCGCGATGCGCGCATAAACGCGAATATTATCCCTTGATACCGCTTCTTGAAACGCCCTTCATAATGTACTTACGAAGGAATAAGAATACCATAAACAGAGGGAATGATACAATGGCAACCGCCGCCATTTGAACAGGAACATTAGCTTGACCTGACATATCTGTGAAGGCATCACGAAGACCGTTTGTAATAAGTCTCATTTCGTCTGATGTTGTAACAAGTCTTGGCCAAACATATGAGTTCCATGCACCCATCATCTTAAGTATTGTAATAGAAATAAGCGTTGGGAGCGAAAGTGGAATCATAACCTTCCACAAATACTTTAAGTCACTTGTACCATCTACCTTTGCGGCAAGGTAAAGTTCGTTTGGAATTTGTAAGAAGTTTTGTCTTAACAAATAAATATAGAAGATACTAACAAGGAATGGTACGATAAGTACAGTGTAAGTATCTATCCAACCAAAGTTATTTACTGTAATAAAGTTTGTAATAGTGAAAAGTTCACCAGGAATCATCATAGTACCAAGAAGTGCAGCGAAAAGTGCATTTTTGCCCTTGAACTCAAGTCTTGCAAATGCGAATGCACATAACACCGTGATAACCAATGAAAGAAGTGTTGAAACCACACCTACATATACGGTATTTAAGAACAATCTATCAAGATTTGCCGCTGAAAACGCCTCTATGTAGTTATGCCACATAATTTCTTTTGGAAAAAGTGTTGGAATTGGTAAACGATATTCGGTTATGCTCTTAAGAGATGAAATAATCATCCAATAAAAAGGGAAAACAACAATTAGAGCCATAAGTGATAAAAATGCATAAAGCAATGTTTTAACAATAATGCTTACAACTCTTTGAGAGGAAGTTACCTTTTGAAGATCTTTTTCATGCATAGTTGCTTGATTCGCCATAAAGTACCTCCTTTAATAGTGTGTTTTCTTCTTGCTGACACGAAGATTAATCATTGTGACAACAAAAATGATAGCAAATAGGATTAGAGCTGCAGCAGAGGCACGGCCCTCGTTATTACCTAACGCATCGTAAATATAACCTACCATAGTATTAAGAGTGTGCTCTGTTCCTACAGCCTGCATGTCATCTCCGAAGATACCAACGATGCTTGAATATTCCTTAAATCCGCCAATGAAGCCTGTAATTACAACATAAGCAATCATTGGAGAAAGTAGTGGAACTGTTATTCTTGTAAATACACGAATACGAGGTGTGCTGTCTATTTTAGCAGCATCATAATATTGCTTGTTTACACTTTGTAAGCCGCCAAGTAAGATAAGAATCTTAAATGGAAGAGCGTTCCAAACAATATAAATTATCATAACCGCCATATTAGCCCAATAAGAGGAGTTAATATTAATCCAGTTAATTGGATCAACACCGAATACTCCCAAAATATTGTTAATAATACCAAAGGAAGGACTTGAAGTGCCGAAGCCAACGATATTAAACATAGCCTCGAATACCATTCCTATCGCGATAGAGTTGGTAACATAAGGCAAGAAGAAAATTGTTTGCAAGAATTTTTGCAAAGGTTTAATTGAGTTAAGACATACCGCAATTATCAACGCAAGAATAGTTGAGAGCGGAACTGTTAAAAATGTAAGCCATAGTGTATTTTTAAGTGCTTCTCCAAATCCACTGTACTCATCAAGAACGTCTAAAAAGTTTGAAAGACCAAAGCTATATGTCTCTCCACCAACCTCTCCAAGAATGCTATAACCATCAAGAAATGCAATTCTTACAGTATTGATAATTGGCCAAACGGTAAACACAAGCAAAAGAACTATTGCAGGAGCAAGATAAATCCAAGCCTTCCATTTATCAAACTTCTTATAAACAAGGTTTACACAAAAGGATTTCCAAATCCATTTTACGAAAAATGTATTCCACACCCATTCTTTAAAGAAGGTATTTAATACAGCTTCTGTAAACCATCCTCCAGTTTTCTTATTTGTGTCCATATTATTTCTCCTCATTCAATGTTAATGCAGATTGATTACCGAAGTAAATTCTTTCTTCAGTTTCGGCATCAAACAAGAACACCTTATTTGATTTGAGAGAATAATGAACCTTTTCTGTTCCGCTAATATTTTGATCAGAGTTTATAATAGAACGGATAATTGGATTTAATGAAGCAGGATGCTTTGAAACGATGCTTACATCACGACCCATTACTTCAATATTTGAAAGCTCACATTCAAGTGCTCCATTTTCATCAACAATGAAGCCCTCTGGTCTAATACCAACAAACACTTCTCTATCATCAACACCTGGAACATCAAGCACGTCTACATCGCTAATATAAAGCTTTTGTGAACGAACCTCACCCTTTAATACATTGATTGGTGGTGTGCCGAGGAATTTTGCAACGAAAAGATTTGTAGGATCGTCGTAAACTTCCTGAGGTTTTCCTGTCTGTTGAATTACACCTTGCTTCATAACTACTATCATGTCAGAAATGCTCATAGCTTCTTCCTGGTCATGAGTTACGAAGATGGTTGTGA
>JAZSHT010000129.1:0-6918 GCA_045533435.1 Eubacteriales bacterium | reverse complement strand
CTGTCTGTCTGTCTGTCTGTAAGAGATTATCGCACTGTATTTCATTTCTGTCAACCCCTTTTTTGCTTTTGCGCTGATTTTATTGATTTTAGCAAACTAAAATCCAAATTAATTATATCACAATAAAAAAAGCATGTCAATATATGACATATTAAAATTAAAAAATAATTCTGTTATAATTGTTCGGCTAAATTATTAATTTGTCAATATGTTATTCGCAAACGGTTAAATTTTGTCGCAAGCGGTAGATTTAATCGCGATAGGATTATATATAAATGCAAAATCACACCCGACAGGGTGTGATTTTTCCTTTGTTATGATTCTGATTCAATGTGGTCGATTTCGTAAATTGAGATTGATACGTCTTCTCTTGCGTTTTCATTGGTGCTTGTTACGGTGAACACTACCGTTTCGTTTGCGTCAGCGTCGTATTCAACATATCCGTCAATAACGTCCAAGACTTCACCATTAAAGTTAACCGTTACGTTACCTTCAATAACGATGGAGCTTGCTATGTCAGGTGTTACGGTGAAGGTTAGGCTTTGACTTGGTTGAAGCATAAATGAGTTTTCGTTTTTGTAAAGTGGAAGTGGGGTATCCTCTGTGCTTGCGTATGCATTAACGGTAAATTCTACCTTGTTATAGTTATTTTGTGCTGTTGATGACACATAAACCATAATTTCATCGCCTGCGTTTGCATAAATATATGTGCTATTTGAGCCTGCGGTGCTATTTGATACAACTGACTTTGTGGTATTATAGAAATAGATGCTATTATTTGGTGTTTCGGAATTAACAACAACCATACAATCCTTATCGGCAGTCCACTTATAGTAAGCGATCGCATCCTTTTCAACGGTAACCTTAGTATTTTCGCCAAGGACTAAATCGTATGGATTATCAAGTGCGCCCTTGTCGGAGAAAAGCTTTAAGGTGTATGTTTTTTTCTCGGTTGACTTGTTTTCAAATTTTACGATAACTGCTCTGCTTGAAGCCTCAGTTAAAGGCATTTTGAAGGAAATTTTGTTCTCTTCATCTGCTTCTCTTGGGTCATCCTGACCGTATGTAACTACTAAGCCCTGTGCATTTTCAACGAGAAAGTTTCTGCCGCCACCATAGATAATATAGTAAACGGTGCCGTTTGCTTCTAATGTGATTTGGTTTTCATCCTCAACAGGGAATGGTCTTGATGGTGTGCCGTTTGGAATGTTGTTTTGAACTTCAATTTCAACATTTTCATTTTCAAGCTTTGTTAAGCCCGCAACATCGAGGAAGCCCTCAGGAAGCTCAATGATATCTGCATAGCATTCGCCACTTACGGTTACTGTTGCCTTGCCGTTTGCATCTGTTGTTACTGTTGTAATTTCCTTATCATCCTTGTCAACGATAGAGATTTTTGCATCCTTAATAATATCTCCCTCTTGGTCCTTTAAGGTGATTGTGTAGGTTTTTTCAACTACCGTACTACCGGTATCAGTTGATGTATCTACGCTTGTATCGGTATCGCTATTTGTGTCGGTGTTTGTGTCGGTGTTACCGCCACAGGATACTACTGACATTGCAACAAAAATCAAGCATAGCACCATAAAAAGAGTTAAAAATCTTTTCATAAGTATCTCCCATTCTGTTTTTTAAAATTTATAGATATATTGTAGCATTTTTTTATGCGTTTTGCAAGAGGAAAAGAAAATTAGGTTAAATTTGGATTGGATAAAAAACAAAGCAACCCGTTTGGGTTGCTTAATTTTTGCCTTAAACGTAATAAAAGGTGTCTGAATATAGGTAATTGCGAACAAAAGGTGTCTAATAATGGAAATAAGAATTATTTCTTTTTGTTCTTTATCTGTTTGACAATGACAACACCAAACAAGATCACCGATATTAAGAGAAGAGGGCCTGTACAAACATAGAGTGCAAACGGAATCTTGATCAATAGATTCAACAAATTTATAATACTGCCAATCAACAAGCAGATGGAGGCTATTAGTTGTAGAATATTTACTTTTTTCATTTTGTGTTCTCCTTCAAAGTCTTACAGCTCGCAATCAACATTCTTCTAATACGACCACAAAGATTTCGATAATTTTTATAGGTTGCTTCATCAATGCCGTTTGTATTGAATAACAACTGTAACCAACCTTCTGTCTCACTACATTCCTTGAGAGCTATTTCAAATTTTGAAAGCATATCTGCCTTGCTCTGTCCGTAATTGGCTTCACGGATATTTGCGTACACACTACTTGAGCTTTTACGAATTTGGAAAAGAGTATTGGATGGCACTTTTATATTTTGGCAAAGTAATTCTATATCGGTCGCAAGTTGCTCCGAATATATCAATAAATAGTTTTTAGCCACAACATCACCTCGTTAAGTGTATTATGCCATATTTCAGCAGTAAATTCAAGATGTTTACGCAATCTCGCATCCCAATCACGCCGAAGGCGTGTATATCATCCGCAACTTGTTGCGGTATATCATCAACACGAAGTGTTGTATATCATCAAGCCGCAGGGAAATACACGCTGGCGCGTGATGAGATACAAGGGCGGTGAGCCGCCCTTGATGATATACGAATGTATATCTCGCCACAGGCGAGTTATACATTCAATGATATACCAAGCCTGCGGCTTGGATAAACAAAAAGAGCGACCAAAAGGTGTGTAAAGTGGAGTAAGAACGACTAAAAGTACACCATTTGTGCTGCTCGACCAATTGGAATTTATAAATCAGGGCAAATCGTTCCAATCAAAATAGTCATTGATGAAGTCTGTTATCATTTCCTGTTCGGATCTATTGACACTGCCAAATGTGTCTAAATCAAAGTCGTAAAAATAACAATACGCTATTCTGTTTTTATCATCATCTGTTCCGATAAAGCCGAAGGATTTACAGGCACAGTCGGTATAATATCCAACGGTTAAGTTCGCGTACGTGCAAAAATCATAGCCACCGTATTCGAATTTCGCAGGTGCAGATTGATAATACTCTCCGTCTTTACTTATCTTTGTCGCCTCGAGAAAATCGTACGATGCCAATACTTCGTTTTTCTTTTCTTCATATAAATCCTTAGGATATTCAACGAAAAGAGCAATCGAATTGGAATCAAAAAATACCAAATTAGTGTATTGATATGAGTAACTTATTGCGTTATATCCGTCCAGCTCATTAAGATCGGGCATATAGTCGCTGGCATATTCAATTTTTGCACGATTTTTCTCATAATTATCAATATTATGATTTGAACCCCCCCATACAAAAGGCTCTATTCTCTTAATACTTCCACATGAGGTTAAAGAGAATAATAAAACTAAACACAGTATTATAGAAAATGCCTTTTTCATTGTTACCTCCATCAGTCAAACTCTTATTTATCGGTGAGTTAATTATATCATACTTTCGCAAATAAATCAAGGCAAAGCCTTGTATATCATCCGCAACTTGTTGCGGTATATCATCAGCCCGTAGGGCTGGATATCATCATTGCGAAAGAGTATACAGCCTGCGGCTGATGATATACGCCTGCGGCGATGATATACACGCTAAAGCGTGATGATATGCCATTGCTTTCGCAATGGATAAAAAAAGAAGCAACTTTTGGTAGACAAAAGTTGCTTCTTTTTTGGAGGTGACGGTCGGATTTGAACCGACGGATAACGGTGTTGCAGACCGGGGCCTTACCACTTGGCTACGTCACCACACTATAATTTTATTCGAGCATTCACTTTTTGTGAATAAAACAACATCCTCAATAATTGAGGATGTTGCAAATTGGAGCGGATTACGGGGCTCGAACCCGCCACCTCAACCTTGGCAAGGTTGCGCTCTACCAAATGAGCTAAATCCGCATATTTAAGTGCCTCCGGTCGGAATCGAACCAACGACACGGGGATTTTCAGTCCCCTGCTCTACCAACTGAGCTACAGAGGCAAATTGGCGACGGTAAGGGGGCTCGAACCCCTGACCTCCAGCGTGACAGGCTGGCGCTCTAACCAACTGAGCTACACCGCCATGGATAAGCGAACACTTTCGTGTTCGCTCTCTAGACATTGGTGGAAACAATAGGGCTCGAACCTATGACCCTCTGCTTGTAAGGCAGATGCTCTCCCAACTGAGCTATGCTTCCAAATCATTTCGACCATCGCGTTTTTGTGTCTCTTGCCTTGCGACGTGTGTTATTATATCACAGTGGTTTTCATTTGTCAATACCTTTTTTTAATTTTTTTAAAAAATTTTTTATTTTTTATTTTCGGCGTTTTTACCCTCTTTTTACGCGATTTTGATTACTCAAATCCACATAAAAAGCCCTGCGGCCTTAGGGTAAGCGCGCAGGGCGGGGTGGGTTTTTAGGGTGGGGGGTGCGACAAGGTCGCAATCACAACGAAGTTGTGCATATCATCAACCAAAGGTTGCATATCATCACGCATGGCGTGTATATCATCATTCCGCAGGAATGTATATCATCTACCGTAGGTTGCATGAAATCCACGCTCACAGCTGTTAGCCGTTAGCATCTAGCGGTTAGCAAAATTTGATTATTGAATTATCTAACTATAATCAACGCGCAGCGTTGGATGGAATCAGCCGTAGGCTGTATGGAATCAACCGAAGGTTGTATGGAATCAAGGCATAGCCTTGGATGTTAATGCAGGCGAGAGATTATTTTGTGGCGATATTTTGCGAAGTCAATATCGCTCATTTGGCTTATGCACTTTTTCACTTCGCGGTAGGCATCGATGAATTTTGGCGAGAAGCAATTTAGCTCATTAAGCTCATCTATTCTGCGGTCAAGCTCCTTTAATGTGGCTTCCTTGCCCTCTTGCTGCTTTAGGCGGATATCAAAGAGCAAGTCCTTTTTGAAGAATGGAATCCACTTTTCCACATCGCCTTGAAGAACTCCGCTTCTTCCCTCGTTATTTGATAATCCTCTTTGAATTTTGATTGGTAGAATACCTAACGCGATTAAGTTAAGCACCTTATCATCAATATTATCTGTTCTTTTGATGTTTGCTTTAATATCGTAATAGATTTGTGCCGCGATTTTGTTTGAATCGGAGAACATTCTATTTAAGTAGCTTCTTGGTGGGACCGCTCTTTCAATGTCGGTAATGAATTCAACGCCATCGTCTATATAGTCTTCAATATTATCTTCCTGCTTACTTTGGCTTTCAGCCTCGTATTTTTGGATAATCTTCTTAAAGCTTTCAACAATCGATGGGGTTTTCTTCGCCCTTACGGGCTTACTAAAAAAATCATCATCATCTAAACCCTCAAGCGCAAGCGTTTCCTTTATATAATATCTATTTGCTTCAGGGTCAAAGCCGTTATATTCAAGCTCATATGTCTTTTCATCTCTCTTTACATCTGTTCTGTTAAAGAATGGAATCATTGAGGATTTAAGATTTGATGATACTCTTGATCTTACATAGAATTCTCCTAGCTGAAGCTCGTCTAAATCGCTCTTTCTTACAACTGGAATACTATGAGTTTGGACTGTCATTTGAGCAACGCCTGAGTTACCGATATTGGCGGACATGATAAGTCCTTCCTTTTCGCCCATGGATTCGGCAAATCTCTTTTTAGATAATTGGTTATTACAGCCAAGGAACATATGAACATCGCAGTTATC
Organism: Eubacteriales bacterium; assembly: GCA_045533435.1. Classification (GTDB taxonomy): domain Bacteria; phylum Bacillota; class Clostridia; order Oscillospirales; family CAG-272; genus RGIG2000. Next base: position 1,292 of record JAZSHT010000129.1, on the reverse strand, counting down.
AAGAATTGTTGCGGCTACCTTTTCGCCATATACCTGATCAAGCTGCTCAAGTGATTGAACGGACATATGCATCCAAATTTTACGGGAACGAAGTGTTGAGATTTTATTGCTCATGCCTGGGACCTGAGGTAAATTGCCCATTTCATCGGCAAGGATAATAAAGTCCTTATCAAGACAGCGAGTTGGATTCTTGTCAGCCTTTTCGGAAAGAGTGTTGATTAAATCATTCATAAACATCATGGCGATATTATTTGTGATTTGTGAACGGCTGTCTGTAATTAAGAAAATTGCGTAATCATCAGTACATTCTGCGATTTCAGAAACTAGCACATCGCTCTTTGCGGTTAATGCTGAGATTGAAACAGATGAATACTTATTAAGCTCAGCGTTAAGGCTTGATGTATAACCATCACGGGTAACCTGTGCTTTAATATCGTAGCATGCGCCTAATGCGCCTGCAACTACTGCAATATCATCTGCTCTTCTTAACCATTTAATTAAAAGCTCGTAGCCATCCTCAGTTGTAAAGGATACTCTTGCAACATTATTAAGAGTAAACTTTTCCTTAGTCATGCCAAGGTCCTTGTTTTCATAATCGCGAAGCATTGTATAGATTATTGCTTTAAGGCAGCTTCTTCCGCCCTCTGTCCAGCTAAGGTTTTTAGGGTCGGTATTTACTACAATTATTTCTGCAAGCTCGTTTATATATCTATCAATGGAGTCCTTTAGCTCAAAGTATCTTGCAAGAGCGATGCTATTTGCTTGGGATACGCTTTCGTACTGAACGCCTCTATATGTTTTACCGATTTTGCCGTTTTCTATTGCTTTTTTGATTTCGCAGCATTCCACATGGTAATCAAAGATTGTGGAAAATGGATTATAGCTTGATGAGAAAAAGGGATTTCTCATATCTATAACTCTTACCTTATAGCCTGCTTCCTCAAGCTTTTTAGTGTGGCGCATATACATTTCGCCTTTAAGGTCCATAACCATAAATGATGGGCGCTTATCCTTTTTGAGCTTAGAATAAAAGTCTATTGAATTATCGTAAAGAACGGATGTTTTTCCTGAGCCTGTTGAGCCGATTATAAGATCGTGTGAAAGGGGATAAAGAAGTACATTTTCTTCATCCATATAAACAGGCTGTCCGATTTCATCTAGCGTTGGAATTTCGCTTTGCTTAATCCATCTGCCGCCCTTTACCTTAGCGGCGTCTTCCTTGCAATCTATGCATTTTGAGTCCTCGTGGGCTTTTTCATTGGATTCAAGCAAAAGTGTTTCTATGTTTTTTA
>JAZSHT010000136.1:0-18751 GCA_045533435.1 Eubacteriales bacterium | reverse complement strand
TTATGCAATAATAGAGTTACAGGGGAACAAGAGAATGAAAATACCCGCAAATTTAGCGAAAACCACACAGGTAACTACTGACCACTGACTCAGCCTTCCTTGTGTAAAGGAAGGGGGGGATTCCCCTTTTAGGGGAAATGTCGCAAAGCGACAAAAGGGTACCGCCTCGGCAAGAGGACGGAATGTGGTGGAAGGATTGTTCTTCCACTGACCACTCTTAAGCGACCGAAGGGAGCGAAAAATGACCATTCAAGATTTAATTGACAAAAGGAAAAATCGTTGGCAAGAAAAGCACGACATTGAATATGACCGCATTTTAGTGGAAGCTATTGCGGATAAAATTCTTGATAGCGAGGAGCTACGATGCGAAATTATTAAAAAGCCTTATTTACTAATAGAATGCTGCTTTACCATCGTTGACAAAAACAAAAGAACTGTCCCATTCTTTTTAAACGAGGTGCAAAAGGATTTTATTGGTAAAATTGAGAGCCTTGGCACATCAAAGCCATTTTTCGTGCTAAAGGGCAGGCAGCAGGGCTTTACAACAGTAATTACCGCCATTCAGCTATCCTACGCCATTGTGAGAAGAAACTTTTCGGGCTTCACTCTTGCAGACAGAGATGACAACACCAAGGCGATTTTTGTTGACAAGGCGAAAATGATTTACTCTAATTTGCCTGAAAGATTAAAGCCAACGGAAAAATTCAATTCAGTAAATGAGTTGTTTTTTGATAAGCTGAACTCCTCTTGGCGAATTGCATCAGCTACATCTAATGTAGGCAGAAGCAGAACGCTTTCCTTTATCCATTATTCAGAGGTGGCGTTTTTCAACTGTCCCTTGGCAGATTTGCAAAAGTCAATTCAAGAGGCGGCAATTTCCGATGCGCTTTGCATTTACGAAACCACCGCCAACGGCTTTAACGAAGCCAAATCGCTTTGGGATTTAAAGTCCTGTCATAACCTATTCTATGAATGGTGGAAAACTCCTGAATATGTGTCAAATGAGTATGAATATCTTGAAAATACAGACACATGGCTCACTAAAAGGCTTGAAAGCCTTAAACAGCTTGGTCTTAGTCGCGAGCAGCGTACTTGGTATGCAAAAAAATATTCTTCCTATATTGACAAGTCATCAATAAAGCAAGAATATCCCTGCTCGCCTGAGGAAGCATTTGTTTCTAGCGGCAGCTGTGTCTTTAACAAGGATGAAATAAGCGAATATTTAAGCGTTTTTGATGTAAAATCAAGAATTGGCGTGTTTGAATATGACAAAATAGCGCATCCCGTTATCTCCCCTGATGGGAAGCTGCTAGGCTGCACCTACACCCTTGAAAATATACGCTTTATGGACACTCCCTCGGGCTTTATTTCAATAGTTGATATGCCATACTGTCAAAATAATGGCTCGCAAATATTAAAAAAGCCATATGTTATTGGCGCAGATACTGCCGGCACAGGTAAGGACTTCTTTACCGCTAAGGTTATTGACAATATAAGCTCAAGATGTGTTGCAACATTAAGAAAGCAATACATTGATGAGGATTTGTTTGCCGAACAGCTTTACTGCCTCGGAAAATTCTACAATGATGCACTAATCGGCGTAGAAACCAACTATTCCACACACCCTGTGAGGCATTTAAGGTCATTAGGCTACGAAAATTTATATGTGTCAAGGACCATGTCAACCTTTGGCGATGTTACGGACAAGCATTATGGCTTTATAACTACCTCAGTTACAAGACCTATAATTATATCTAACCTTGTGTCTGTAATGAGGGAAAATGTCAGACTTGAAACTGACCGTCAAACACTTATTGAAATGACAACCTTCATAAAGCGAAATGACGGCAAAAGTGGTGCATGTGATGGCGCTCATGATGATTTGGTATTAGCTAGCGCTATTGCAAGGTACATATCTATTGATTATGACCATAATATGCAAGTTATAGACACATCCTCGGACTTTTTATCTAAAAACTTCTCTTCTCTTTCCCCTGAAAATTCATTTATGGAGTGGTAAAATGATAAACATATTTAAAAAAATACGGGAGCTTGAAAAAAGAGTTTCCCATATTGAAAAAGCCTTAGAGAGCATAAAAAGCACAAATATTTCTGAGGCTGACATGTCTGACTACAAGGAGGTGATTGATGAGTGGCTCAATGGCAAAAAGAGATAGAACGTGAAACGCATCTTTATAAAATGTATAAAAATGGTCTATCCTATCAAGCAAAAATCGGCATAAGCCAATCAATTCCACAAGCCATTGATTTTTTTGAGGGTAGGCAATGGCCTGCTCCCACAGAAAGCACCAAAAATTTGCCAAGACCTGTTATTAACATTGTAAAGCAAATTTGCCGAAGCAAAAAGGCGGCGATTTTGTCAACGCCTGTTAAAACAGTATTTAAAAGCTACACTCAATGTGTTGATGTTTCAAAATTTAATTCCTTTGCTGAGTCAATTTTCAAGGAGCTTGGACAGGATGCACTTGACAAGCTAGCTATTGATGATGGCGTAAAGAAGGGCTCTTACTTCTACCATTATTATTGGGACAAAAACGCCATAGACCTAAACGGCATTATGGATGGCGGTGTAAGATGTGAGCTAATTGACCCCTTAAATATTTTCTTTTCAAATCCATCAATTTATGATGAGCAAAAGCAAAAATGGATTTTGATTGCATCACACCTTGATGTAAGTGAGGCGCTTTCTCTATCGGACAGCAATGTTACTGAGGATATGCTAAGGTCGGACAAAAATCAAGATGGCTCAGTTACCGTGCTTACTCGCTATTTCAGGATTGATGGCGAGGTATATTTAGAAAGAGGCACGAAAACTCAAATCATCAAGGAGCCATTTAAGATAGCACCCGCCAAAATAGATGTAAATACTGAAAAGTCTGATGGTCAAAACCAAGCAGAGACAAAAAGACCTGTACGAGCGGGACTGTATCCTATCGTTTGCGGCTTTTATGAAAAGCGCGATGGCTCAATTTACGGAATTAGCGAAATTGAGGGGATTATCCCAAATCAAAAGTCAATCAATTTCAATATTGCGATGAGCCTACTTAACGCTCAGGAATGTGCATGGGGCAAATATATTGCTTTGCCAAATGCGCTAAAGGGTCAAAAAATTTCAAATGTTCCCGGTCAAGTGCTTATTGACCATTCCGGAACGGGCAATGGCATTAAGCGCATGCAAGAGCAGCCATTAAGCTCCGTGCCAATGTCAATAACAGACAATATAATTGAAATGACAAAAAGCTCAAGCGGAGTTACCGCCATTATGGGCGGCGACCTACAATGGTCCAACATGTCCGGTGTTGCAATAGCTCAGCTTCAGGCTCAAGCCCAGTTGCCTATTGAGGAGCTACGCTCTCAATTTTGGGAGGTAAAGCGCAAGCAGGCTCTTGTTATAGCTCAGTTTATGAAGCTATATTATTATAAGAAGCAATTTGTTAAAGCTGTTAATCAAGATGGAAGCGAAAAGGAAATTTTTGATTTCTTTACCTCAAAGGACTATGAAAATGCAATCTTTGATGTTTCAGTAGAAGCCTATGGCGGTTCAAATTATTCAAGCGCATCTGTAATTAGCATGCTTGATAGCTGCTTAAGCAGCGGAAAAATCTCTATTGAAGCTTATATTAAAGCATATCCCGACTCTGCTCTTATAAATAAATCGGAGCTTTTAAAGCAAATTGAGGCTGAAAAAAATTCTGAGCTTGAACGATTGAGAAAAGAGCTTTCGGAATTAAAATCATCAAAATTAGATGTTCAAATTTAATTAAATTTGTTATATTTTGTTGATAAGTCAACTAAAATTTAGCATGGAATTTATTATTGAATTTTTTGTAAAACGGTTGACCCTGTGTCTGCAATTTAACATTTTTGAGAAAGGAAATTTATGCAAAATAAAACAGAAAATTTAAAGGAATTTTCCCCACCCTGTGTGGATAATTCCACAAAAACTGATGAAAAATCAAATAAAAATCAGCTTTCTTCAGGTGTAACTAACAAAAGCACCGAAAAATCATCCGATTTTCAAGAAAATAGCAGTATTTTGCCTGCAAGCACCGTGAATTTATCAGCTAATAGCGCAGATGATGACAAAGCCGCCTCAAGCGCATGTAAAACCGATTGCTCCCAGGAAAAGGATGCTGCAAGCAATGAAAATGCAAGCAAATCTAATGAAAATATAGGCGAGAGTAAAGAAAGCACGGGCGAAGACAAGGTTATTTTAACCTACGAGAGCCAAATTGAACGAGATTTTGGCGATTTCTCTATAATATACCCGAACATTAGCAAAGAGCGTCTTCTCTCCAACGAAAGCTTGAGGCTATTTGCAGAGGGAAAGGAAAACAAGCAGCTTAGCGTTGTTTACGCTACATACTGTAAATTCGCTAATATTATAGCAAACGATGCGATTTTACAGGAAAAATCGCGAGCCTTCAACGCTGAAAGCTCCTCAGGGTCATTATCAAGCTCACAGAGTGCAAGCAAATCTTATTTTACCAAGGAGCAGGTAAAAGCAATGTCCCCCGAGGAAATTAAGCAAAATTACGATTTAATAAGACAAAGTCAAATTAGCTGGTAGTATGCTTCTTGCTTGGCGCAAAGAAAAACTACATGGTCATATCCCATCGGGAATGAACCAACAAAGAAAGGAAAACATTATGGCATATACAAATTTTATCCCATCAGTATGGGCAGAAACAATTAACAGAGAGCTTGAAAGAGCTTGCGTCTTCGTTGAGGACTGCAACAGACAATACGAGGGTCTTGTGTCCTCAAAAGGAGACAGCGTACATATTTTAGGCGTTGGCAAGCCAACAATTAAAACACTTGACCGCGCAAACGCGTCAGGCGAGATTGACTCAGCCGAGGAAATCGAGGACACCTCTGTAATCTTAGGCATCAACCAAATCAGATATTTCAACTATATGGTTGGAGACATTGACAAGGCGCAGGCGGTTGGCGGTCTTATGGATGCGCTTTCAGCTGAAACAAGCGAGGGTCTTGCACTTGAAATGGACAGATACATCTCATCAATGGCAACTAGCCAGGATGTAGAGAAGCTTACCGATACCGCAACCGTATTAACAAAGGACAACGTGCTTGACATTCTTGACACAGCAATCATGAAGCTTCAGGAGAATGATGTGCCGATGGCATCAGGCATTACAGTAACTGTATCTCCACGCTTCTATAAGCTCTTCAAGCAGGCATACACCTCAAAGGATACCGACAATAGCGACTTCCTTAAAAACGGCAAGGTTGCAATGTACGGCAATGTAACAGTAAAGCTTTCAAACAATGTAGCAAGAACTGAGGATGGCGCGGTTGACAACATCATGATTCGCTCAAAGAGAGCTATCGCCTTTGTTAACCCACTTACTCACACAGAAGCATATCGCCCAGAAAAGACATTTGCTGACGCCGTTAAGGGCTATGTTCTTTTTGATGGCAAGGTTGTAAGACCGAAGGAAATCATCAACATCAATGTAAAGTACGCGTAACTAGATACGCACACAGGTTGAAATAAGGCGATTTAAGCGCATTATAACTTAAATTGGATAAATTACGCATAAAACTTAGATAAAGGTCTTAAACAGCCTCATTTCTCGCCTAATCAGCATAAAAAAACAATTTGTACGCGCCAAGCAAGATAAATAACCAGCTTTCACATCTCAAATCAATTAAGCACAAGGCTTAAATAGGAAAGGGCAGCCCATACGGACCGCCTTTTCTTTTTTGAAATTTTATTCAGAATTTCAAAGTCTTAAATTTCTTACATTTTTTCATTTCGGTTGACCCTGTGTCTGTAATTCAAATTATGATTAAATTTGTTATTTGCATATTTATACATATTAACTGTATAATTATACAACAGTATCAAATTTTAATTTTAGTTAACCCTGTGTCTGTAAAATAGCATATTCGATTTAAAAAACAGCGTAAAATCAAGGATTTACAACACTTTTTAATGAATTTTCTTTCAGCTTGTATAATTTCCTCTATTATGAGCGCTAAATCCGGTCAAATCGCGCAAAATAGCCACAAAATCAGCCATTTCAAATCAAAATGTAGATATTATATGCAACTTTTATCTATAAGCAAGAGAAATCAAAACAAATCAAGATGTGTTAAGCAAAATTCGCGACTTATTTAACCGCTTAAACCTAAAACTAGATATTTCAAGCTTTTATATCAGATTTAAAAGCGCAAATCAAGCCTTTTTAAGCCATTTCAAGCTGCTTTTGTGCAATTTATGCGGAAAAGCCTTACACTCTACTTTCGTGTTATTAAAGCGCATAATTTGCATTATGGCAGGCAAAATAAGGCTGTTTTAAAAGAGTTTTGGCTTCTTGCAATAATTTTACACGCAATTTAAAGAAAACCTAGCCAAAAGAGCCCATTCGAGACAAAAAGGTCAGATAAGAGCCCAACAGGCACGAACAATTTTCTTATTCTTCTCTATTTAGTCTTTTTAGCTTTATCATTAGGCAAATTATAGATACCATCACAACCATAGCAGCCACTAAATCGCATAACAATACACGCCATTCTTTCTCACAAACAAGCGCCCCTCTAGTTTTCTTTTCTTTGTGTTTTATCATTTTGCAACCAGCTAATTTTGATTGTTTATTATCATTTTTTGTATTGCAGTTAGCTTTAAAATTCGTATTCGCTTCCGAGCTCTCAAGAACAAAATCATCAGCGCAGCAATCATCTAAATTACAGATATTTTCTTTAGATTTAAAAGCAAATTGAGCTTCATTTGTGATGCATTTGTCGCGCTCCAAGGTATAGCTATCACAGTTAGAAGGAATATTTTTTGGTCCTTCATCAAGCGTATTTACAGTATTATTTGATATGCCAAAAGCAGAGCTTTGCGCACCGCTACTCGCAAAATCCTTGCGTTTCAAAAGGTAAAATGAGCGTTTTGTTTTCATGGTTATGACAGTTCTTTTCGGATTACTTCTATATCTTTTAAAAAAGTCAAACATTAAAGGATTCCTCACTTTTTTATTTTTAGTATATGCATTTAACGACTTAATATTTTTACATATTTTTCCATTTATTTATGATTTTTTGCTTATTTAGTGCATATAAAGCCATAAATATGATATATTGACAGCACATTGCGACATTATAGGATATATTCGCATGCTAAAATAATCGTAAATAGTAAGGGAGTGATGGGAAATGTAAAATTTACATATTTTGGTAAAAATCAAGAAAGTAAAGGAGAAAAGGATGTCAAATCAACAAAAGGTAGTAGAAAATCAAGAGGTTCAGCAAATTGAAATTACAAAAATAGTGCCAAACCCCAATCAACCAAGAAAGGTATTTAATGAAGAAAGCATTTTAAGGCTAGCAGATAGTATAAATCAATACGGAATAATACAACCATTAACCGTAAGAAGGTTAGGAGAAAGCTATGAATTAGTGGCGGGAGAAAGGCGACTAAGGGCTGCAAAGGAGCTAGGAATTAGCCATGTGCCTTGCATAATAATAGCCATAAATGAAGAAAAATCAGCCGAAATATCAATAATAGAAAACCTTATAAGAGAGGATTTGAATATTTTTGAGCAAGCAGAGGCAATAGAAGCATTAATTGATACATACGGACTAACCCAAGAGCAAATAGCCGCTAAGCTTTCAAATAGCCAATCATTTGTAGCAAATAAGCTTAGATTACTAAGATATAGCGCAAGTGAAAGGGAGATAATCCTTAAAAACAACCTAACAGAGCGTCATGCAAGGGCGTTATTACGAGTTTTAGACCCCGTTTTAAGGGCAAAGCTGCTTGGCAGAATAGTAAACGAGCGTTTAAATGTAAGTGCCTCAGAGGAGCTTATAGAGGGTCATTTAAGTCAAGAAATTACCGCACAAAAGCAAGATAAGCGTACATATAAGTCAGTAAGCTCATTCTACTCTGCCATAAACCGTGCAATAGATACCATCAAGAACAGCGGAATAGAAATCAAAAGCCGTAGAGTAGAGGGCGATGACTTCACAGAATTAACTATTTTAGTACCAAAAATCAGCGAGATAACAGTAGAATAACCAAAAACCGCCAAAATTGGCGGTTTTTTGTTTCACGTGAAACATTTCTTCAAGCCGTTAGCCGTTAGCAGTTAGCGGTTAGCAAAATTAGCTAAACGCAAGTTTTCAAAATAAAATCTGGCGTTAGCGTTTGTTTCACGTGAAACGTTTCTTTAAGCCATTAGCCGCTAGCCGTTAGCAGTCAGTTAGCAAAATTAGCTATATGCAAGTTCTCAAAATAGAGCTCGGCGTAGTTGTGTTGTTTCACGTGAAACATTGATTTTTTGGGCAAAATTTAGTTGAAATTTTATTCTTAAAAACAAAGAGCAAATAATACTCAACATTGTTTTTAATAATTATTTTGAAAGTGATTTTTGCGATATTTTTAGGGCTTTTTATGATTCACGTGAAACGTTTGGGCATTGCATTATTTTGTGATTCGGATTAAATCGCTTATCTAATCTCGCTAACCGCTAACGGCTGACTGCTATCGGCTGTGAGCGTAGCGAACCATTGACCGCTGACCGCTGACGGCTGACTGCTTAAAATTCATGGAAAGTGGATTTTTATATTGATTTTATGATATTTTCATGATATAATTTTAGTGTAAAGGTTAGATATACATAAAGAAAGGATAACACCGTGCATATAATTTCATTTGCAAACCAAAAGGGCGGAGTGGGAAAAACAACATCGGCAGTTAACTGTGCCGCTTGCTTAGGCGGTTTAGGTAAGAAAACTCTTTTGATTGACTTAGACCCACAGGGAAGCTCAACAAGTGGAGTTGGCATTGCTAAAAACACCATAAAGTATTCATCATATGATGTTTTGACTAAAAATTGCGCTCCAAGCAAGGCGATTATTAAGACAGAATTCGCAAATTTGTCAGTTATGCCATCAAATATGTCATTAGCTGCCGCAGAATTAGAGCTTGCAACAGAGGAAAAAAGAGAATATTTTTTAAAGGGAGCTTTAGAGGAGCTTGAAAAATCAAGCGATTTTGATTATGTTATTATAGATTGTCCGCCATCGCTCGGCATTATTACAATCAACGCTTTAGCTGCAAGCCAAGGGTTAGTTGTTCCAATTCAATGCGAATATTTCGCATTAGAGGGACTTTCACAGCTTATGATGACATTTAAATCAGTAAGACAACGCTATAATCCACGCTTAAATATCACAGGTATTTTAATTACAATGTTTAATTCTAGATATAAATTATCATCTCAGGTATTAGAAGAATTAAATAAATATTACAGTTATCAGCTATTTGATACAAAAATTTCCCGTTCAGTAACGCTTTCAGAAGCACCAAGCTTCGGCGAGCCTATAAAATATTATGCAAAATATTCAAAGGGTAGCCTAGAATATGAAAAGGTTGCAAAGGAAATCGTTACAAGAACCGAAGGATATTAAATCAGGGGATAGGGAATAGGATATAGGGGATAGGGAAAGCTTTCATGTCCCAAGATGCCTTATTTTAAAGGATTTTCAAATTAAGAAAAACACGGAAAGACACGAGCAGGGCTTTTTACGGTATAGAAATTACTTTTTGGTTTAATTTTAATAGCGTGTAAAGTCCGCACAGAAAACAAAATAAAGCAAAGGGCTTTAGAGGGTGAGGGAAAATTTTCGAATACGAAGCGTCTAGGGGTTCCCCAAAACGAAGAATGAGTTTAGGGGGTTCGCGTATGCGTACTTGGTACGGAATACCATTCCCCAAAAATCTTAACAGATTTTAACGGGGACCCCAATGGTCGCCGTATTCGTAAATAGAAAAGCAAAAACGGAATTTCTCCCAAAGGGAAAATTCCTTCCTTAAAAGGTTCGATATCGTATCGGCGTACAAAAGGAACCATACATTTTGCTTTTCGGTTTCACCAGCCTGTAAAGTCCGTAAGAAAGGAAAGATTTATGAAAAAAGGTTTAGGAAAAGGTTTAGATTCAATTTTTGCAGAGAATTATATTGAATCAACAGTAAAAAATGAAGGCGTACAAACGCTTAACATTATAGATATTGAGCCAAAAAAGGATCAGCCAAGAAAATATTTTGATGAGGAAGCATTAAATCAGCTTGCAGAATCAATTAAACAACACGGTTTAATTCAACCTATTATTGTAAGAGAGGTTGGCGGTGGATTTTACCAAATCATTGCCGGCGAGCGTAGATGGAGAGCATCAAAGCTTGCAGGACTTACAGAAATTCCTGCAATTATCATTGATGCAGATGCTTTAAAGGCTGCTGAGCTTGCAATTATTGAAAACATTCAAAGAGAAGATTTAAATCCATACGAAGAAGCACAAGCATACCGTTCACTTATGACACAGTACAGCCTAACTCAGGAAGAAGTCGCTTCAAAGGTAGGAAAGTCGAGAAGTGCTATTGCAAACACAATGAGATTGCTTGATTTGCCCGAGGAAGTTCTTGAAATGCTTCAAGCACAGGACATTTCAGCAGGCCATGCAAGAGCTTTACTTGGCTTAAAGGATAAGGATGTTATCGTAGATACCGCTCACAAGATACTGATTCGCTCATTAACAGTAAGAGATACCGAGGATTTAGTGAAGAAAATGAACAAGCTTTACGACAAGGCTATAAATAATAAGGAAGAAGAGGATAAAACCGACGACCTTGTTGTTGACTACGCCAAGGACCTTGAAAGAAGAGCTATGTCCTTAACCGGTAAGATGATTAAGATTAAAAACAAGGGCAAAACGAAGTCCATTGAGATAGAATATGTTGACAATGAGGACCTTGAGGAAATCCTAGTTAAGCTTTGTGGCAAGGCTATTACAGAGGAAAACTAACATGTATTTAACCGCGCTTCAAAACGATTCAACAGAGCTTATTATATGGGGCATTTGCATAGGCGTTTGCCTTGGCTTCGTTGGCAGCTTTCTTTCAAAAGCCATTCAAGGACCATTTGTAAGAGAATTGCTTTCTAAGGGGGCAATCGGCGAGGAAAATGCAATTTCCTTACGAGATGCAGGCTTTCTATATAGAAAGCTCCTTATGATAGCTATTCGCGATGGCTCATCGCTAAGGAATGTAGTGTCTGTGGTTGGCGGAAATCTTCCCACAATAGCCGTAGGCAATAAGACCGCTATTGACTATGAAAATGCGCTCTTTTATATCCCCGAGAACAAAAAATCCAAGGCAGAAGCCACCTTCGGCAAGGGGGAAAAGTGGTACATTTTGCTTATCTTTATCGCATTAGCCGTGCTTTGCGCGTTTGGAATGAGCAAGGTCATGCCCCTTCTTGTAGAAGCATTATTTAAATAAAAAACAACTGTCTTGCACTCGCAAGGCAGTTATTTTTGTTATAATTGGAAAATATTGGAAATTTATCATCATTTTAAATCTGTTTTTATAGAGATTTAGCAAATGCATGATTGCCAAATTTTTTTCAAAAAAATTTTCAAAAAAGGTATTGACAAATGGTGCTTTGATGTGTATAATGATAATAGTAATCATTACTGATAAGGATTACCGAGTTACAGAAAGGATACAACAGGTATGAGAAACACAACACAGAGGACAGAGATACTTAAGTTTCTTCGTTCAAAGAGACATCATTGTAGTGCTGTGCAAATCTACGATGCTGTCCGAAAAGTAATTCCCAATATAAGTCTTGGTACTGTTTACAGAAATCTCAACAATTTATTGGAGCAGAAGGAAATCATTTCCGTTGAAGCCGTTGATAAGTGCATTTATTATGATGGATTTATTGAGGACCATGCGCATTTTGTGTGTAGCGGATGCAAGGAAATTTACGATTTTCCTATTGAGCTTGAAAAAAGAACTTCAATAATAAATGCGGGCTTTTCAGTTGACAGCGAAAGAGTTATATATTACGGCACTTGCGCTAAGTGTCAATCAAAATAGCGAAATTAAAAAAGTAAGAATTTATTTAACATAAGGAGTTAAAAGTTATGAAAAAGTTTGTTTGTTCAGTTTGCGGTTATGTTCACGAGGGAGACAGCGCACCAGAAAGATGCCCACAATGTAAGGTTCCTGCAGAAAAGTTCAATGAGGTTGCAGAGGAAAATCGTTATTGGGCTGCAGAGCATGTTGTAGGTGTTGCGCAGGGCGCTCCAGAGGACATCATTATGGACCTTCGCGCTAACTATATGGGCGAATGCACAGAGGTTGGTATGTACCTTGCAATGGCAAGAGTTGCTCACAGAGAAGGCTATCCAGAAATCGGTTTATATTGGGAAAAGGCAGCTTACGAGGAAGCAGAGCATGCTGCTAAATTCGCAGAGCTTCTTGGCGAGGTTGTATCAGACTCAACAAAGAAGAACCTTGAAATGAGAGTTGAAGCAGAAAACGGCGCAACAATGGGCAAGTTTGACCTTGCAAAGAGAGCAAAGGAGCTCAACCTTGACGCAATCCACGACACCGTTCACGAAATGGCAAGAGATGAGGCAAGACACGGAAAGGCATTTGAAGGTTTACTCAACAGATACTTCAAGAAATAATTGCTTTACATATGGGGGATGACAGCGTAGCTGGGATAGGTAAATTCAATTTACAGGTAAGTGCAAATCTTACCCACCCCCACACTAAAGCAAGACACGGCAAAGCATTCGAGGGACTTCTCAATAGATATTTCAAAAAATAATAGGTTTGCTTCGCAAACAGCAGTCAGCGAAAGGACAATCCTTCCACCGCATTCCGTCCTTTTGCCGAGGCGGTACCCTTTTGTCGCTTTGCGACATTTCCCCTAGAAGGGGAATCCCCCCTTACTTTACACAAGGGAGGCTATGTCAGCGGTCAGCGGTCAGTGGTTCGCTTCGCTCACAGCTGTTAGCGGTTAGCGGTCAGCCGCCAGCGCGCACCAAAGGTGCATATCGCTCCGCCTTTGGCGGAATATCGCGCTTAAACATAGTTTAAGCATATCACGACCGTGCGAAGCGTGGTCATATCACGCGTACATTGTACGCCATATCACTCTGCGAAGCAGATATGTGAGCGGTTAGCGGGTAGCAGTCAGCGGTCAGTGGTTCGCTTCGCTCACAGCTGTTAGCGGTTAGCGGGTAGTGAAGCTTGCTATCACAAAGTGAAGTTACGCGTAGCGTAAAGAAAGCACCTATGGTGTAGAGAATAACAAAAAGGACAGAGCGTTTGCTCTGTCCTTTTTTTAGTCTTGGGGGTTAATGTCGTTATTCCAAATTTTTTTGAGAATTCCGATAATATCCTTTTTGGTTGGCTTTCTTGGGTTTGTTTTTGTGCATGTGTCAAGAAGTGCCGCTTCTGCCATTGCATCAAATTTTGATGCATACTGCTCATATGTAAGATTAGGAACAGCATCGTGGACGCAGATTGGCATACCCATTTCAACCTGCATTGAACGGATATAGTATGCAAGAGCCTTTACGCAAGCAACATCATCATAGCCGATAAGACCGATACGGCGAGACATATTTGCATACTTTGATACGCAAGGATTTGGGTCCTTAATAAAGAATGTATTTTCCGCAATTCCCGAGTTAAAGCCGATAACATCAGGTAACACAATAGCGTTGGCTCTACCGTGGGGGATATGGAATTGTGCGCCTAATTGATGTGCAATACTGTGGCAAATACCAAGGGATACAGAGTTAAATGCAATACCCGCCAAGCATGAGGCGATATGCATTTTTTCTCTTGCTTTATTTTCGTGAGTCTTTGGATAGTTATATGAGCGCACAAGATAGTGCTTGCAAAGTGATGTTGCCTTTTCCGCGTACATATCAGAGAAGTAGTCAGCCTCTGTGCTAACATATGCTTCAAGGGCGTGTGCTAACACATCAAGTCCTGTATCGGCAGTAACAGTAGCAGGAACGCTTTTTACCATTTCAACATCTAAAATTGCTTCGTTTGGAAGTATAAAATCATCAACTAAAGCATGCTTTACATTTTTCTTTGTATCGGTTACAACTGCAAATGAGGTTACCTCGCTACCTGTACCACTTGTGGTTGGAATTGCAATAAAGTGTGGTGCATAGTCAGGGTGCAAATTGCGAGCAAAAAGCTTTACGCACTTTGCAAGGTCAATAGCAGAGCCACCGCCAACTGCAATAATGCAAGGGGACTTTTCACGAACAAGTGCAGTAACTCCACTAACCACCTTGTCAATGGTCGGGTCAGGCACAACATCGGAATAAATTTTATATTCAATATTAGCTGAGCTTAAATGCTTTGTTACAGCATTTATAAGTCCACTTGAAACGATAAATGGGTCGGCAATAATAAATACCTTTTTATATTCAAGCTTGGAAAGTCGCACAAGGGCATTGCCTTCAAAATGTATTGTTGTTTTTAGGTTACAGCTACGCATCTTAGCTCCTTTTCATTTTCTTAGTATGGTTATGATACCATATATTAAGTAAAAAAACAATAGTTTTTTGAATTTTTTAATAGTTGAAAATTTCTTAATTTAGTGGTAAAATGTTATTAGTAAATTATTTATGGGGGCGTTATGAAATTATCGTCAAATTCATTAAAGAGACTTATAAAGGGAGCTTGCTATTTTGAAAACGAGCGTGGATATTTAATCCCATTCAGATTTGGCAAAAATCAGCTTGATTTAATAAGAAAAGACAGCTATAACGAAATATGGCGTAACAGAGTATATTTCTCGGGTGGTATTCGCTTGGAGCTTAAAACCGATGCTACGGAAATTTCATTTGATTATAAGCTTTTTATAGGGGACTGCACGCTTAGTGAAAGAAGCAAATCTCTTGACGTATTTGTAAACGGCGTTCTTTACTCCGTAAATTACGTAACGCAAATGAAGGGTAAAATATCAATTTCCTTGCATGAGGGTAACAAAACGGTTGCAATTTATTTGCCAAATTATTATCAGCTTTCCATTAAAAATTTCACAATAAACGGCAAATACAAATCGGTCAATGACAAGGGACAAAAGGTCCTTGTAATAGGAGACTCCATTACAAACGGCTTTGGCTCGTTATTTTCAAGCGGCTCATACTTTAATGAGCTTCAAAGAATGACCGGCTATAATATGCTAAACCAAGGCATTGGTGGTTATAGGTGCGAGCCTGATGATTTAATGCTTATTGATAACTTTATGCCGGATAAGATTATTACGCTTCTTGGCACGAATTGGTATAACTCCGATGACGTTTACAATTACGAAAAAGCAACGGTTGAATACTACAAAAAACTGACAGAGCTATATAAAGGCAAGCAGATAATTTCAGTATCTCCCTTATGGCGTGATGACGGTATTGACCGAGAAAGATTTAATTGGTGTAGGTCAATTGTTAAAAGAGAGTGCGAAAAATATGATAATATTACCTTCGTTGATGGCTATACCTTAGTGCCCTGCGTTGAAGAATGCTTTTGTGATAAGATACATCCAAATGAATACGGATGTCTGTTGCTTGCAGAAAATTTATATAAAATAATAAAGAAAATAAAATTTTAAGGAGAAAATTTATGGAATATCAAATGAGTGGATACCAAAAGCTTTGTGGCACCTGTGAGTTTTGGACAGGACCAAGACAACCTAATTTTTACGGAAGCCATGTTGTGCTTCCCGACCAAAGCGTTTACGGAAAATGCTGGTGCTTAAATGGTCCATTTAAGCGCTGCGATAGACTTAGCAACATGTCTGTTTGCCAATATTACCAAAAATGGAGCGTGCTTAAATAAGCGAATATTACATACAAAGGAGCAGAGAAAACTGCTCTTTTTGTTTGACAAACGAAGTCTCCTGCGGCAAATTGGCTATAACAATCCACTCCCTGTGAGCGAAGCGAACCCCTAACCGCTAACTGCTAACCGCTAACTGCTGACCACTGGCGGCTGGCGGCTAAAAAAACACTTGAAAAAGCATTTCATTTATGCTACAATGTTATGACACTTTAGATTTAAGAGGTTTATTTATGAAAATACTAAAGCTTTTTCCCGGCATACTGTTATCAGTGGCGGTGGCAGCGGTGGCTTGCTTTCTTGAAAGCTTGCTACCTATACATATAATCGGCTCTGCGGTAATCGCTATGTTTATCGGTATGATGCTTAATCATTTTTTAAAGGATGTTAAGATTTTTAAAGCAGGACTTAAATTCACATCAAAGAAAATTCTAAAATTAGCAATTATTCTTCTTGGTCTTTCCCTTAACATTAAAACAATTCTTAATGTGGGCAAAATGTCCTTAGTTGTTATGATTTTTACGCTTCTTACATGCTTTGGCGGTGGATATTTTATTGGCAGGGCGTTAGGCTTGAACTGGAAATTATCTAACCTTATTTCCGCAGGCACAGGAATTTGCGGTGGCTCTGCTATTGCTGCAATAGCTCCTACTATTGATGCAGATGATAACGATGTGGCTTATGCTATGTCAGCAACATTTCTTTTTGATATGGCTATGATTGTGCTTTTCCCTATTATGGGTATGGCTCTTAACATGAGCGACCAAGCATTTGGCATATGGGCAGGCACGGCGGTTAATGATACATCATCGGTTGTTGCAACGGGATATGCATTTTCTGAGGCGGCAGGAGATTTTGCAACCATGGTAAAATTAACAAGAACACTTGCTATTATTCCAACAGTTGTGGCTTTTGCTTTTATTCAATTAAGACTTAAGAAAAAGGAAGCTCTTGCAAATAGCGAAAACGGAGATGAAATCAAAGCCAACTTTAAAATTTCAAGGATTTTCCCTTGGTTTATTCTTGGCTTCCTTGCCATGTCTATTGTGGCAAGCATTTTTACAATTCCACAAGAGGTCGTTTCAAGCACAAAGAGCATAAGCAAATTCTTGATGGTGTGTGCACTTTCCGCCATAGGTCTTAATACCTCATTTTCAAGCATGAAAAAAGCAGGCATTCGCCCTATGCTTCACGGCTTTATAATTTCCGCGCTTGTAGTTATTGTAGCATTAGTTGTGGAAATCTGTATGGGCATCGTATAATTTAAGAGCAGATTTAGCGTGAAGCTTTTCACGCTAAATCTGCTCTTTTTTAGTGCGGTTATTGAAAAAGCGTATGATATGTAGTATAATTGAAATATACCTAAAATTTTGAAAGGCGATAAGCATATGAAATACAAAAATCCGATTATTCCGGGATTTAATCCCGACCCAAGCATTTGCCGTGTGGGCGATGATTTTTATCTTGTTACCTCAACCTTTGAGTTTTTCCCCGGTGTGCCTATTTATCACAGTAAAAATCTTGTAAATTGGGAGTTAATTAACTATTGCTTGACATCTGACACTCAGCTTCCATTAGAGAATGCGGAAATGTCGGGGGGTATTTATGCGCCTACCATAAGATATAAGGATGGCGTGTTTTTTATGACCACCACCAATGTTTCAACAGGTGGAAATTTCATTGTACACACCAAGGATATTTACGGCAAGTGGAGCGAGCCTGCCTATATTGACCAAGGGGGAATTGACCCCTCTCTATTTTGGGATGATGATGGCACATGTTATTTTGTATCAAATGGAATTGATGATAACGGAAAAATCTGCATTTTCTTATGCAAGGCTAATCCATTCACGGGAGAAAAGTACACAGAAAGCTTGGTTATTTCCTATGGCTGTGGTGGTAGATATCCTGAAGCACCTCATATATATAAATTAAATGGCTATTACTATTTAATGCTTGCAGAGGGTGGCACGGAATACGGTCATATGGAAACTATGCAGCGTTCAAGGAATATTTACGGTCCATATGAAGCGTGTCCTCACAATCCTATTCTTTCACACCGTGATACCCCCGGCCCTATTCAAGCAACAGGACATGCAGATATTGTAAAGGACCAAAACGGAAATTGGTGGCTTGTTTGTCTTGCTATAAGACCTATAAAAAATATGCAGCTTCATCATATCGGCAGAGAAAGCTTTTTAGCACCTCTTACTTGGGATAAGGATGGTTGGCCTGTGGTTGGAAATTGTGGCACTATTGACTTTGAAATGGAAGGACCACTTCCAGGACCTAAGCCTACTCCTGTAAGCTGTGATTTTTGCGATAGCTTTGATAGTGATAGGTTAAATTTAAAATGGACATTTTTGCGCAATCCAAGAAGAGAAAATTATATCTTAGGAAATGGTCGCATTACATTAAAGGGTGGAAATGATGGTCTTTCAACACCCCTTGGACATCCTACAATGATTGCATTACGCCAAGAGGAGTTTGATATAGAAGCTACTGCAAGCTTGGAAGGCGAAATTAAGGAAGAACAAATGTCAGGTCTTTGCGCATTTTATAATGGCGACTACCACTATGATATATTTGTAACCAAGGAGCAAGATGGACATAAGGTATGCTTACGCAAGCAAGTAGCAGATATTTGCGTTATTGTAGAAAGCAAAAAAATTGACTATAAGGGTAATATTAAATTTAAGCTTGTAGCAAACGATGAATGGTATACCTTCTTATATGAAAAGGATGGGGAATTTGTAGAGCTTGGCAAGGGTGCAGCCTCATTACTTGCAACCGAGGTAAACGGAAGGTCCTTTACAGGCACATTCATAGGTGTGTTTAGCGAAAATGGGGATATAGATGTAACAAATGTTACGGTAAAAAAGCTTTAAGATAAAGCTTATTGGGGATGTTGCAATAAGAACCTGCTACGCAGAACCTTGTTACTCGCAGGCTCGTAATAAGCACAGACCAAAAACAGACACATATCTCATAAAAAAGTTCTATTTGTATTTGAAAATATTCTTTAATGTTGAGAACTTGCAT